>DAHWKG010000004.1:0-28232 GCA_027343765.1 Sulfobacillus sp.
GGCATGGCGAACGAGATACAGGCTACACATTGATGAAGGTACCGTTCGAATCGCTGATACCAACCGCCTGGCCGTATTGATTCAAGATGAGCGCTTTAGGGGGAAGGGGCTTTGCCCCCTGGCTAATCACCGCCGTCGTCCAATGGCCATTTTCTTGCCAGAGCGCCAAATCGCTGGGGGTCCAGGCGCCGTGAACTAGGACTGCAAGAGATGCTTGGGCGGAGATTTTGCTCACCTCGCCACGAATGGATATGGCGCTCACGGTTTGACCTTTGAGATGCCACGTGACCCCCTCGGACTTAAGCCAAGTCGAATGCGTCGGCGCGGCTACCAACGGGGTGACAAGCGTCCCGGCGATATTCCAAAGGGGACCACGCTCCACCTGGGAGTGGCTGCCCAAGAGTCCCCAGGCCGTCTTGGACCACTGATTAGCGCTCACGGAGCCGGCCGCCTGTTCTCCCATTTGGGTGATGGTGGTCCATGAGAGATATGTGCGCGCGGTCACGGCGGGGCTCACGGGGCCTTCTCCGGCGGCGTTGTCGGCCGCCACCCAATAATGGTAGGTGGTTCCCGGGAGAACGGTGGTGTCGGTATAGCTGGGCGATCGGGTGGGCGTGATGGTAGCGATGGCTGACGCTTGGCTGAAGCTATCCGAAGCGGGAGCACGATAGATGGTATAGGTGGACGCCTTTGCCACTTTGTTCCATGTGAGCGTCACTGAGGCATCGGTCCAGGTAGACCGTACCACCGGAGTTCCCTGAGGCGGCTGATGGGGCTCGTGAGCGCTGTGCCAGGCGACTTCTTGGTTGGCAGCAGTTAGCGCCGTCAACGCGGGTTTCACCTGCCCTAAATCGCCAAGCCATCCAGCTAGATAGGTGAACGGCAAGAGCATCAAGGCGGCTCCCGCCATAAGGCTTGCCATAAGGTATGGTCGACGGCGAAAAATCGACATGGATTCACTCCTTCGACAGGGATAACGCTCCCAGTCCCGGAAAAGTTACCGAGATGCGGTCGCGCGCGCTTGATGGAGCTCGATGAGCGCCATGACCAGACCCAGATGAGAAAATCCTTGTGGGAAGTTCCCCCGCGGGTCGCCCGTTTCTTGATCAGCATGCTCGCCTAGAAGACCGAGATCGGTGCGATAGCCCAGGAGTCCCTCAATGAGGGCGTCCGCTTCGGCTAGGCGGTTAAGACGAATGTAGAGGCGGGCCAGCCAGAAGGACGCAAGCACGAACGGGTGTGCGGCGGTTCCTAGCATATCGCTCGCATAGCGATAGACCCAATGGCCCTTCACCAAGTCCTGCTCAATCTTTTTTAATGTGCCCAGGAACCGGGGATCGTCGGCGGGGCAAAAGCCGTAAAGCGGCATAACCAACAACGCGGCATCTACGGCGTGGCCGCCGAATGATTGCACATAGGAGTTCACTTCAGTGTTGAAGCCTTGCTGCTCAATCGCATCTTTAACCCGGTGCGCTACGCGCCGCCAGCGGGTGGCATGCTCATGGTCCTTAACGACGTCCGCCATTAAGGAGCCATAATATAGGGCGACCCAGCACATGAGTACGGAATGGGTATAATAGTCGTCCTGATCCCGGAATTCCCAGAGGCTCGCATCTTTCTGACGCCAGTTGTTCTCCACCCAATCAATCGCGAGGCGGATTCGATTCCAGTAAAAACGCAGGAATTCCTCATCGTGGGTATCCTCGAAGTAGCGATAGACGCTATAGAGGAAGTCTCCCTCAATATCCAATTGCACTTGCCGCGTGGCGGCATTGCCTTCGCGGCAAGGATAGGAGTTTTGATATCCGGGGAGCCATCCTAAATCATGCTCGCCACGGATGAGCGTACCGTCAACGTGAAAAAATGGGGCGTCAAAGGGTTTCCCTTGGAGGTCAATGCAGTTCAGTAAAAATTCGAGGAAGCGTCGCGAGCCGACGTGATCCCCCGCCATGATTAATGCTTCGGCCGCATAGGAACCATCGCGTACCCAAGCGAAGCGGTAGTCCCATTGACGGGTTTCGCCAATCGTTTCCGGAAGGGATGTCGTGGGGGCGGCAATGATGGCCCCATTGGTTTGGTAGGTCAGGCCATAGAGCACTAACAGTGACCGACGGTATGCATCGGCATAAGGTCCGCGGTAGGGCGACAGCATCGCTAGACGGTGGCGCCAAAAAATAATCGTCTCCGTTAGCGAGGCATTCAAATCCTCATGGAGAAGGTCATCTTTGAGAATGGCAATTTGGTCCTTAATCACATCGGCCGCTTCCACCAATCGCTCTTCATCATCGGCGATATACTGAAGGATGAGTTCATATCGCCCAGGCGGCAGTCCAAAGGATCCGCCCGTTTGCTCGATAGCCAGTGGCGCGGTTTCATTGCCTGCATGAACGATAAGGATGACCGCTTCCCGATCCAGGGGATTCCGGTAGATGATGCCATTTTCAATGGGGGTGGCCGCCGATTCGATGAGGCCGTATTGAAACCGTGGCTGGCATTCGACCCTCAGGGGAATATCGCTTTTGACCAACCGTCGAAATTCCGGGCGCCCGATGGCGAGATAATCATGAATGACGGCATGGCCCATCTCCGTCTTCCAGGTCGTTTTCAGGATGTTGGTGTCCTCTAGGTATTCTTGGTGGGCGTGGCCTTCGATATTGTCGGGCGTAATACGGAAAAATCCATTACGCTCACGCCCCAATAGTTTGCAGAAGACTGCAGGGCTATCGAAGCGGGGGAAAGGCAACCAGTCGACGGAGGCGTCTGGGCTCACCAGGGCTGCCGTGTGCGAATTGGATAGAAAGCCATAAAATTGCATGAGTCACCTCCAAATTTCTATCTTCATGGAACCGGTTAGATAAAGCGGCCGGCATGGTAGTCCTCGAAGGCTTGGCGGATTTCATCCTGGGTGGTCATGACGAAGGGGCCATATGCGACCACGGGCTCCCCGAGGGGCTTTCCGGTAAAAATGAGAAAATGTAGATTGCCATCTGCATGCACGCTTAGCCTATCACCTTCTCGCGAGAGCCAGAGAAGGTCACCCGCGTGGGCCAGGGAACCTGCAAAGCGTCCCTGTCCCTCGAGAATATAGAGAAAACCGTTGTGGCTCGGGTGAACGTCAAGTATCGTCTGGCACGCGGCCGCAACTGCCACACGCGCCATAGTGACCGGGACAACATTGGCGGTGTCCGCCACCAGCCCTGCCATGCTGCCTGAATAAAGCTGGATGGAGACACCGTCCTGAATCTTGGCCGGGACCCGGTCGTGGGGCAGATCCTGATAACGCGGGGCCATCATTTTTTGATCCTTGGGTAAATTGACCCAAAGCTGCAAACTATGGACGAGTTCATTCGGCAAGGGATCCTCTTGGTGGACGACCCCACGGCCAGCCGTCATCCATTGAACGTCCCCGGGTCCCAATACACCGCCATGACCGGTCTTGTTGTCGTAATGGCCCATGCGTCCCGAGATGACGTAGGTCACGGTTTCGATGCCGCGGTGCGGGTGTTCAGCAAAGGTTCCACGGCGAAACCAGTCTTCTGCCATCATCAAAAACGGATCGAATTCTTGCCAATGACCGGGCGGCAGGACCCGTGCGATCTCGTGAATCGCGCTTTCTTTGACCCGTTCCGGTCTCCACCGGCGCTCTATGTCACGTTCGCCCATACGAGCCCTCTTTCTGCCCTAAAAGTCAGGCCGACTTACTAAGGTCATGATATCAAAGCCTAACCAATCCTGCTTCCTGGAGTGATTGGTGCCTCGCCAAGCGACGTGATGCCACGTTTTGGCAAACGGGCCGTTCTAAGGCCCTTGCTCATTGCCCGTCCCGGATCGGGTGGCGAGATTGACCAGGCGGCGAAGATCGACCCGCTCGATCATCCGTCCTGGGGGCTTAGCATAGCTCATCGGCTCCGCCGCCACCATGGCATTGAGCACGGCCTCTTCGATACTCTCGACCACGGCTTGGTAGACGCCGTCAAAATAAGGGTCGGCCAGGGCTGAAAGCGTAATCCAAGGGTCTAGGTCGGTCGGAAGCGGAGGGGGATTGGCAGTCGTGAAGGCCAAAAAAATGTCGCCTGAGCTATTACCCCCAGCTGTGCCCTGACGGCCAATGCCGAGGGCGGCGCGTCGCGCCACGCGGGTTAATTGGTGCGGCAACATGGGCAGATCAGTCGCCACAATGACGATAATTGACCCCAAGTCCCCGGCATTTTGGCCGTCGCCCTCCACCCCATAAGGAAGACCCTTGACTTGAAACCATTCTCGTGCGCCATGGTTCGCTTGGACTAGAACACCGAGGTGGTAGGGGCTACCTTTCACGTCAACCTGACGCGATGCCGTACCGGTGCCGCCCTTGAATCCATAGGCGATCATTCCTGTCCCTCCGCCGCTGTTTCCTTCGCGGACGGGGCCAGCTTTTGCCCCGTTAATGGCTTCGATGATATGCGACGGTTGAATCGGTTGAGCATTGATGTCGTTCAGGACGCCGTCATAGGTCTCAGCCACCACCGGTAACGCCCAGAGGTGATGGTTGTGAAATTCATCTGGATAGTAGTCAATCATCCAACGAACGGTGGCGTGGTGGGCGACGCCAACCGCATGGGTGTTGGTTAGCACGATGGGGCCGCAAAAATAACCACCGTCCCGAATCCAGTGAGTGCCTGTCATTTCCCCGTTGCCATTCAGGGAAAAGGTACCGGACCAGACGGGACGCAAGGGGCGGTCGAAGCCCCGAGGCAAAATGGCTGTCACACCGGTTCGCACTTGGTGCGGTCCTGACGCGCCCTCAATGAGAGTCGTTTGGCCCACCAAGACCCCTGGCACATCGGTGATGGCGTTCTCGGGTCCGGGCACCCCCGAAAAGGGAATACCAAGCTCACGCGCGCGTGGTGCCATAAGACGCCTCCATTCGAAACATCCAGATTCAAAATGCTTTACCGCTCACGCTCATCTTGCTAAGCTAAGCATATCAAACAGGAAGCGGGTGACCTATGTTTTCTCCTTTAATGCTTGCCAAAGCTCCCCCAAGGGAGTGGTCTGCCCGCTTGTCGGTTTAACCTCAAGCGACGATCCTCCCTCCGCAATAACCGCTGGAGGGATTTTTTATGCCATCAACCAAAGATATCGTGCTCTTGGCAATCGACGACGCCACCGTAACCCTGGGATCCCAGTTTCGCGAGGTGGGACTGGGCCTATTAATTACCGCGCTCAACCCCAGAGACTCAAGTTATGCCTGGTATTTTCTCGCCGCCTCGATTCCCGGGCTGGCCTTGGCCCGCGTGTACGGTTGGGCTAGTGAGCGATTCGGCGCCCGTAGCGCGATGATGGTGAGCTACGCCGTCCGCCTGCTCCTGGTGCTGGGGTTGTGGAGGGTGGCCAACTTTTGGGCGATGCTGGCCGCCCTTTTCGGGATTACGACCGGTAGCGGCTTTTACTCGGCGGCGCAGGCCCACTATGTGGCTATCGCCGGGGATTTTGCCGGAACGCGAAACGTGGTGATGCGACTTCGCCAGTCCACAAGTCTGATGCTCTTAATTGGACCCTTGCTGGCGGGCCTGGTGCTCAGCTCTACCGGATACCGAAGCGGGTTTTTGTTCTCCGCCGCCGCCTACGCGATTGCGCTCATGGCGGTGTCCCGCCTGTCTCGCCGCACCGAGAGGGAAAATCTCGAAGCCGTTTTCCACATTGACTGGCATCCAGATGCACCGGCCATGGCTATGCTGGGGCTGAGTTTCCTTACCTGGCAAGCCAACACGCTCGCCATGGCCTACACCTTTCACGTTCTACACCGCCACACCTTTGGCTACGGGCTGACGTTATCGGTGTGGGGTGGGTCGGGATTGTTGGCGAGCCTTTGGCTGTCGCGCATTCACGTCCGCCCCCTCCGTTGGATTCCCCCGATGTTCCTTGTTCTCGGAGTGTCGTGGATGATTTTGTCGCAGGGGGTGCCTTTTCCTCTCTTCGTCATTTTGGGCGGGATTGAGGGGTTTGCCAATTGGATGGTCCAGGACTTGGCCTCCGCCTTTATTTTGTCGGCGGCACCTGAGGGCCGGGCGGGCCGTGCCCGTGCCAAGCTAGGCGCTTTTGAGGAAATGGGGTCCATTTTAGGCACAATCACCATACTCCTCATTCCGGGACGCTGGCTGGTGCTACCGATGTACGGTGTATTGGGAATCCTGGCAGTACTGGGCGCGGGGGCCTGGCTCATCTTCCAAGCGCGGTTTTCCAAGAAACGCGGCCCCACGGCAGGGAATCCACCGCCCGTGCACGAAGCCTCATGAGAAAGGGGAGGCAGGAGATGGCCATATTTGCGGTCGGGCTCATGTCCGGGACATCGGCGGATGCGATTGATGCGGCAGTCATTGAGGTGGAAAACCCCAAAGCGGCGTATCCAGGGGTGCGGTTGGTTCACGCGATTTACGAACCGTTGGATGACGAAGTGCGGGGGATGATATTTCAGGCATTCTCGCCTGAGGCACCGGCGATGTTGGTGGGGAAGTTGAACCGGATTTTGGGCGAAAAATTTGGCGACGCGGCCAATCGGGTGATTGAGGAGTCGGGAGTAGACCGGGAGGCGGTGCGGGTTATCGGCTCGCATGGGCAGTCGATCGCCCACTATCCTGACGGACCGGAGGGATTCACCTGGCAGATTGGGGATCCCGCAATCATCGCGGCTCGGACTGGCATCGACGTGGTCTCCCACTTTCGTTCAATGGATGTCGCGTTGGGTGGCCAGGGGGCACCGCTGGTACCATACTTTGACTGGGCGCTCTTAAAGGATGACCGGGAAGATCGGGTGGTCTTGAACATTGGCGGCATCGCCAACGTCACCTGGCTCCCCGCCGGGGCACCCAAGGAGGCCATTCTTGGGTTTGATACCGGGCCTGGGAATATGGTGTTAGATGGGGCGGCGAGCCTCTTAAGCGGTGGGAAACTGACCTATGACCAAAACGGGGATTGGGCGAGACGGGGACGGTTGAAAGAAGATCTCTTGCGCCGCTGGCTCTCCCACCCCTATTTTTCCCGGCCCGTACCGAAGAGCGCCGGACGAGAGCAATTTGGACTACCCTATGTCGCCGAAATCATCGACGAATGTCGGGCAGCATCGGTGGAAGACCAGGATATCATGCGTACCCTTACTGTGTTCGTTGCACAAAGCATTGCCGCCGGGATTCACCAGGTGGCCTCTCGATCCATTGCCTTAGTGGCGTCCGGCGGCGGTGTGAAAAATTCCCTATTGATGGGGGAGTTGGCCTATCGCCTAGACCTCATCCGCGGCTGGGAGACCAGTGGAGCCTATGGAATCCCCGAAGACGCCAAAGAAGCCATGGCCTTTGCCTATCTGGCCTTCCAACTCTTGAAGGGTCGCCCGACCAGCATTCCTTCCGTGACCGGGTCCCCCCAGCCACACCTTCAAGGGAGCGTGACGCCAGCGAGAGGGCGCTTTTCGTAACCCCTTATTTTCGGTAAGCTTTACGTGGGCGGACAGCCCACTATTTGTTCGCGTCCCCCTTAAGAGAACGCGAGACAGCGGGAGGGGACGAGGGTGGAACAAGGGGATGCCAGCCTGAAATATGGCTGGCTAGTCTTTTCGGTGACGAGTCTTGGGGTCATGCTGGTGCAACTCAATGTTGGGTCTCTTTACGTGGCTTTGCCCGCCGTGGTCAGTCACTTTCACGCCGGGCCGGCGGCATCCATCTGGATTCTTCTGACCTACCAATTGTTCAATACCGTCCTTATTTTGTTGTTCGGGAAGTTCTCGGATATTTTTGGGCGGCGACGACTCTATCTCTCGGGATTCGTCGTCTTCACGCTCGCCAGTTTGGCCATTGGGTTTTTGAACAGCGTGACCTGGTTATTGATTCTCCGGGTCTTGCAGGCGGCCGGCGGGGCCCTCATTATTACCAACACCACCGCGCTTATTACCGATTCTTTTCCCCGGGAACATTTGCAATCGGGGCTCAGTATGAACGTGCTCGTCAGTTCGGCCGCTCAACTTTTGGGGCCGATTGCTGGGGGCCTTTTGGCCACGCTGGCCGGATGGCAATGGGTATTCTGGTTCAATGTTCCCTTTGGGGTGGCCGGAATTATCTGGGGAATGGTAGCGCTCAGGGGGGAGAGACGCCCGAGCCAATATCAACCGATTGATGGTTGGGGGAATCTCTTGGCCTTTTTAAGCCTCGGCGGGATCATTCTTGCCGTTTCGGAAGGTGGCATCGTCGGGTGGGGAAGGCCGATTGTGTTGGTCGGATGGGCTCTCACGATTCTGGTCGGACCCGCGTTTATTCTTCGAGAACGGCGGGCGGAACACCCGATGGTGGACCTCACGTTGTTCCGCGTTCGAGCCTATACGATGGCCAATGTGGCGGCCTTTTTAAACGCCATGGCCCGATCGACGGTGGTCCTCCTGGTCGCTCTTTTCTATCAATCGCTGTTTCATTTGTCACCTCTCGAGGCGTCCTTGCGCGTTATCCCGGTGACCGTTGGAATGGTGGTGGCCGCACCACTCTCTGGGCGCCTAGCACGGCGGTATCCGGCCCGCATTCTCTCCACATCGGGCCTCGTGGTAACTGCTGTCGGACTCATGATGTTGGTGTGGTCACTGTCAGTGAGTCTGCCTTTTTGGCTCGTGGCGGTTGCGATTTTTTGCACGGGATTCGGATCGGGGTTTTTCCTGACCCCGAACACCAGTTCGATAATGCTTTCGATACCGGCGACCCATCGTGGCATGGTTAACGGCATTCGCTCCATGTTGCAAAACATGGGGCTGGTGCTAAGTACCGCCTTATCCTTGACATTGATTGCCAATAATCTTACGCCGGCCTTGAAAAACGCCATGTTTTTGGGGACCCTCACGCGAATTCCTGAAAGCGATGTGGCGCGCTTCGTCGGCGGGTATCGCTATGCATTTTTGGCGATGCTGGTGGCGACCCTGATAGGCATTGTCGCCTCGTTGATGCGGGGCCGGGTTAATGCGGGGTCCCGCTCGATCGATTAGGGGAGCGCTCGGCCTTCTCATCGACCTCAATATAGATGTTGCGGCCTGCACCGAGACCCGCGAGGGCCATCAGCACCACGACCACCAGCAGCATGATTAAGGGGACCGTCCAGGATAAAAAGGCGCTATGCAAAAGCCCGACAGCCAGTGGGCCAAGGGCGGCCAGCAGATATCCCACCGACTGAGCCATGCCAGAAATTTGCCCTGCTTGGTGGTGATTATGGGTTCTTAAGCTAAAGAACGCTAACGCCAGGCTGATACTGGCACCGGCACCAAAGCCGATGAAAATGACCCACAGGATGGAGACCAAACTTCCATGGGTAACCAAGAGGCCGAGATATCCAAAGAAGAAGAGGAGAGCAATCGCGATGACAAGATTTTGTTGGCGCCGCTGCCGTCCAGCCAAAATGGGCATCAGGAAGGTTCCGGGCAGGCTCACAATTTGCATCAGCGAGACTAGCCAGCCGGACAAGGTCAGCGACATGCCGCGATCGTGCAGCAGGGTCGGAAGCCAGGCCACGTTCACGTAGAATAGGAACGACTGCAGCCCCATGAACAGCGTGACTTGCCAGGCAATTGGTGACCGCCACATGCCGCCCACGGTCGAGGACTCGGGCATGTGGCGTTGGCGAAGATGGGGGAGCCAAAGAAGGAGAGCCACTAGGGTGAGAATCCCCCAAGCAGCAAGAGATCCCCGCCACCCTAAGCCTACGATATGGGACAAAGGCACGCTAATGCCGGACGCGAGGCCGGCGAAAATGTTCATCACGGTGGTGTAAATGCCCGTCATGAGTCCAATGCGGGTAGGGAAGTCCCGTTTAACGAGGCTCGGCAGCAAAACATTGCCGATGGCAACGCCAGATCCGACCAGAAACATGCCCACCATGAGAGACCATGCCGTGCCGGACGAGCGTAGCAGGGTCCCCCCGAGTAAAATAATGAGGCCCGCATATAGTGTGCGTTCTAATCCAAATCGACGGGCCGCTCTCGGAGCGAACGGGGACAAAAGCCCGAAGGCAATGAGCGGCAGTGTGGTGACGATTCCGGCTAGCCCCGAGGAAAGTCCGGTGCCACGGGAAATGATTCCAATAAGCGGGCCCACCCCAGTGATGGTAGGGCGTAAATTGGCCGCCATAATGATAATCGAAGCGATGATAAGAATGCGGGACTGTCGCGGTTGAGTCACCGTTGCCGTTGTCCTCCTATCCGGGACGTTAACCGCCCTATTCTATCGTAAGTAAAGCCGGCGGACAATAGTCGAATTACCCACTCACGAAGGAGGCCATCCGGCGTGAAAAAATCAGCATCATCGACCGTCATCATCACCGCCGTGTATTTGACAGGCATTGCTGGGACCATGGCGGAATTTATGGTTCCCCCCGTGATGCCCCTCCTAACGAAGCACTTTCGTAGTTCCCGCACCTTGGAAAGTCTCTTGATGGGGGCGTTTGCACTGGCGGCCATGGGGGCCGCCCTCGCGGCGGGGCGTCTTGCGAACCGTCTTGGGACCAATCGGGTGGCCTCGGCCGGGATTCTAGGACTAGTTTTAGGAACCGGCCTCTCATGGTGGGCATTTGATAGAACCACCATGTTGGGGTTTCTCGCGGCGCGATTGGTGGGCGGATTGGGTTTCGGTCTCATTTCGGTGGCCGCTCCGGCGAAAATTAGCCGACAGATTCGTCCCCCGCTATTATCGCGAGCCCTGGCGATTTGGGCTACCTGGGTGCCGGTGGGGAGTCTCCTCATGTTTTTGCTTGGCCCCCGTCTCATGACGGCACGCCAGATGACCCCCCTCTCGTTGGCGGAATGGGCCATCGAATTGGTGGCGGCTATTCTTCTCGGCCTGACGCAGGACGACCCCGCCGAAGAGCCTCGGCCGGCAAAAGAGCCTCATCCAAGGGGGTGGGTTCCTGCCATGCTTTTTGTGGGGGGAGCGTTTGCGTCTTTCACGGGACAGCAATTCGCGCTCAGCACCTGGCTTTCCACCTGGCTTACCCACTCGTTTTCATTCCGCCTCGGCGAGGCGGGTGTGATCGGCGCTTCGGCAAGCATACTCGGGGCGGTGGGAAATCTGGCCGGCGGCCCGTTTCTCGGCTCCCGGCCAAAGGCTTGGCCGTTTTTGGGGGCGGCGCTTTTGATGAGCGGTTGTTGGCTTCTGGTAGCCATGCCTAACCGGGAGGTGGCGGTGGCTGGGGCCTTGACTATCAATTTGGTGGGCGGATTAATTCCCACCCTGGTATTTGCCGCCCCGCGTCTGGTGACCCGCGGTGCTCTCCTGGCACCGGCCATGGCGTTTGTGATTGTCGGGGAGAATTTGGGCATTTTGGCTGGGCCTCTGGTGGATTCCGCGCTTCTCGGCCCGTCACTTGACTTTCCTCGGGCTTTTCGGGACTTAGTCATTTTAGGGGCGGTTATGACGCTTGCAGTAGGCGCGTTTTTCTTACGCCAACGGCGGATCCCTTTGGCGGATAGGCGCCCTACGTAATCCTGTCCAGATTGGTTATTATAGCTTGGGAGGTGGCTCATGAACACACGCGCGTTAGGATCTGAAGGATTACAGGTATCGGAACTGGGACTTGGATGCATGGGGATGTCTGACTTTTACAGTGGTCGTGATGATGAGGAATCGATTCGCACCATTCACCGGGCCATCGAACTTGGTATTACCTTCCTTGATACGGCCGACATGTATGGGCCGTTTACCAATGAGGAACTCGTTGGCCGGGCTTTGGAGGGCCGTCGGGATCAGGTGGTGTTGGCGACCAAGTTCGGCAATCAGCGATCCCCTGATGGCCGGTTTTTACGTATCAACGGAACACCGGAGTACGTTCGTCAGGCCTGCGAAGGCTCGCTCAAGCGATTGGGAGTTGAGACGATCGACCTCTACTACCTGCACCGTGTGGATCCCACTGTTCCCATCGAGGATACCGTGGGCGCCATGGCGGACTTGGTGCGGGAAGGCAAAGTTCGGTATTTGGGACTATCGGAAGCGGCACCGGCCACCGTCCGACGGGCTCACCGGGTGCATCCAATCACGGCGCTGCAAACTGAATACTCGCTGTGGAGCCGTGACCCGGAGGGTGAGATTTTACCCACCGTTCGGGAATTAGGGATCGGGTTTGTAGCCTATAGCCCCCTGGGTCGAGGGTTTCTAACCGGCCGCTTCAAGACGCCAGAGGATCTCCCCGAAGATGACTATCGCCGCAACCACCCCCGCTTTCAAGGGGAAAATTTCCAAAAGAACCTCGATCTGGTTCGTGTCATTGAGGACCTTGCACGTCAAAAGGGGGCGAGTCCAGCCCAAGTGGCCTTGGCATGGGTCTTGGCGCAAGGGGAGGACATTGTGCCTATTCCTGGCACCAAGCGGCGAAAGTACTTGGAGGAAAACGCCGGTGCGGTAGACGTCCAATGGACGCGTGAAGAACTTCAACGGATTTCGGATGCGCTGCCTCAGAGTCTCGTAGCGGGACCCCGGTACCAGGATATGAGCACCGTCAACCGTTAAGGAAAACACCCTCTGCGGCATGATCGGGAACGGGTTCCCGATCATGCCGCCTTCTTTTCGGGACTCGGGGTAGACAGCGGAATGCAGTGATGATAATATTTCCATCAGAATCTGACCGCTAAGCGGTCCTCTTATCCAGAGTGGCGGAGGGACTGGCCCGATGAAGCCCGGCAACCCGTAGTATGAGGCGGGTGCCAATTCCTGAAAGACAACTCGGTCTTTCAAGATGAGAGGCATGACGAACATTCTGTTCACACACCTCTCTTCTTCCCAAACAAGGAAGGAGATTTTTTATGTCCATCAAGGCCATAACCCCCAGCAACGGATCTGTTCGGGTGCGCAAAAGGAGGCGTCCTGGCTTCGAGGGACAAGCGGGCCCTTACCCCGCCGAATGACACAAGTCACATCGATCTCACGCACCGAGGCGCAGCTTTAGGGGCAAAGATTGAATAACGGTAGCTAAAAGGGGCGAAAACCTTCGTGAAAATCTCTACCATTGGGTCGTATCCAAAAATTCCGGCGGGACCTGGACCGAGCGTACGTTCGGCGATTCAACGCTTCGAACGCGGCGCGATCGGACCTCAGGACCTTTACATCACGTATCACGCGGTCATCCGAGAGACCCTCGGAATTGCAGCTGGGGCGTCGCTCGACGCGGCTACCGATGGACAAATCCGTTGGTATGATTTCTTTGATCCACTATGTCGGGACATCGACAATCTGGAGCCGGGTGGGCTGTTGCGCTGGTTTGACAACAACTTTTATTACCGTCATCCCATCGTTACCGGGCGCTTACAGTTTCAGGGCGGTACCTTGGCTCACTGGACCCGGGAAGCAGTGGCCCTCAGCACTGTGCCGATTACGGTCGCCCTCCCCGGTCCATTTACGCTAGCGGCCCTGGCGGAGGACCGCAGCTACCACAATTCCGCCGCACTATTACAAGACATCGTGGAAGTGCTCCAACTGGAAGTGGCATCACTGCAGACAACCGGCCTTTTCGAAGTGCAATGGGATGAGCCGGCGTTAGCATTCGGCATGGCTTCGCCCGCCCTAGAGGACGTGGCGCACGTCTACCAGGATCTCTTCGGTTCTAACCCAGTCCGCCAATCTGTCGCCCTTTATTGGGGCCCCGCAAGCCCCTGGCTGTCCGCGTTTGAATCGGCCGCCCGCGTCTCCATCGATGCGGTGGAAGACCCCCACGTGCTCCGCACGCTGGCCGCCGAACACCGACCATTTGAAATCGGCTTAGGCTTGGTTGATGCTCGGGATATTCGCTTAGAGGATCCGGCAACCTTGGCCCGCGTGGTCGAGTCTTTTAGCGAGACGTATGGCCCGGAGCGCGTATGGCTGCATCCCAATTGCGGGCTCGAACTACTGCCTGCCGATCGGGCGGCAGAAAAGATCCGGGTACTAACCTCGGTAAAACAGGCCATACAAGGAGGCGGAGAATAGAGAATGGCTAATACCTTACAAACGACAAGCGTGGGCAGTTTCCCCAAACCCCCATCGTTAATGGCGGCACGGACGCGGTTTCGCCGCCACGAGATTTCGCAAGACCAACTCCGGGCCGCAGAACAAGAGGCCACCCGTCAAGTGATCCGGCTTCAAGAGGACCTGGGTCTTGATATCTTGGTCCATGGCGAAATGGAGCGGGGCGACATGGTGGCCTACTTCGCCGAGCACTGGGAGGGATTCACGGAGAGCCTTCCTGTACGCTCCTACGGGAACCGGTATTATCGGAAACCGATTGTCGAAGGACCGGTCGCCCTGGGCCGTTCCGCGGGTCTTACCGTTGCCTCTTGGAAGGAGGCTCAGGCGCTGACAGAAAAACCCGTGAAAGGCATGTTAACCGGACCCTACACGATCTGTGACTGGTCGTTCAACACCTATTACCCGGATCGGCGCGCGCTCACGTTGGCCCTGGCGGCCCTAGTGCATGAGGAAGCCAAAGCTCTCGAGGAAGCGGGCGCTCAATATATCCAAATTGACGAGCCGGCAATTTCTACCCGCCCGGAGGAAATTGACCTCGCCATCGAAGCGATGGACATTGTCACTCGCGGGCTTAATGTGCGGACAATCAGCCACATTTGCTACGGCGAATTCGACCGAATCTATCCAGCGCTCTTGGACCTTCCCGTCCGCCAACTCGATTTGGAAGCGGCCAATGGCCACTTTGCGCTCCTCGACCTGATCGCCCGTTACCCTTGGCCAGCGCAAAAGGAGCTCGCGTTGGGGGTGGTAGACGTTCACAGCCACCGACAGGAAAGCGTCGACGAAGTCAAGGCCGGCATCAAAAAGGCGCTGGATATTATCCCCGCTGACCGGCTCTTCATCGACCCTGACTGTGGCCTCAAGACTCGAACGTGGGAGGAGGCGCGGCAGAAGCTTCAGGTGATGGTCGCCGCCGTCCAGGCGGTGCGTGAAGAAGAGGGCTTAGCATGAAAGAGTTTCGGGACGTGTTAGGTAAGCAGCTTCTGGTCGGAGACGGCGCGATGGGCACATTTCTCTTAAGCCAAGGAACGACGGCGAGCGAGCTTCCGGTGATGCCCCTCATTAAATCCGATCGGGTTATGCGCTCGCACTTGGCCTATCTCGAGGCGGGCGCTCGCTTGCTCGAAACCCACACGTTTTCCGCCAATCCGGGAAAACTGGCGGCCCTGGGATTAAAGCCGGACGTCACCGAACTCAACCGGCGAGCGGCGCAAATTGCGCGCCACGCTCGTGATATTTCCGGTGTGCCAGCCTATATTCTGGGCGCGCTGGGGCCGCTCGCCGCTCCGGTTGAGTCGCGCATTGTTCCCGGACTGAGTATGGATCAGGCGCTCGCCCAATACGAACCGGCGGTGGCTGGCTTGCTGGCGGGCGGCGTCGATGGCTTCATTGTAGAGACCACCTCTGACGTCGCTACCATTCGGGCGGCGGTAACCGCTATTCGTCGAGAGAGCGATCTCCCCATTATTGTCTCCCTGACGTTCTCGCGCCTCGGCACGACGCTCTATGGGGTCACCCCGGAACAGGCGGTGGAAGCGTTGGCGAATTTAGCGGGTGGGCCCCCTGATATGATCGGGGCCAATTGCGGTCTCGGCCCATCGCTCTTGCTTGACGCCGTTCTCCGTATGACAGAGGCCGCCCAAAAATATCGCCTAGCCGTGGCGGCCTATCCGAACGCCGGCGAGCCATCCGTCCAGGACGGCCAAGTCGCCTATCCGGCAAGCGCAGCCTATATGGGCGCGATCGCGCCGGCGCTCAAGGCCGCGGGGTGCACGATTATTGGTGGCTGTTGCGGTACCACCCCTGCCCATATTCAGGCCATTGCCCAAAACTTAGGGGATTCCGCTGGGGTGGAACTTCCCGATCGACCGGTTCAGATCCTAAGCGACGAGGGGCGGCCATCGGACCAGGAGACCAGCGCCCGCGACGAAACCGTGCTCGACATCTTAGCGGATCGGTTTTTGGTCAGTGTCGAGCTCGATCCCCCTCGAAGCGCCAATCTGGAACGATTTGTGTCGGTGGCGAAGACAGCGGTAGACGCCGGTGCTGACGTCATTAACATTGCCGATTCGCCCATGGCCCACGTGCGCCTGTCGGCATTAGCAGCCGCACGGGTGGTTAAAGACGCCGCCCTGGTTGAGACGATTCTCCATTTCACCACCCGTGATCGGAACTTAATGGGCATTCAGAGTGACTTATTGGGCGCGTATGCGCTGGGCATCCGGAATGTTCTCGCGCTCACCGGAGACCCGCCGGGAATTGGCGACTATGCCCACGCCACGGCCGTCTACGATATCGATTCCATTGGTTTGGTTGGGGTGCTGGACGCCTTCAATCATGGTCACGATGCGATGGGTCAGCCGTTGGGTTCACCCACCCGGTTCGCAATTGGAGTGGGGTTGAACCCCGCGGCCGAGGACCTTCCGCGGGAAATCCGCCGACTAGAGCAGAAACTGGACGCGGGCGCCCAATATTGCCTCACGCAACCTATCTATAGTCCCGACCAGTTGAGTCGTTTTTTAGACACTTGGGGTGGGCGTCCCTTGCCTCCCATCATCCTTGGCATCATGCCGCTGGTCTCCTATCGACAGGCCCTCTATCTCTCCAATGAGGTTCCCGGTATTGAGATCCCAGAGGACGTGCTGAAAATGATGGGGTCGTCGAGCGATGCCGGTGAGGTCGGCATGGACCTGGCTCTGGGCCTTTTGGACGCGGTCTTGCCGCTAATCCGTGGCGTTTACCTGATCCCATCTTTCAACCGTTTGGGACCGCTGCTTCCCCTCGTCAAACATGTGGTCTCCCAGCGCTAAACCTTTTGATGGGGTCAAGAATACCGTGTCAGTCGCCTACTCCGTAGTGACCGAGGTCCATCCCGTGCACGGACGCATTTCGACTCGTACAGGTATGGGCGGGGTGTGAGACTAAGGATTCCAGATGCACCGGTAGCGCCCACTGGCGCGCACCGATGGGTGCTTCGGTGTTGAGCGTTCGGTACATTCTCGGCCTCATTTTAAGAAATACAAAGCGACGGCGTCAGCGACATCGATGCGCAGACGACGCCGACAACCCAGCGGATTGAGGGCGAGCCCCGAAAGAGCCTCCACGCCTAGAATCCGCGTAGTCGGCGGCTGCGACGGTGGGAGTCGGCTCAACAAGCCGGCAGCGAACCGTGTTGGAGCCAAACCCGCATCATCCCCGCCATCGCTATGCGCTGGAGGAGGGCGAAGCGGTTTCACGTTATCTCCCCAACGCCTTAAGCACCAGGTCGGGACGATCCGAACCGATGGCATCGACATGGGCATCCACCATGCTCGCAATCGCCGCGGGATCGTTGACCGTCCACACGCCAACCAGAATCCCTTCTCGATGCATCTCGTGAACCAAGTCGCGGTTGACCAAATCGTATTTCAGGGATGCCAGCCGGACACCAGCCGCGCGCACCATGTGGGCTAAGTCGACGGGAGCGCCGACTAACAGTACACCCGCTTCCAAACCTGGGACCCGTTCGGTTAGCTCTTTAATGGCACGATGATGAAAACTTAAGGGAGTCACTCGCTGTACGAGCGACGCATCGGATGCGAACAGGCGAAGCAATCCCTCCACGACGGCCATGGTCTTGATTTCCACCGCCACGGGAATATGGAGGGTGCTTAAAATCTCCCGTAAGGTGGGGACCCCTTGCCCTTGACCGACATCGACTTGCGCCAACTCCTGAGCCGTCAAATCGGCGACACGAACGGACTGACCGCCCGTTCGATCCAACGTGCTGTCGTGGATGACCATGAGTTCGCCGTCTCGGCTCACGTGGACATCACACTCTATCATGTCAACACCCAGCGCTTCAGCCTGGCGAAAGGCCGTCAAAGTATTTTCTGGGTACAACTGGGAGCCTCCCCGGTGAGCGATGACCCACATCCATATCCCCTCCTACCTCATTGTGCATATTTCGGTAAGTTCGGGAAAGAAGACGGGTTTCCTGCCGTCAGGCGAAGAACGTGGGTTTTTCCATCCAATCATCCCAATCGACCGGCCCTTGAAAAGACAAAAGACGCAAGAGGACGCGAAACAGGCGCCGGGATGGCGAAAGGATTGGTAGTGGCTCAATGCGTCGGTAGCCCCGGCAAAATGGCTTAGCGGTGGTGGACGTGAGCAAGAGTTCGAGGCCCGCAAGTTCGAGTTCGGCGGGACCGCGGACATAGAGTTCGGTGTCCACGAGGGCCGTAATCTCACCCGCATGGGTGAGAAATTGGGAAGGTTCCATATCCAGCAATAGAGGGACAGCGGCCTCGAATCGTAGATGGGCAAGATCGGCCAGGGCGAGGCGCAAATGCCGCCAAGCCTTCAAGTCGCGTCGGTAATATCGACGGAGAAGATAGCGTAGCGTCGCCTCCAGGCGGCTCGGGAAGGTGGCCATGGGGAATCCCTGCCAAGGATCGGCTGG
Organism: Sulfobacillus sp.; assembly: GCA_027343765.1. Lineage (GTDB taxonomy): Bacteria > Bacillota > Sulfobacillia > Sulfobacillales > Sulfobacillaceae > Sulfobacillus_B. The sequence continues at coordinate 18,433 of DAHWKG010000004.1, forward strand.
ATTCGCCCCAAATACGGTCGAACGCTCTTGGTGGAGCTGCGCCACCATGGTGCCAAGGGCCTCCATAGCTCGGTTGCTAAGACTGTCAAAGGCGTGGAGGGTGGCGCCAGGAAGCCAATTCTCTAGCACGAAGGATCGTGCCTGGAAGCGGGCGGTGGCCAGAACGCTGGGAACAGTGAAAGGAATCCGGGCTGAAAGCCAAGGATTTATCGTGGTGAGGCGCTCTCCCCGGACGGTGCTGACGTCGAAGAGACGCAGCGCACCTTGCCAAAAGTCCTCGTCGGGCGGATACGTAAACCGGGGGGCGCGCACAATGGCGGGCCCTTTGACGGTGGATACCTTCCATACGTAGCTCGCCTGCCCAGGATGATGAGGTGGAAGGAGCGTCTGCTCTCTAACGCGCCATTCGGGGAATACATCGGCCAAGCGTAATTTCTCGAGGGCCCGATCACGATAGGTATTCATGCCGCCCGAGCCTTCTCCATGACCCCAACACCCTCCCTTTTAGAAGATTTCCTGCAGGGCGATAAGAAATAGGGGCAAACCACAAAAAATCGGATGCCCTCATTAAGTTGCAGGCCCGGCCTTTCTATTCGCCGACGAATTGATGACCTCCTGCCACGCGGGTCCGAAGGGATGGATTCCCGACTTCGGCTACCGACCCTACTATGGGGAGTCTCAGTCTGGACACATGGGGGCGTTCAATAATTGGGGGCGGCGTCTTGTTTCTGCTGAGGCATCTTGATTGGGGACCGATCCCTGAGTGAGAGAGCGGGATCCCGTGGGGGAAGATGGGGGACTTGTGAATTTTCTTGGATGTTGATCTGGTGGGCGATTCCCTCCCGTGACCATTCTTGGAGGTTCCAGGTTCTCCAGAGTCATCCAAGAGGCCATGGAGGCCGAAGCGATTTAAGGGGCCTCTATGGCGTGTTCCCGTTCACGGCAATATTGAGCGGCGGACTCACCGGCTAGGTGCCCTGTGGAAAACGCTACGGTAATGTTGTATCCCCCCGTATGGGCATGGACATCCATGACTTCGCCGGCGAAAAATAGACCTTCGCAGTGCTTGGATGCCATGGTGCTGGGCGAAATGTCTTTCACGGAGACACCGCCACCGGTGACGGTGGCCCGGGCCAGAGGGAGAGTACCGCTAATGGGTACCGGGAAGGCCTTTAAACGACCCACCAAAGACTCCAGCGAGCGGTTGCCAACACTGGAGAGGGGCAGGTGGGGGTCAAGATTCTCGAGGCAGAGAAGCTCTTCGGTAAAGCGCTCGGGCGCCCAGTCGGCCAAGCGCGTTTTTAATTCCTTCCGTCCGTCGCCGCGTGCTGTTTTCAAACGGGCAAGAAGTTCCTGGCCGGAAATGTCCGGTCGTGCGTCTATGTATGCGGTCAGGGACTCCGAGGGATTTTTCAGTAGAGCCGTCGACACGTAATGACTTAGGCGCAGAGCAACGGGACCGGTGAGACCAAAATGGCTGAACATCAAGTCGCCCTCTTCACGTGTCAGCCGCTTTCCGCGACTGTTCACCAACGTCACGACAACGTTGTAAAGCGACAACCCTTGAAGGCGTCGCTCTTGAATAAAGGGGGCCGAGCTTGTCAGGGGTACTTCGGTTGGGTAGGGGTCCACGATCGTGTGACCTAATTCGCGGGCCCAAGGATAGGCGTCGCCGGTGCTGCCGGTCTGCGGGACGCTCGCCCCGCCCGTCGCCACGACGACGGCACGAGCTTCAATAATTTGGCTGTCAGTGAGCTCCACGCCGCTAATCCGCCCCGATTCGGCGCATAAGCGGCGCACAGGAGTATCTTGCCACACCTCCACGCCCAGCCGGTAGACTGCGCTCACGAGGGCGTTAACCACCGTCGAAGCCTTATCCGTGACGGGGAACACCCGCCCGCGATCCTCTTCTTTTAAACGAATGCCCAGGGCCTCAAAGAAGGCTCGCACGTCCTGATTCGAAAACTGTGTGAGCGCTGAGTAGAGAAATCGAGCGTTTCCGGGGATATTGGCCATCAAGGCCTCTAATGGCTTGGCATTGGTGACGTTGCACCGCCCGCCGCCCGAGATGCCGAGCTTTCGGCCCAGCTTATGTCCCTTTTCGATGAGGAGCGTCTTTGCGCCTTGACTTTGGGCGGCAATCGAGGCCATGAGTCCCGCAGGTCCCCCGCCAATTACAATCACATCGATCATGGGGACATTGTGCCACTCGGGGGCAGGAATTAAAACCGCGTCTTGTCACATGCCCGCGCTCATATTATCCTACGATTGCCATTTTCGATAGGCATAACATCGATGCGAGGTAGGAGGTCTCCGGATGATTGCGGCATATAATGAACGTCGGCTGTTGGCCCTTGCGGGATTAACCCCGTTGAAGAAGCACTGGGCCGGGCAATTGGCGCTGGTGGTCGCTGGTAGCGCTTTGGTAGCACTGCTCGCTCAAGTGAGTATTAGACTCCCATTTACCCCAGTGCCGGTGACTGGGCAGACTCTCGCCGTGCTCTTGGTCGGCGGGGCGTTGGGTGGTTGGTTGGGTGGACTGAGTATGTTGTTGTATCTCTTGGAAGGAGCCGTAGGACTTCCGGTCTTCGCCAGTCATGCTAGCGGGTTGGCCTCATTCGGGGCGACAGGGGGCTATTTGGTCGGCTTTGTGGTGATGGCTTTCGTCGTGGGACGGCTCGCTGAGCGGGGATGGGACCGAACGCTGTTGAAGTCCATTGCTGCCATGGTGCTCGCTGAGGCGGTGCTTTATGCCATTGCTGTGCCCTGGTTAGGACTTTACGTCGGAATGTCCCACGCGATTCCTTTGGGCTTTTTGCCCTTCATCGCGGGCGATGGGTTAAAGCTTCTCATTGCCGGCGGCCTCTTCCCAGCAGCGTGGAAGCTTGTGGGAAGTCGCCCCAGCGCCGAAAATTAAAACGGATGGGTCGCCCTTCGGGCGGCCTTTCATTTATGGCGCCTCGTTTCTGAAGATATCCGTGGTAAAGTCATTCTATAATGCTAAAGGTTGAGGAGGTCACAATGGACCGGGAAACCCGAAAGTATTGGCAGGCCCAACGTCGGCAAATGCTAAGGCGAGATCGGCGTCAACGGCGCTTTTTTGGTGAGGATATGTTGGTGACGAAAATCCTCATCGGTCTGATGGTGCTGGCGTTTTTGGTGGAACGTTTCGTTCCTTCGGTTCTTGGGCTCTTAACGAGCTTTCCCGGCGGCATTGTCGTCTCCCTGTTCATATCGGCATTGTCCCCAGGAAGCTTTCTAGGTCTCCTGTTTGCTGGGTTTTTCCTCTGGATTATCGGCTCACAGATCGAAGGGCTGACCCGCTGGTGGCAGTATTTAGTCATCTTTTTTGGATCAGGCATTATTGGTGGTATTGCGACCAGCTTGATTGGCGCCGGTCTTGCCGGGGGCACTTTCGCGTCTTTTGGTCTTGCCGGGGCTTATGTCACGGTGATGGCGACGCGGCGGATGGGCGGTGTCGCCCAATGGGCCATCGTACTGTTGGCAATCAATGTGGTGCTCTCGGGATTTCAACTGGGCGTCCTGGTTGGTATGCTGACTGCCTTTTTCTCGGGGCTTCTTATCGCACGTGCCATGCGGATTTGACGCTTTATGTTAGATCTCTCCGTTAGGACGTTTATTTGTCCCCAAACGGGTCCCCTGTGCGATTGCGAGTGTCACCGACTACGAGTTTGACCAAGCCCATTTACGGAACCGCTTCCCTAGATAGAATGATGACACCGAGTCGAGCTCCCGAATCCGTAGTGGGTACCCTACGGATGTCTTTCCGAGAGAGGACTACTGGTGTCTCATGGAACAGTATACCCGTTACGTAGGGCTTCGACGTTTCTGCCGAAACCATTGTCATTGCCGAAGCGCCCCGGGCGTGACCGCGCCCACGATGTGGGCACGATTCCCTATCGTTTGGACGCCGTGACCCAGTGGGTGCGTCGGCAACCCGATGCGAAAACGCTTTTGGTCTGCTATGAAGCCGGCCCAACCGGCTTTGGATTGGTCCGCCATCTTCGCGGGCTGCAGGTGGCCTCAGAAGTCATCACGCCGGGCCTCATTCCTCATCGCGCCGCCGATCGCGTCAAGACGGATCGGCGTGATGCCCGCACACTGGCCGAAGATTTGCGGGCGGGGAGCATCTGCCCACAGCGGAGGAAGAAGCCTTTCGCGACCTGGTGCGCGCCCGGGAGTCGGCGGTGGAGGACGATCGCCGTCGGCTGCGCCATCGCATGAAAAGCGCCCTTTTGCGGTGGGACATCCATCGGCCGGAAGGGATGCTGTCTGGCGCCCCCGTTATCGCCAGTGGATTCGGACATTGACTCCCGCGCCGGCCTCGCGTTCCACGGTCTGGGCCGAGTGGTTAGCGCAATTGGAGTAACTCGACACCCGGGTTGCGCGTCTCGATGCCGCCATTCGACTGGCCATGCCGGGACACCCGCTTTATCCGCTCCTTCCAGGCCCTCCGGGATGTCGATTGGGTCAGGACCACCACGCTTGTGGCGGAGGGCGGAGACTTTAGCCAATTTGCTCGTCCGTCTGCGCTAATCGCGTGTACCGGGCTCGTGCCCAGCGAATCGTCCAGTGGAGGCGCGCAATGGCGCGGTCACATTACCAAAACCGGCTGTACGATCGTTTCCGTCGCGTCGGAGCCAAACGGGGCTATAATGCCGCCTATACCGCCGTGGGTCGGGAACTGTGTGGCTACATTTGGGAAGCGCCCTCGTCAAGTTACTATGCGTTAAGACCTCGTCGAGCACGCGCCTGTAGAGTGAGACAGCTCCCGTCGGATTAGCTAACTTGCTGTTACGCTCTCAATATCGAGAGCCATCAGCCCGCGTAGACGAGAATGATCCGCCGTCGCCTCAGAAAATCCGTGATAGGATTTTCCCGCATGCACTGGGCAGGGGTCAGCGATCCCGTCCGGCCCCGGCCAGGATAGGCCAGCTGCGGTCCTCGTCAAGGTTTCCCTGCGGCGGCTACGCCGACCTTGACGACCGACCTCGCATGGCTCAAATAAAACGTAGGCCGGCCGGGTTGACAATGTGTCATCATACGAGTAATGGACTCTCGCATGGGATGCCCACGATTTCACCTAGGAGGCGAGCCCGAATTTATTGTGCGATGCGCCTGACGAGAGTATCCTTCACCACGCCAGCCGCCATAGTCAAAACGGGGCGGGTACCGACGGTCTAGATAAAAAGACCCTGGTGTCTTTCCGCATGGATCTAGAGAGACTCATGTTCCAGATATATTAGGCTTTCGCTTACCGTCAGTGCATGCGTTTCAGGCTAATCGGGTCTCTTTCGGCAACTCCACCGTGGACCACCTCCATAACAATTTACATTCTCGACAATGAGAGGTGGTGTAGTCGGAAAGTGGGTGAATTTGCCGAAGGGGTTATAATAGGGGCCGGAGGTGGCAAATGATGCTAAAGGGGAAACGGGTGATTATCACCGGAGCGACCAGCGGCCTGGGCTTGGCAATGACGGAGGCACTTCTTCGTCAAGGGGCCTCGGTGGCCATTTCGGCCCGACCTACGCCGCGGCTTCAGAGCACCGTCCAGCACTTTCGAGAGCAGGGGCTAGATGCCGAAGCGTTACCCATGAATGTGCGTGATGAACAGTCGGTGGAATCAGCCAAAGAGGAGATTTTGCGCCGGTGGTCCACTATCGACATGGTGGTTAACAATGCGGGGCTGGGTATGCGGACGGTTAACCCCGATTTCCTGAGTCATCCGCTGCCGTTTTTCCAAGTATCGCCGGAGAAATTTGATGCCGTGTTGGAGACCAATCTTCGGGGATACTTTTTGGTGTCTCGCGTCTTTGCACCCGTGTTTATCCACCAAGGGGGCGGCCGTTTTGTCAATATCTCGATGAACCATGAGACCATGGTTAGAAAGGGCTTTGTTCCCTACGGCCCGTCGCGAGCCGGTGCGGAATCCCTGACGCGCATCATGGCTCGGGACCTCGAGTCCTATGGCATTACCGTCAACATGCTACTTCCCGGTGGAGCCACACTGACCGGAATGATTCCTGACGAGATCTCGCCGGAAATTCGAAGCCATCTCTTGGAACCGGCCATCATGGGGCCGCCCATTGTATTTTTGGCTTCCGATCAGGCGGAAGGCATTTCCGACGAGCGCATTGAAGCCAATCATTTTAAGGAGTGGTGCGAGGCCCACGGGATTACCAATCAATAGGACGTTTGGGGAGGTTCAACAACATGGAGGACACGATCAAGCGAGTCACGCTGACGGTCAATGGGGAAGAGCGCGAAGCGCCCAAGGGGGCACGACTAATTGACGTGCTGTTGGATCAAGGGAATGCCGTTCCTCATGTCTGCTACTTGCCCGTACTGGGCCCCATTCAGACGTGCGACACATGCATCGTGTCAGTGAACGGCGAGTTTGTTCGCGCCTGCGCAGAGACGGTGCGCGAGGGGATGACGGTGGATACGGTCTCCCGTGCGGTGAAGGAGCGGGAGGAGGAAGCCATGCAGCGCATCCTTGGCAATCACCGCCTGTATTGCACTGTCTGCGACAACAATAATCAGGATTGTGTGGTGCATAATACCACCGAGCTTTTGCATCTAGAACATCAAACCATTCCCTATACGCCGAAACCCTACCCACCCATTGATGATTCCAATCCCTTTTATCAGTATGATGTCAATCAGTGCATTCTCTGCGGACGATGCGTCGAGGCATGCCAAGACCTCGAGGTGAACGAAACCTTGTCGATTGACTGGAGTCTCGACCGGCCTCGGGTGGTTTGGGATGACCATAAGCCGATTGGAGAGTCTTCGTGCGTATCCTGCGGACACTGCGTGACGGTTTGTCCCTGTAACGCCTTAATGGAAAAGTCGATGTTGGGTGAAGCAGGATTTTTGACGGGAATCGAGCCGGACACGCTGTTGCCCATGATTGACGTGGTTGAGGGAGTGGAACCCGCGATGGGGCCAGTGTTCGCCCTATCTGATGTCGAGGCGCAAATGCGTCAAAGCCGCATCAAGCGGACCAAGACGGTTTGTACCTATTGCGGGGTGGGTTGCTCCTTCAATGTTTGGACGCGCGACCGCAAGATTCTGCAGATTGAACCTCCATTGGAGGCTCCGGTCAATAGCGTGTCGACGTGTGTTAAAGGAAAATTTGGTTGGGACTTTATTAATAGCCCCGACCGGTTGACCAAGCCGCTCATTCGCGAAGGTCAAGGTTTTCGCGAAGCCGAATGGGACGAGGCGTTAAATTTGGTGGCACGGAAACTTCAGGAGACCAGAAAACAATATGGCCCCGATTCGTTGATGTTTATCGCCTCATCGAAGGGGTCCAACGAAGAAGCCTATTTGGTCCAGAAGCTCGCTCGCTCCGTGATGGGCACCAACAATGTGGATAATGATTCCACCTACTGCCAGGATCCGGCGACCTTCGGCCTTCATAGCACGGTGGGGTATGGAGCGGATAGCGGCACGCTGAAGGATATCGAGCAGGCTGATCTGGTGATCACCATCGGCTCTAATACCGCGGAGTCGCACCCGGTGTTCGCCACCCGTGTCAAGCGGGCGCACAAGCTTCGTGGACAAAAGCTGGTGGTCATCGACGTGCGTAAGCACGAAATGGCAGAGCGGGCAGACCTCTACATACACCCGAAAAGTGGTACCGACCCGTATCTCTTGGCGGGGCTACAAAAATATCTGGTGGATCAAGGGTGGATCGATCGGTCCTTTATTGAGGCTCATGTGACCGGGTTCGACGAGTATGTGGAATCCTTAGCTCCCTATACCCTGGACCAGGTAGAGGCGCTAACCGGGGTTCCTGCTGAAACCGTCAAAAAGCTAGCCGAAATGATTCACCAAGCCCCACGGGTGGCGATTCTCTGGGCGATGGGAATCACGCAGCAAGGTCAAGGGGCGGAAGGGTCGCTTGCCATCGCCAATTTGTTGCTGCTCACCGGCAACATTGGACGTCCGGGAACGGGCGGCTACCCCTTGCGGGGTCACAACAACGTGCAGGGCGCGAGCGACTTTGGTGCAAAACCGCAATATCTCCCCGGTTATGGGGAGATCAAGGACGCCGAGGCACGCGCACGGGCCGAGAAAATCTGGGGTGGGGAACAGATTCCCCAAAAGCCTGGGCTTTCTAATACCGACATCTCTGATGCGGTGCTCAACGGAACGTTGCACGCGCTCTACATTGTCGGTGAAGACACCGCGCTGGTGGACAACAATAGTTCGGCCATTCAACGGGCTTTGGAACAAGTAGACTTTCTGGTCGTACAGGAAGTGTTCATGACCAAGACCGCCCAATATGCCGACGTCATCCTGCCGGCGGTTCCGTCGCTGGAGAAGGATGGGACCTTTGTTAATACAGAACGGCGCATCCAGCGTTTCTACCAAGCATTAGAGCCGTTGGGGGAGGCCAGGCCCGATTGGGTTATCCTGACAGAAATCGCCAATCAATTGGGTGCTCGGTGGACCTATCAGCATCCGTCCGACATTATGGCGGAGGTCAGTCAAGTGGCGCCGATCTTCCAAGGGGTTACCTACGAGCGGCTGGAGGGATTCAAGAGCCTGAATTGGCCGGTGTCTGCCGACGGTACGGACACCCCGCTCTTGTACCAAGACGGGTTTCATCAACCGGACGGGAAAGCCAAGTTAGTACCGCTGACGTTCCAGGAGGTGCCGACTCCCGGAAGCGACTACGACATTCTGGTCAACAACGGTCAAATCTTAGAGCACTTTCACGAGGGTAACATGACGTATCGGGTCCAAGGCATCCGCGAGTTAGTGCCGGAGGTGTTTCTCGAGATTTCACCCGACTTAGCCCGCGAACGGCAGATTGCAGATGGTCAGTGGGTGCGGTTGGTAACCCCAACAGGTCATGCGCGCATGCGGGCAATTATCACCGATCGGGTGCAAGGGCGCGAGGTCTATCTTCCCATGAATTCTACGGGTGAGGGTGCCATCAACCAATTGACGCCGGACGTCTTCGATCCCACCACCGGGACCCCGGGGTACAAGCATACCTATGCGAAGCTCGAAGTTTTAAACCCTGAGTCCGGCTCTCCGCTTCCTCGGCGCAATTGGCGGTTCCAACAGCGTAATCCCCGCCCTGGGGTTGAGGTTGAGAAGAAGTGGGCACGCTCAGACTACCGTCCACTAACCACCCAAAACGAGGAGGGACGACGCCGTGGCTAAGCCAATTGTTGATTTGCCGCCTTCGGCGACAGCTCGGGAACTGGTGCCACCTGATTCGGCTTCAAAGAACGTTGAAGCCATTATCGAGGAACTCGAGCAAGCGGGAGTTTGGCGATTTCTACGGGCGCTTCTCGAGCAGCGGAAACCCATCTCTGAAATGGTGATGGAGAAACTCGATACCGAACCCACGAAACGAGGCTTAAACAATGCCGTCACGTTGGCCATGGCCCTTGGGGCGCTTCCCGAGGGGTTTGGTCTCTCCCTCATGGGGGCGCTGCAATCGGGCTTTCATGAAGCCCAGTCTCAAAGTCAAGGCCCCGATGCGGACAAGATGTCCATTTGGCAGTTGATGGGAATGTTAAAGGATCCGGACGTGGCACGGGCGATACATTATCTGATGGGATTCTTAAAAGGCTTGGGAACTCAATTGGGCGACCCGAGTCAAGGGAACCCTGGAGGAAATGGCTAAATTAGACGTGCTTCGATGGCAGTTACGGACGACCGGCGGCCTTAGGCTCCGGTCGTCCAGTTTTCCCGACTCGATGCCCGGGACGATCTTCTGGCATGGTCGGGGGCCTGGCTCGGATCATATCGGG
>DAHWKG010000042.1:0-4394 GCA_027343765.1 Sulfobacillus sp.
TTTGAAAAGGGAGGCAGTCAGCCAATGTTTGGATTGGGAACCAAAGTTCCGCAGATTTCTCCGAGTGACTTGGCATCACAACTGAAGGGGGAGCATCCACCCTTGGTCATCGATGTACGGACGATTGGCGAATTTCGCTCAGGCCATATTCAGGGTGCGCGCCTGATTCCGTTGGGAGAATTAGCCCAACGTTTGAACGAAATTCCGAAGGACCAACCGGTGGTGACGGTGTGCCGTTCAGGCTCTCGGAGCCAAATGGCGGCCAAGCAGCTAAAGAAGGAGGGCTACGACGTTTACAACATGACCGGTGGCATGATGCGGTGGGATGGGAAAACCGTCCGCTAAGACGAGGAGGTGGGGATCGTGATTTGGCAAACCTTGCAAAACCCGGAACTGGGATGCAACTCGTATCTCATTGGCGATGAGGTGACCGGGCAGGGATTAGCCGTGGATCCGCTGGGGGCATTGGGCGTGGACCAGTACGTATTGGCCGCGCAAGATCTCGGAATCGACATCCAGATGGTGGTCGAAACGCATGTGCATGCCGACCACGCGTCCTGCGCGAGTGAGCTGGCTCATTCACTGGGAGTGCCTCATGGTATCAGTCATCGGGCTCCCGCGACGTTTCCGCATGATGACTTAAAGGACCAGCAAGTGTTGACGTTCGGTATGCTCTCGGTGGAAGTCTGGGAGACCCCCGGCCATACCCCGGATAGTCTGTCACTCATTATCCGCGACCTACGCCGGGGCACCGCACCCTGGGCCGTGTTGACGGGCGACAGTCTCTTTGTCGGAGACGTCGGTCGCCCCGATTTGGCCGACGCGGATGAGAATGCGATTCGCGAAGCCGCCCGCCAGCAGCATCAAAGTGTCCATCGCTTGATGGGGCTTCCGGACGGGGTTGAGCTGTGGCCGGCCCATTATGGGTCCTCGCCTTGCGGTGGGATTTTCATGAACAAGAGCCCCCACTCTACTATTGGCTATGAGCGGGAGGCCAATCCATTTTTAGCCATGGATGTCGATACCTTTGTCGACCAGACCTTAAGGCTTTTGAAGCCCCCACCGGAGGATGCCGCACGACTCCGGGCGCAAAACTTAGCGGGAATTTCTTGAAGGGACGATGATGAATGACGGCAGCTGAACTGAAGAAGTGGAGCGAACAAGAAAACCATGTGGTGATTGACGTACGCCAAGGGCGCGCCTATACGGAAGGACATATTGCCGGCGCACTGTCTGCCCCTTATCGTCAGCAGGGGTGGGCCGGGCCGGTGGCCGCCTGGATTAAGCAGCAAGGTCCGGATTTGGGTGTGGGTTTGTTCGCCGACAACGCCGTGATTCTAAAGGCAGCTCAAGAAGCGCTTCAAGGGGAGGGCGTGACGGTCGAGGCGGGCTTCGACGGAGGCCTTCATGCTTGGACGGACGCGGGATTTCCCGTGGTGGCCGTGAAGTCCCTCACCGTCGACGAGTTGGCCTCCCATTTACAGGATTGGACAGTGATTGACGTGCGCGAACCGTATGAGCTACGGAGCGGTATTGTTCCGGGAGCGAAGTCCATTCCCCTGGGGACGCTCGAGCAAAAGGCCACGGAGTTGCCGCGCGACCAGCGCTACGCCATTGTCTGTGCGAGTGGCAATCGCAGCCAATCGGCGGCCGCTTATTTGGCGGAGCAAGGCTTTGATGTCGCCAACGTGGTGGGCGGCATGTCTCTCTGGCTTGGCGGGGGCCATCCGGTCGAGCGCTAACCGTGAGAGAAGAGGCGAGGCAGGTCCCGGTGCGGGTTATCGGCCAGCTTGTGCCGACGCACGAGGCCGTTCAGGTTCAGGCGGTGTCCGAGATGGGGTGGACACCGCCTTGGTCCTGGTATCCCCGAGACCTTACCCATTGGGGACTTGCGGGCGCAGGGGATTTGGTGGCACGGGCGTGGTTTGCGGGCGTACCGGCGGGCCAAGAAGAACGTCTTTTTGAGACCTTGATTGACGCGCTTCAACATCGTCGGCAGATCTTGTCACCCCTTACAGAGAACACCGTAGCCGGGCTTGATGCCACCGTACCGATCGCCGTATTGACTACCCCGGGATGACCCCGTTGTGCGGAGGCCGCGCGCGTGGCGCTCGGAATGGCTCTTTTGGAACCCCGGATCTATTCGGTGGCGGTCATGCTTGACCGTATTCCAGAACTTACCGGCAGGCTCAACATCACGACCGTTCCGGTAATCTATATTGGTGGTCGCCGGTACCAGGGGCCGATGAATGAATGGATTTTTGCGCAACAAGTGCGATTAGTGGCGGAGGATGAGCGATGCAAATCGTCGTATTAGGAGCAGGTCCAGCGGGACTCGAGGCGGCTTCCCACGCGCTTAAGCTCGGGCATGCGGTGTCGATTGTAGACCCAGAAGGACTGGGCGGCAACGGCCTTCGTCATAGCCTTTTGCCGTCGAAGACGTTGATTCAGGCGGCCGATGTTTTCCGTTCAGGAAATCAATGGAGCAAAACCCCGTTCGGTATGGACTGGACCCGTTTCATGGCGTGGCAGCAACAGTTGATAGAGGAAGGTGTCCGTCGTGCGCGAAAAAAGGTAGAAGGGGCACAGGTGATTTTAGACACCGGGCGCTTCGAGGACCCCCACACCCTAATAGCGGAACAGACGGGACAGCGTCTTTTTGCTGATGTGGTCATTGTCGCGACCGGTTCCCGCCAAAAATTGCTGGAGGGGATGCGGCCCGATGGCGAACGCGTCCTTCTTCCGCGCGTGTTTCACACCTTAACCCGTCTACCTGAGGAGTTGGCCATTTTAGGGGCGGGAGCGACGGGGCTTGAGGCGGCCTCCCTCTTCGCGCGATTTGGTGTATACGTTCATCTGTATGCCGACACACTCCTACCAACATTCGCGGACGAGATTTCGGGGCGCGTGGTGGCGGGCCTGAGGCAGGATGGCGTTGAAATCCATCGGGATCGGCGCATTAAGGCGATCGGTGAGGATTCGACAGGCGGGGTTCAGATTCATTGGACATCGTCTCTCGGGTCGGGGCAGGACGTGAGACCCCGGGTTCTCTTAGCCTTGGGTCGCGAATCGGTCTTTGATCGGAAAGGGCTGGAGGCGATGGGCTTTGCGCTTGATGCGGCGGGGTTCTTTCGCGTGGATGGGAACGGAATGACCAATATTCCGGGGGTGTATGCCGTCGGGGATGCATCGGGTGAACCGCTTTTGGCGAATAAGGCGTGGAGTCAGGGATGGCGCGCCGTACGGCAGGCGTTGGGACAGGGGCTAAAGTTTCCTCCAGGACCTCCTGTCCATGCCATTTATTGTCGGCCGGAAATTGCCTGGGTGGGGGAGACATCATCTCATCGCTATGAGGCCGCGCTCGATTCGCCGTGGCTCTATCAGCCCCTCTTGGAGGAAACTTCTTCGCCCTACTTGGCTCTCTATACCGACGAAGGGGGACGCTTGGTCGGCGGTGAGGCGGTGGGTGGGGGCGCATCCGAGGCGATGTCGACGTTGGGACTGGCCATACAGGGCGAACTTACGCTCGAGAGTCTTCAGACCTTCCAGCCAGCTAGCCCGACCAGTGCCGAGTGGCTCGCAGAGATTGCTCGGGAGAGTGCGCCTTTATCAACTTAGCCCATTAGATTTTGTTGAAACGGGGGACAAAGAGTGGCGATATTCGTGGCGGGGCTTGCCGTCATCCTGTATCTTCTGGGAGGCCGCTGGCAGGGCCGGGGATGGCTTCCGAAGAGTGTATATCTGGTCGGTGGAGCGCTCATGCTCCTCTTTTTCCTATACCATGCTGCCGTTCTCTTTGTACTAGGTGCTGGCGCCATCATGCTCGCTCGGATGTTACCGGCACACGGTTTTAGAAAACAGCCGGGTGAAGGGTGAGGGCTCTCTTAGGGGTCGGGACGACACCTCATTATAAAAAATGGGTATCCAGATTCCCATGATTGATCGCAGACTTTTCACTCACCGTCAGCGTGGCGTGGCGCGCTTCAGGTTGATCGGCATAGTTCTCGTGGTTAAGATTTTTGGCAAAAGAAGTGAGGTCCAGCTCTTAGTGTACTCCCCCGTATATGCCGCAGCGATTTTCAGGACAATGCTTGCCGTTGGGCATCTCTGGCGCTGGCGAGCCGGATGGGCGGAAAATGTTTGACGGTAAGAGATCCCTTTCGTATTATTATAGTGACAGTGCTCACCACGCCTAGCGCGCAAGCGATGCGAAACCCGGTGAGCCATTTGCTTTATATAGGGGAATAATATATATGAGGGTTTTTCATAACTGGACAAAACACGGCTGTGGATAAGTGGCACCCCTATGATAATGCCCTTCCTAACGTTCTGACCCAGGCTCGGGGAGGATGATCCACGCGCCATGGCAACACGATGCCCGGCGAACGACCCCG
>DAHWKG010000054.1:0-7324 GCA_027343765.1 Sulfobacillus sp.
CAGGCCCCGCTGTTGAAGCAGCTGCACAGCGTCGCGCGCGTATAGACAATATCGACCGCGACAATAGGCTACGATAGGGCGGCTATCCTGCCAGGAGGCAAAATGGTCAGCCACTTCGGGGAGCGGCACCGAGACGGCCCCGGGCAAGTGGGCGGCCTCGTATTCGGTGCGCGGCCGTACATCGATCAAATAGACGGCCCCGGTGGCCATCAATGCTTCTAATTCTTCAGGATTCACGGGGGCCAAGGCGTCCTGCTCGGTAAGATATAAGTGATACAACTCACGCACGTCAGCGAGGACGGCCTCACTCACGGTTTGGATCTGACGCATCAGATCCGCGACGGAGTGCTGAGCCAATTGGTACACCACATAGGTTCCGTGTTTCTGGAAGGTTACCAGGTGGGCCTCCAGGAGGATTTGTAGGTGTCGCGAGACGGCGGCGCTACTAGCCGCCAGGGCTTCGGCTAATGTCTCGACATTTTTAGGACCCTGCGCCAGTAGGTCGAGGATTTCGAGACGCCGGGCGTGCCCCAGCGCCTTGCCAACTCGGGCGAATTGTCCGTACGCCGCGTCCTTCCATACCCGGTCGCTCATGAGAATTCTCCCTTCTGGCCATGTTCAACCATTCGCTTGAATAGTATATTGTTGCAATGATGGCTCCATGTCAAGTGGTTCAGTGCCGCTTTATTGTTAACGGGGAAGGAGTCACCGACTTTACACGTGGCCCGTTACCCAATTAATATCAGATTACGATACTGAAGGGGGATAAACGTGTGACAGATGAACAAAGGCCAAAGACAGCGGAATCGCTGAGGCAGGGCGGCGACTTCGGAGGACGCCCGTGACGAATCAGCCCGAGGGATCTGCCGATGCCATCACGTTCGACAGTGTCCACAAATGGTACGAGCATGCCGGCCGCACCCAGACCGTCCTCACTGACATCTCCGGGGTCATCCTCCGCGGTACCATCGTCACCCTAGTCGGACCTTCAGGGTCCGGGAAAAGTACCTTGTTGTCGTTATGCAATCTTCTGGTATCACCGGATGCCGGCCAGGTGATGATTGATGGGCAAGAGGTTCGCCAATGGTCTATACCGGCTTTGCGCCGCCGGGTAGGCCTGGTTTTTCAATCGCCGGTGATGTTTCCGGGCACTGTGTTGGACAATCTCCGCTATGGTCCTATGCTTAGGGGGGAGCAGTTGACGAATCCTGAAGACTTCTTGCACAGTGTGGGATTGTCCGAGGATCTCTTGTTGCGGAACGCAGGGGACTTGTCCGGAGGGCAGCAGCAATGTGTCGCATTGGCCCGCACCTTGGTCAACGATCCCGACATTCTGCTGCTGGACGAAGTCACATCCGCCCTTGACCCCAGTGCAGCGCGGGACGTGGAAGAGTGGATTGTCCATGTCCACGAGGAGCACCACACGACGTTGCTTTGGGTTACCCACAATTTAGATCAGGCCCGCCGGGTGGGGCAGTACACGTGGCTCTTGGTGCAAGGGCGGCTCGTCGAAACGGCGGAGACGGCGCGTTTTTTTGAGGATCCGGCAAGCGAGGAAACCCGCCAGTTTCTCTGTAGCGCGGGATCACGAGAGGGAGTGCCGTTGTGAGCTTTTTGACCATGTCTTTCACTCTGGCTTTCGTGGGCCTGGCTCTCTTTCTCTCCGTATGGCTCAAACTTGGGTTGGAGCGGGATATGGTGATTGCCACGATCCGCTCTACCATTCAACTTATCGCGATCGGATATATCCTCAAAGTGGTCTTTAAATTGGATAATCCTCTCTTCATCGTGCTGATGGTCGCGGTCATGATTGCCGTCGCCACACAGAATGCGACTCGACGAGGGCAAGAATTGGGGGGCGTCTGGTGGAAGATTCTCATGGCTATCGGCATCACCGAGGTCGTCACCCAGGGCCTCCTATTGGGTTTCCGGATTACTCCCTGGGAACCGAAGTTTGTGATCCCCATTAGCGGAATGATTGTCGGGAATGCGATGGTCGCTTCGGGCCTGTTGCTAAACCGGCTCAAGTCTGAAACCCATAGCCATCGCCAGGAAATCCGGGCGGTTTTAGCGTTGGGCGGCACACCTAAGCAGGCGGTCATGCCGTTCCTGAAGCAGGCGATCCGTGCCAGCATGATTCCGACGATTGACAGCGCTAAAACGACGGGACTCGTGCAACTGCCCGGGATGATGACCGGCCAAATTATCGCCGGTGCGGACCCCGTTCAGGCTGTTCGCTATCAATTATTGATCCTATTTTCATTTGTTGATCCTATTTTCATTCATGGCCTCGGCGGCCATTACCACCATCGTCCTGGGCTTCGTAACCTATCCCATCCTCTTTTCTCCTTATCAGCAACTCTTGTCGGTGTCCGAGTGAGGCGGCTTGGGTGGTGGGACGGCTCGATCTATAGCGGCACCCATACGCCGATGAGTTTGGCAATCAAGAAGGCTAACACGAAGCCGGATGGCGGACCCACGAGCCACCCCTTGACGATATTCCAGTACTGGGCCACTGGATCGTGACACGGCCGCGGGCCAATCCAGCCCCCGCCATGGCCCCAACCAGCGCTTGGTTCATCGAGGTAAAAAATCCAAACGACACCGCCAAAAAAACCACCACCGCCTGCACCAATTGCGCGGCGCTGGCCATGGATAGGTCCACATGGACGACATCGAACGCCACCTTCTTGAGTAGCGGTTTACCCCAGGTCAGCACGCCGATGAAAAGCCCGACACCGCCGATGAGACCGGCAAGCCACACATTATTGAAGAGATGGGTCATGGTGAAAACGCCGGTAGCGTTCGAAACATCGTTGGCGCCCATGGTAAAGGACGCGGCAGCACCGATGACTACCAAGACCCGAGCCAAGACCGACACGGCCTGCGCGCGAGGTGTCGGAACGCGCTGGGCCAGCTGGGTTCCCCCGCCTGAGGTCGCATCGCCTTCGGCGACGGGGGCCGGCACGGGGCCGACGACCCGATCTAATCCGCGCGTGAATACGTAGCCCAAACCCGTGGCGACGGGCGGCGCCAGTACCCAGACGAGAGCCAGGGACCCAATCACGCTCCAATGAATCCTGATGCCAGCCCCAAAGGCCATGCCCGCTACGAGAAGACGAGAATTTGGATGGTCGACGTGGGAACCTTGGCGGCTGTGTATATCGTGGTGAGAATAAAGGCGGCGGCGATAATTGCAATCGCCCCCCAGAGCGTGACGAGTGTCGATTGGATGAGGTGAAGCCCCACGGTGAGCTCCACTGGGTGACTGGCAACGAAAGCGCCGAAGAACGCAAGGATGGCCATCACCACGAGCGCAGACCAAAGACCAATAGATCCAGACCCATAGGGCATGCCCATGCAGGATCCGGTGTAATGTGCGCCAATACTCCAAGCAAATGCTAAAACCATCAGGAAAAGAATACCGACTTCTATTGACGTGGCAATTCCTCCATTCGTGGGGTTAATCGGTAAGTTCTCGAAACAACTCTGCGGCCTTCTGCCGTGCCTCTTCCAAGACTTGGGTACCCTGCGGGGTGATCGTATAGTACTTCCGGATCTTTCCGTCGACGAGGCGGTCGTCCCGTTGCAGCAAGTTTTGGTTTTCCATCGCATGCAGAAGGGGATAGAGCATGCCGGGGCTGAGTTGGTACCCGTGGCGGGCTAGCTCTTCGATCATCCAGAGGCCGTAGATAGGCTTCTGCGCGGCATGATGGAGAATGTGGATATGAATGAATCCCAGAAATAGCTTACGTATCACACGGTCTTCGATCGTGCTCACCCCACGGTCAAATTTCGATATCGACTTATGATATCAATATATCACGTTTGGTCCAGCGGTTCTTAATTGTCGATCAATTCGCTCAAGTATGGTCTGGTGTCCCAGACAATGTAGACCGTATTGAAGACGGCCACCGCTCGCGGTTAGGTGGTCACGATCGATTTGCCCGCGAGCCTTGGAGAGGGCCCACCGAGTGAGCGGTGGCCGGAGCACAAAGCATCGGCTTTCTTAATGTTCTTTAAGCCGGTAGCGGTCGGGAACGATGGCAAGAGACGCTTGGTGGCTATGAGACAGCGACCTCGCTGACGCTTCGGGATGGTTGAACCGATGTTATGGGCGAGGAAGACCTCGCTAGGAACGGTCCGGGGGTTGCCGGTCGATACGATAGGGGAGACGCTCAAAGATAAATTGATCGCCTAGAGACCACCAGGTGTGGGTGCTGATGCGCTCGAGAAATGCGCGGTCGTGGCTGGCCATGATCAGGGTGCCCGGATACTCGCCCAAGAGTCGCTCTAAGGCTTCCCGCATGCGCACATCCAGGTGGTTGGTCGGCTCATCCAACAAAAGGGCCTGAGCGGGCGTCATCAACGTCTCCAGAAGTTTGAGACGGGCCCGTTCGCCTCCGGACCAGGTATCCAGCGGCTGCTGCCAGAGCTCTGGCGTTATTCCGAAACGTGCCCCAAGGTAGTGAATTTGCTCTCGGTCCCAGCCGAGTTCAAAGGCATAATCCATCCCCAACACGCCATTGGGGAGTTCCTGCACGGCGGTTTGGGTCAGGTATACCGGGGTTACGTCGGGATGCCAATGAGCGTTAGGAGAGGTCATGAGCCCCTCTAATAGTGAGGTCTTTCCCGTGCCGTTGGGTCCCACTAAAGCGACTCGGGCGTTCAACGGGATCGCCACGTTGACCGGTTCCCAAATACGGTCACCCCGAATTACGATCAGGTTATCCACTTTGAGTGCCGGGAGGTGTCCGGTCTTTTGTTGCCCCTGGTGGGCCAGGTTTAACGCTCGCTCCGGGGGCCGAGGTGCGGCAGGGTCGGTTGCCGTGAGACGGTCTAAACGCTTTTGGCGGCTCTGTGCCTGGCGGGCGCGAGTCCCTGACCGCCAACGATCAATGTACGTCCGAAGCCGTCGTTCCTCTTCTTGCTGCCGCTGCCATTGCAAGGCCTCAATACGTAGCCGTTCTTCTCGGAGCCGCTGATACTGGCTCCAGTTTCCGCTCACAATCCAAAAGGGGCCATCCTCCCAACTCATGGTGCGGTTGGATACGCGATCAAGAAAGGCCCGGTCGTGGGACACAATGACCATGGCTGCGGGCGACTGCCGAATCACGTCTTCAAGCCAACTGATGGTTTGAATGTCTAAGTGGTTGGTGGGTTCGTCTAAGAGCCAGACGTCCGCACCGGAGAGGATCGCCTCTAATAGGGCGAGACGATGGGCCTCTCCTCCGGACAAGGTATCTGGGGAATCGTCCCAGCGATCCGGAGGGAACCCCATTTTCTGAAGGCCGGCTTTAACCCGGGATTCCCATTCATAGCCCCCTGCATTCTGAAACTGGTCTGATAGCGACCCCCACGATTTCACTAAGGCGTCTAAGTTTTTGGCCATGTCCGGATCAGCCATTTGCGATTCTAACTGTTTCAGGTCCGCCTCCAGTGCGAGAATCGTTGGGTTGGCATGATAGACGGCGTGATAAAGGCTTAGGTGATGGGCCGGCTTCCATTGCTCAAGACGTAGGATACGGAGATTGGCCGCCCGTTCTACGCTCCCAGATTCCGGGTCAATTTCACCAGCCAGCGTGCGTAGGAAGGTGGTCTTGCCCATTCCATTGGGACCAACCAGGGCCACTCGATCCCCTTGAGATAAGCTAAAGGTCACGTGATCCACGATGGGTTTGTCCGCTAAGGACAGCCGGACATTTTGAACGGAGATTGCTGCCAATACGACCACCCTTTGTTATTGTCACGGGTTATCATATCATGGTCCTCCCCGTTTGTTAGCGGGCAAGCGAAGAAAGGAGGAGGCGGTGCGCCTCCTCGTTAAGGTTGGGTGCCGATGTCTTTGGTGAGTTCGCTGTAGATAGATGGTGTCGCGTAGCCTATCTGCCAGAAGGCGACCCCCGCGAGGTGGTCCTTTTTCGCTAGCGCGATTTTTTGGCCGATGCCCTTGCGGTTTTCCCACCAATAAATATTGCTGCCAACGTGGGCAGACATTTCCTGGTAGCGCGCACTCCACACCTCTTTAGACTTGATGGCGGGAGTCACAGAATAGTACGGTATGGTGGTGGCATGTGTGCTGCCCGCAGCCCACCGATAGCCGTAGAGAGCCACGCCCAGGTAGATTTTAGAACTGGGCACGATGCTTTTGAGGCGGGTGGTTAGGCTGGTGACCCAGTTCAATGCCGCCACCGGTCCTGCCGTTGTTCCATCGGCATGTTGGTCGTAGGTCATGAGTTGGAATTGACTCACTTCAGGCGCCAGGGCCTTAAAATTATAAGCCCCACCGGAGTGTGGAACGATATCCAGCACGATAATGTCCGTGTGCGGCAAAGAATCGTGCAGTTCCGTCATAAAACGCGTAAGGTCCGTTTTGACGCGTGTGTGTGGCGGTTCGAAGTCAATATCGACGCCGCTGTAATGGTTGGTGGCAATGATGTGATCGATATTCGTCACCGTTATTTTCCGGGTGGCGGCTGACTTAAGGAAGGTCTGAGCGCCAGTTGCATCGTTAACTATTGGGACAATCGGAATATGGAGCTTTTTGTCCTCGGCCAACAAGGCGGAATCCACGTGAGTTTTCAGGGCTCCGCTAGCCGTTACCGAATACCATAGCGGTGACAGATACGTAATGGACCGCTTATATCCTGCGAGGGATGACGGCGGTAAGGATTTGTGATGGGCCCAAAAAGCTAAGACCTTCAGTTTTGCTGAGCCTTTGGTGACAGTCCCAGGCTTCACCGTCTTTTTAGAACTGAAGACTTTATTGGGGTGGGATTTCGGTGAGGCTTGGCCTGTCGTTCCGCAGCCTGCCAATAAGAATACGGAGGCCAATCCCCATAATGCCGGATGCTGGACTTTCATCAATTATCACCTCACTCGGAGTGTGGCACCGATACGCACAACCCATGCGTCGAGGTTCTGGGATATTCGTGCACCAGTGGAGAGGCTTTCTGGCGGGAAGTCGTGGTTTAGCTGAGGTTGTCAGTCCATTCGTTTTCACCGCTGGTAACGGTGTCACCAAATGGAAACAGCGCTTAACCAAAAAAGGTTAACAATTCCTCTTGCCAAGGTGACGCCCGGGTGATAACATAACTTTTGCTGCTTCGGCAGTGCGCAATTCGAGGAAAACGCTCGATACTTGACAACAGGTGTCTGGCTCGTTAAAATCGTCAATTGCAAACCCGGTCCTTGAAAACTATATCATCATGCCACATGAACGAACGTAACAAGTAAGACCAACGTGAAATTCACGAGTCATGGAGAGTTTGATCCTGGCTCAGGACGAACGCTGGCGGCGTGCCTAATACATGCAAGTCGAGCG
>DAHWKG010000059.1:0-3445 GCA_027343765.1 Sulfobacillus sp.
TCCGAGATTGCGGTCTTTGTGGATCGCAATCTCGGAAGGTCAAGGAGGGTGTTGGTGTCTATGGGTAAATTACTAGGAACACATGTTGATGGCCCACTGGCAGACTTTACAACAGGGTTCATGGCGGCCTTAAAGGATCAAGGGTTCGCCGATTGGTCTGCCACATCGTATCAAGGGTTGATGGCCCATTTGAGCCGCTGGCTAGTGCAACATGAGTGGCGTCCGTGTGACTTGACGTCACCTCGTATTGAGGATTTCGTCGCCGAACGGCGACGTCTGGGGTATGCCAAGGGCCGCTCGACTCAGGGAATGGTAGGCGTATTGGTGACTTACCTGCGGGCCCTGGGTGCCATTCCCGCCGAGGAACCGATCATCCCTTATACCCTTCAGGATTACGTGGTTCAGGTATTCACCAGGTATTTATCCCAGCAACGCGGGCTCGCGGATGCTACCATTACCCGGTATCAAGCCGTCGTGGAAAAATTTCTCGATGACATCGAAATTCAGGGGGAGAAGCCCTCATTTGCCCTGATCGTTCGTAATGAACAAGTCCATCAATTTCTTCAGGCGCAGATGAAATCGTTGCAGCCGGGCTCATTTCATAATGTGGTCGTGGCGTTACGGAGTTTCTTCCGCTTTGCCTTCGTCCAGGAATGGATCTCGCAGTCCATGGATGCCGTCCTGCTTCCCGCCCCGGGGTGGAGTGACCGGACCCCTCTCCGGTCCACGGTCACCGCAGAGGACGTGACCGCTTTGGTGCAAAGTTGCGACCCAACGACAGTCGAGGGCTCCCGCGACTTGGCGGTTCTACTTCTCCTCAGTCGACTGGGTTTACGGGCGGGGGAAGTGGCCCAGTTAGTGCTCGAGGACATTGATTGGCGCCAGGGTATGGTGCACGTGCGAGGAAAAGGGCGCCGGCACGACGAACTACCACTGCCATCCGATGTAGGCTCAGCGATTGCAGCATATTGTCAACAGCATCGGGTGGCTGGTGACAACCGGCAGGTTTTCCTCCACTTGCGTGCCCCTCACACGGCGCTGACAACCGGGGGCGTCAGCGGCATCGTGATCCAAGCCTGCCGACGGGCAGGCATACCGCCCTTTGGAGCCCATCGCTTGCGGCATCAAGCCGCATCGGCGATGCGGCAAGCGGGCGTTCCGCTCTGGGAGATTGGTCAGGTACTGCGCCACCGCCGCGTGGTCACCACGGCGCACTATGCTAAGCCCACCGTCGCTGAGACGCGCGTGGTGGCGCGACCTTGGATTGGGGGTGAGGGACGATGACGGAGATGCACGCCGGGGTGCAACAATATTTGGACGTCCGACGGGCCCTGGGCTTCAAACTTCGCCAACACGAGGGGCTCTTACGAGACTTTGCTCGATTTATGGACAACCGGGGGCAGACGATGATCACCATCGATCTGGCGGTCGCCTGGGCGACCGCGCCAACCACGGATCATCCCTACACGTGGAAGCGGCGTCTGAGTGTTGTCCGGAATTTTGCCCGGTATTTTCAGAACCTTGATCCTGCGACAGAAGTGCCGCCTGCCGATTACTTAGCGTATCGCTATCAACGCCCCGTTCCCTTTCTCTACACGGATGATGAAGTGCGGGCTCTAATCGGAGCGGCAGCCGGCTTGGTCCCGAGTTTCCGTGCCGTGACCTATCAAACCCTGATCGGCCTACTCGCAGCGACGGGCATACGCCTCGGCGAAGCCCTGCGGCTCAATCTATCGGACGTGAGTATTTCCGAACGGGAGCTTACCATTCGATTCACGAAATTCGGGAAGTCCCGCATTGTGCCGGTTCACCCCACGGTAGCGGACGCCTTGGAAGTTTATCGTAGGCACCGCAATACCTATGCGCACGGACGGCCACCGACTGAAAGTTTTTTTCTGTCGCTCCGGGGAACGCGTCTCCTCGATGTGATGGTCCACAAAACGTTTCGCGCGCTCGTGGACAAAGTAGGGTTGGTACCCCGGGCTGGGTCGGGAGCCGTGCGCGTGCATGGGCTCCGCCATACTTTTACCGTCGCCACGATACGCGACTGGTATGCCACCGGCCAGCCGGTGGCGAGCCAACTACCACTATTGTCCGCCTATTTAGGCCACGTGAATCCGGTCTCAACCTATTGGTATTTGCAGACCACCCCCGAGCTGCTGCGCCTCGCCATGGAACACGGATCGCAAGTGCTGAAAGGGACCCGATGAGTACGCTGGCGCCGACGTTGGAAGCCTATTTCATCGAACGGCTCCGGGCGCAACGTAACGCCAGTCCGCAAACGGTGGCAGCTTACCGGGATACATGGCGCCTGCTGCTCGGATTTGTGAGCACGGAAATCGGTAAAGAGCCCAGTCAATTCGATTTTTCCGACCTGAGTGTCACGCGGATTGGAGCGTTCCTGCAATGGTTGGAAGAAACACGGCATAACACCATCCGCACGCGCAATGCGCGATTGGCGGCCATCCATGCCTTCTTCCGTTATGCAGCCTATCGGCATCCGGAACATGCAGCGCTCATTCAGCACGTCTTGGCGATCCCTGCCAAGCGTTTTGAACAGCCCCATATTGACTTTTTAACGGCGGTCGAATCGGCGGCTCTTTTGAAGGCGGTCGACCAGGAAACCTGGGTGGGACGACGAGACTATGCCTTGCTGATGGTGCTCTTGCAAACGGGATTACGGGTTAGCGAATTGACAGGTCTGACTATCGCTGACGTCGACTTAGGTTCCAGCGCGGTCGTGCGATGTTCCGGGAAGGGGCGTAAAAAGCGGGCCACCCCGTTGACGGCGGCGACGGTGGCCACGCTGCAAGCGTGGCTCACGGAATGGCACGGAACGGATCACCAGTCGCTGTTCCCGACTGTGCGGGGCAATCGTCTGAGTACCGACGCGGTCCAGTGGCTGCTCACAAAATATGAGCAGAGAGCCCGTGTCACGTGTCCAACCCTAGCCCGGAAACACCTGACCCCCCACGTGCTTCGCCACACTTGTGCCATGAATCTCCTCCGCAGTGGGGTCGATATTACCGTCATTGCGTTGTGGCTTGGTCATGAAAGCCTTCAAGCGACCCAAATCTATATCCACGCCGACATCGCCATCAAAGAGCAAGCCATCGCGCGTACGGCGCCGATAGACGTGAAACCCGGGCGCTTCCAACCGTCTGACACGCTCTTGGCTTTCCTGGAATCGTTATAGTTATGCCGAGCACCTGCCGCCGCAGGTGCTTTAAGCACTGCCTTCTTTCGGACCGTTCGGCATAACTATGGATACGGCATAAGAGTAATTATTCCGCATGCGGGATAATTACTCAACGTTCAGATGGATTCGCAGAGTCCGCTGGCGCTAATCCTGGTGGGCCAAACCGAGCTATGGGATCGCCTCAGCCTCCAAGCCTATGCGGCCATCCGCCAACGCATCGATTTGCAGTGTAAACTGGGCCATTGG
>DAHWKG010000100.1:0-99468 GCA_027343765.1 Sulfobacillus sp.
GGAAGTCCCAGGCGGGAAACATTCGGCCACTGACAGGAGACCGGCGCGTACCGTTTGCGGGTTGGTGGGTTTCGCCTCCTCTTCCACATCGACCACCAGCAGGAAGTTATCTTCGTGGACGCCATCGGCTCACGAGGCGACCTCTACAAATAGCGTGCCCCGTGGCAGGAGAGCGCCGATGGGTTTAGGCCGTCTTGGCGGCTCGTACAGGTTGGCTTGCAGCGAGCATCGCGCCGACACCGGCCACGGTTGCTGTGCCGAGCGCCTGTCTCTGAGATGAGGACTGGCCAGACGTGATCCCGACACTAGTTCGTGTGACGAATCAGGGATTATTGAGGGAGTACACTAAAAGGCGGACTTGGGTCCACCTCTTCTGTCTAAGCACGACCGTTGCCCCGATCAACCTAAAATGTACCACTTAGAGTGGGTGAAAAGTCTGTGATCACTCACGTATCCCGGATATCCTTAATCCCTTCCTGCACTGCTAGCTTTGCTAAATTATACAGCTCTTCACTGGTCATAATTTTATCACCTACAGTTGTCTAGTAATTCTTGAACGTTTTCAGATACCTTCGCAATTACTTTACGATACTGTTCCCCAATGGAACGTCTTCATCGCGGCCCAACCGCGCCACGATTTGCTGAATACGACAAAAGCCGGCCTCTATCTTGCGATAGAAGCCAGCGTGTGCGCCACTCCGAGTTCACCATAAGCCGAGTTCTGTCGTGGACGATCATTTATCTGGGATGCTCGTTGCCGAACACCTCAAGCGACCTACCCGGGAAGTCAGCGAGCAGCCTCATCCTCCCCCTATTCGGTCTTGCTGCGGGTGGGGTTTACCAAGCAGACCAGTCACCTGGCCTCTGGTGCGCTCTTACCGCACCGTTTCATCCTTACCCCGCTCTCGCGGGGCGGTTTGTTTTCTGTGGCACTTTCCTTAGAGTTGCCCCCCCTGGACGTTATCCAGCACCCTGCTCTATGCAGCTCGGACTTTCCTCAGACAACGCCTTTCGGACTGTTGCCCGCGATCGTCTGGCCAACTCGTATGTCGGATTATGATTATAACACAGCCGCGATGATTTTGACGATCCACTTTTCGGCATCAGTGCGCAATTGACCCACGTCCATTTTTAATCGCGTCGACCGCCAACGTGTCTGCCATCTCGTTATATTGATTGCCTGCGTGTCCCTTCACCTTCACCCACGTGACACGTCGTTCCTGGGCCAACTGGTACAGTTCTCGCCACAGATCCTGATTCTCCACGCTCTGTCCTTTGGCATTCTTCCAACCGCGTTGATGCCAGCCTTTAAACCAATTTTGCAAAAATGCGTTGACCACATAAGCAGAATCGCTGTACACGTGAACGCGGGCACCAGGCTCGGTGTGTTTTAACGCTTCGATGGCGGCGGTGAGCTCCATCCGATTATTAGTGGTCTTGGCATCATACCCGGAGTAGCTCGGGCCGTTAACAAATACGCAACCCCACCCGCCGGGTTGTCCACCGGGCGCTTGATTGTTTTGACAGGCACCATCCGTATAGACATGATACTCCTTTTCTATCATTCGATTCTCTCCAATTCCTGGCCGATTTGGTCAATCTCAGCGCCAATTATCTCGTCGCGGTCGGGCAACTGACGACGGTATTGAAGCTCTTCTTCGAGGAATGTGCGGTAAAACACCGATGACCGAAATTCCGTAGGAACGAACAAGGGCTTTGCATTGCAGCTTCTCTGATGGACGTCCAAAAGCCAGGTCGGGTAATAGCGGTCACGTTGCCTCACAAGTTCAGATTGGATGATGGTCCATCCCGACTTGACAATAGCCTCATGCATCCGTAATCCTCCCTGCATCGGCTGGACGATGAAATGAGGTTCCCCTACGAGAACATCGCGGCGTTCCATAATCTTTAAAATGGTGTCGTACCCCATGCCCGCAATGACCACCAAATCATAAGAACGTCCCTTGAGAGGTAGGAGACCGTCCCCTTGGCGGAAATCCACCGGAGTGTCATGAAGATTTTCTCGGAGTACGGCAAAACTCCCAAGGCTCACCTCGGTGGCTGTGACCTGATGGCCGTCAACGGCAAGCCTTTTAGCTAACAATCCAGCGTGGGATCCAATATCCGCAATTCGATGGTACGGTCCACACCAGGTGCGGATGAGTTCCAGACGTGGACTTAATCGGCGAATACGCGTTCCTCCTGCCGTTCAGTCCTTTTGGCATAACAGTCTTCACAAAGAGGTCTGTAGCTCTCGCCCACAGATACCTGCCCTGTTTCACGGCTCATTCGATGGGAGATGAACGCATCTTGCGACCCACAATCCGCACAAAACGCGTGCAACTTGACCACTTCATTGGCGATGCACATCAGATCACCCATACACCCGAAAGGATGCTCCAAATAGTCTTGGTCCAACCCGCCAATCAACACCAAAAGGCCCTCACGCCGCCATTCGCGCACCACGGGCACAATGGCTGGCGAAAAAAACTGCGCCTCATCAATGACGACGACTTCAACATCTTCTGATACCCGATGGACCATTTGGCTGGCGTCGGCATCTTTTATGGCACGAAGGGTCAAGTTTTCGTGTGGACGAAGCCGTGCTGCTATGTCTCGCATGCTGCCACGCGTGGACATGGCGGGGAAAAAGACATGGACGCGGTAGCCCTGGCAGAGGCATTCTCTTGTCAATCGCGCCAGTTCCTCGGATTTCCCCGAAAACATTTCGCCACTTATCACCTTGATTAATCCCGCCACGACTTCGCGCCTCCCGAACCTCACTCTTCTTGTCCACTTCGACAATCTTCCTTGCGATTCCTGTCCCAAAAAGCACCTTTTGCCCCGCAATTTCTGAACCCGATGCCTTGACGCGACAGGAGGCACATGGTATCATATCGTTTGTCGATGACACTCCTCGATAGCTCAATTGGTAGAGCACCCGGCTGTTAACCGGGTGGTTGCAGGTTCGAGTCCTGCTCGAGGAGCCATTTTCATTGTCCGAACGTACGGGCCCATAGCTCAGCGGTAGAGCTGCCGGCTCATAACCGGTTGGTCGTAGGTTCGAATCCTGCTGGGCCCACCATCCATTGACAGCCCACATGGAACTGGTTAGAATAACATCTCGGACATGGGCGCGTAGCTCAGTGGTAGAGCACCTGACCCACATTCAGGGGGTCGCTGGTTCGAGTCCAGCCGTGCCCACCATTTCCACCCGCAGAGCGGAATGCTCAGCGGGCTTTTTGTTATTCCTTGGTGCGGAGCCTCTAGGCGTAGTTTGGCTGATCTTTGGCATGGGCCGTCGCGTACCGCTGCATATCGTTTTCAATGTCTTGGGAAGTGTCCAGCTGATATCCACCGGGAGCCGGACCGACTGGAACATTACGCAGCGCACTGGCATTGTGGGATAATTTGGGCGGTGGACCCGTATTTATGAGCAACTGGAGGGCCTGTAAGAGCGATTGCCATGGATGGACGATGCTGGGATCTTTCCTGGAGCCCCATTAACGTCGCCGAGGATCGGTGAGCCGTTGTCGGCGATGGGCGTATCCGAGGTGCCTACGACGGTCGCAGCTCAACTGCTGGCACGAGGGCCGTCTTAGCCGATAAGGCGCGGACGCACCGACCTTGATTCATCGGCCGGTGCGTCGTTGTTTGGGCTACCAGGTGTCTCTAAAAGGTTAGCCAGGTGCGAGAGTTCAGAAGTACATGTTTGGTCACGCCATTGACGGTCACCGTGACCGGTTCCGCCCTCAGACCGGGCTGCTTTTGCAGCAAAATGTGGTGCACATTAACCGTGCTGGGTAACGTTATGGTGGTCACCACCGTGCCCGTTGCGGGCGGCTGAGAAGTGCTGATTCGGGCCGGCAGCCTAATGTGCGCGCCGAATTCCTCTTTGTTGAGAAGCGTGTCGGTGGTGTTTTGAATTCCGCTGTCAATCCCACCTCCCGTTCCGTCACCGCCCGAGGCTGATCCGGTCATGGAGTCCAGTTGAGAGCCGGGCGGCGCAAACAACGTAACCCAGCTATGATAGGGAACCACCAAGTAGGGCGGCTTTCCGGTATCAATCCCCGTTTCCTTCCAATGTATGGTCACCGTCTCAATGTGGGCGCCGTTTTTCGTTCGAATGTTGACATCGTAGGATTCATGCATCCAGTAGTTGTCCTTGTGCCCGAGCAAATTCTCGTCGACCACTTCAACATAATCGCCATTCACGTGGGCGGGAATAATGCCGCCCCAATTTTGGCTGGCCACGAAATGCTCGGCCTTCGGATTGTTGAAGTACATCATCACGTGCTCATGGCGAAGGGCAACACTTATCGTCCCGGCCACCTTAATGAGCCCCGAGGTATGCCCATGGAAGACGTCGTGCATCAATTCCTTCATCATGGTGCCAATAAATAGCTTGCGTAAATTGGCCGGAAGGGCCAAACCTTCAGCCATGTACTCCATCTCGTAGTTGGCATTTTGCGGCGTGATATGGATGGTCTTTCCGCGAAGCGTCGGCACATTCAGTCCCCCGACATCGCCAATTAAGGCATCAACAAACCAGGTGTCGATAAAAACGACCCCATTTACGGTTGGGGCATTGGGAATGGAGTTGTAGAACTGGTAGATGTTATGCACGGCTTCCGGAACGTCCGGCATGCCAAAGTTAGTTCCCCAGGTAGCCGCATTGGCGTCACGAAGGTGCCAATAGGCAACGGGTAGGTAAAGCCCAACCACTGTCGGCGGCGTCGGCCGATAGGTAACTTTGGTGTCCAAGGTTTGAATGTTCTGCGAGGTAATTTTGCCCAACTTGCCGTTATGAAACGGAACATAAGCAAAGGCGGTCATAAACCCCCCGGTGGCTCGCAACTCACCGCTGTTTTGAAAGACGAGCAAATACCGCTTTGGGGTCGGAAATCCCAACAGCGAAGCTAAAATCGGGTGACGGCCGGTCATGGCCGGGAGCATGTTGATCAATGTGCTACTAACCGCCTTAATTTCAGGAACACTTAGCCCCTTCCGACTTAAGATCGAGGGCCAGCGCGCCGGGTTCATATGGTGAATCTGGGCATTGGCACCCAATAATTGAGGTTCCAGTTGCCTCATCTTTAACCCCGCTTGGGACACAGCCTGACGCACGCGGGCCTGCCGCTGAGAAGCGCTTCCGCCCCCTTGGGCTGCGTCCAACACCGGAGGGATTGCTTCAGAAAAGGCATGAACATCCATTTGTGCTGCGGTTAGCACACTCAACCCGTTCAAGTAATAGCCGCGTACGACAGGAATGGCATCCATCCATCCGAGCAACAATGACGCACTTCGCATGATGCCGAGCGTTCCTCCGAGGCTCTGTAAGCTCGATCCCATGGCCACAAAGTTTTTCGCATGAAAATCGCGTTTGAAGGCGTGTAGGTCGGCGTCAAGCCGCCAGGCTCCATAACCAAACCCTAGCAGCGGAAGAATGATGCCTAAGAAGACAAGAAAACCCAGAAAACGACCCCAGCGCATACGCCGGCGCACCCGCCTCCGCTTGGACGGTCGATCATCCTTGGCCATGCGCGCCCCTCCTTTAAGCTTTGCTGGTGCCCCGTAAGTTAACGTTTAAGTCCCGTCAATTCTTGCATAAAAGCGAGGATTTGGCACATGCTCTCCCCATGCCCGAACTACCGGAGATGGAAACCTACCGTCGGCACTTGGATCGCACAATTGTCGGTCGCCGCATCCGCTCTATTATCGCCGAACGACCCAAACGACTCAATCAACCGGCCCCCCAGGCGACCCTGGCCTTAACCAATTCTGCCATCCAGTCTATCGAACGCCGGGGTAAGAGTTTGGCGATTTGGTTCGAACCCGCCCCCGACAATTTTCGTGTTCTCTATGTTCACCTGATGCTGGGGGGCCGCATCGACCTATCGTCCATCCCTCAGCCGGCGGCCGTCGCAATCACCCTTGACCATGACCTACACCTGAATTTTCATGTAGGCCTTGGGCGATTGGAATTCTTGGATCCCAGCGCTCTTCAGGACCGGTGGTCCACCTTAGGCATCGAACCCCTTTCTCCCGACTATCAACCCGATATTTGGCGAAAATCCCTAGAACCGTCGACCCGGCCCATCAAAGCTGGCCTCATGGATCAACATATCGTTGCCGGTATTGGCAATGTCTATAGCGACGAGATTCTCTATCGGGTCGGTCTCCATCCGGGCACCCCTGCGTCTCATCTCAGCCCGGCTAAGTGGCGAGAGCTCGGCGACATAGTGCCACGCCTCTTGAGCAATGCTGTCGAAGCCGGTGGAGTTGGCCCTGCCATTAGCCGCGACGACCACAAAAGCGGGGGATACCGTGACAACCTCCACGTCCATTATCAAGCGGGACGCCCCTGCCCGAACGGCGGCACGATCGTGAAAGGGCGCGTCGCTGGTCGCACCGCCGATTGGTGCCCAACCTGCCAACCGTCCCCATCCTTGCCATAATCGTTCCTCAAGGCGCACGCTTCACTCCCATGATGTTTTTCGTATCTCATATTGCATCCCCTCGCTAGCCCCAAGCCCGTTATAATAAACGATAGAATGCAAAGTGAGGTGACAGTATGGTGGTAACTGAACCGCGCCTAGTGGGTCAGCCCTTGCCCCGCGTGGAGGACCTGGCGCTGATTCAAGGACAAGGTCAATACGTTAGTGACGTGCACTTCGATGGGCAGTGGGCCATGGCCCTCGTCCGTTCTCCTCATGCCCATGCGAAAATTCTTTCCATCGAGGTCGCCGCTGCGAAAGAACTGGCGGGTGTCAAAGCGGTTATCACGGCAGACCCATTCGAGGAACTGAAGCGCCCCCTTCCCGGTATGGCTCCCATTGCCCCGCCGCCGTTGGCTTATGACAGAGTTTTTTATGTCGGTCAACCGGTCGCGCTTATCTTAGCCGACAATCGGTATGTGGCCGAAGATGCCGCGGAGCTCGTTTCCGTACAATATGAAGCGCTTCCGGCACTAACCGACGCCATCGAAGCGGCCGCGGACACGCTGGTGCTTCATCCTGAATTGGGCACCAATACCCTCGATCGCGTGCAATATGAGAGCGGCGAGGGAAAGCGTGCCCTGGAGAACGCCGATCATGTCATCCGTGCGACCCTCCGTCTTGGTCGGGTGAGCGCCCAGCCCATGGAACCCCGTGCGGTGGCGGCCCACTATGACGCCATCGAGCAACAGCTCATCGTGTATGACGCCACGCAATCGGTCCACCGGGCTCAAGAGCGCATCGCGGAATTTCTCAACATGCCCCCGGAACGCATTCGGGTCATTGCACCGGAAGTCGGCGGCGGCTTTGGGGTTAAAAATGGCACCTACCCAGAAGAAGCCTTGGTCGTCTGGTGCGCCGTCCATTTTAACAACCCCGTTAAGTGGGCCGGCGATCGCTTTGAAGAGTTTCTCAGCACTTATCAGGAGCGGGAACAAATCCACCATGTGGAGTTGGGGGTCAATCACGACGGCACCTTGGTAGCTTTGGTCGATACATACTTTCAGGACAATGGGGCCTTTCCCGGTGGCGGGATGATTGTCTGCCGAACCACCGCCCGGAATTTGCCCGGTCCCTACCGCATTCCCCACCTCTTCATTGATGGCCGTGCCGTACTCACCAACAAGGTTCCCCAGGCTCCCTATCGCGGAGCCGGACGCCCACAAGGCCATTACATTATCGAGCGCATGTTAGACCGCGCGGCCGACACCCTCGGCATGGACCGAGTGGCCATTCGGATGAAAAACCTCGTCCGCTCTGACGATCTCCCCTATCATTCCGGGATACCTGACGTCGTCTACGATTCGGGTGACTTCCCCCGAACCTTCCAGGACTTGCTTAATCTCGTGGACGTCGACGCCTGTCGCGCCCGCCAGCGGGAGGCTCTCAAAAACGGAGTGCGTCTCGGACTTGGCCTTTCGAATTATGTGGAGGTCTCGGCCGGCTTCGGCTTTGAAGGCGTGAAAATAGAACTGGGCGATCGGGGGCGGATTCGGCTCAGTACCGGAGCGACCGGGCAAGGACAAGGACACCGGACCGCGCTCGCACAAATCGCCGCAGACGCTCTCTCTATTCCCATCGACCGCATCGAGGTGGTTGAAGGGGACACCGGTTCGATCGCGAAAGGCATTGGAACCTTTGGCAGCCGGACCATAATTATGGCGGGTAATGCGACAGAGAAGACCAGCGTAGGACTGATTGAGAAAGCGAAGCTTGCGGCGGCTAAACTTCTGGAAGCCCATGTGGAAGACATCCTGTTCGAGGCCGGCCAATTTCATGTCAAAGGCGTCCCAAGTGTCGCCCTCGATTGGGCGGAGCTTGCCGAACAGTGGAAAAGAGAGGGAGAACCCCCTTTGGTCCACGAAGATGCCTTTGGATCCAACACGCCCACCTACGGGTTTGGCTCCCATGCCATGATTGTCCGCGTCGACGAAAACACCGCCGGCATTCAAATTGAGCGTTACGTCATTGTGCATGACGGCGGATCCATCGTCAATCCTTTGCTTGCCAACGGCCAAGTCATTGGTGGGACAGTTCAAGGTCTCGGCAGCGCTCTCTATGAGGAAATGATTTACAACGAAGATGGTCAACCTCTCACCACCTCGTTTCTCGATTATCGCCTCCCGGGCGCGAACGAAAGCCCTGACATTGAAATTCATCACCGCGACTATCCGGCTCCCAATAATCCCAAGGGATATAAAGGGGTCGGCGAGGCGGGCATTATTCCCTCACAGGCCATCGTTTTGTCCGCCGTTGAGGATGCCTTTCGGGATCGCGGACTCCACTTGGACTTTGCTCCGGTGACGCCAACCCGTCTTTTCCAAGCGTTGGCCGCACTGAAAGGAGGCGATGAGGCGTGAAGCCACCCGCATTTGACTACGTTAGGCCTACCACGTTAAGTGAGGCGCTCGAGGCGCTTACCACCCATGCGGATGCCAAGCTGTTGGCCGGAGGTCAGAGTCTCATTCCCATGATGAACATGCGTCTTGCGCACCCGGCGACTCTGGTGGATCTGAACGGATTGTCAGAGCTCACGGAGATTCGTGAGGATGGCAATCGCCTCATCGTGGGTGCCCTCGTCCGGCATTATCAGTTGGAACAGGATCCCCGCGTGAGACGCTTTGCCCCCATTGTGGCGAAGGCAGAACAGCTCATCGCCCATCCGGCCATTCGAACCCGGTGAACAATTGGCGGAAGTTTAGCCCATGCCGATCCAGCGGCTGAGCTTCCGGTTCTGGCTACTCTCTTCGACTGGGAAATGACCGTGGCTTCCGCAGACGAAACCCGGACCATTTCCGCGGGAGATTTCTTTCTGAGTTATTTCATTACAGCGCTGGCACCGAACGAAATCGTAACCGCCGTGACCTTCACAGAAGCGACCCGGATGGCCTCTTCCATCCGGGAGCACGCCATTCGCTCGGGCGACTTTGCCTTGGCGATTGCTGCTGCCGCTTTGTCCCTCAGCCCGTCCGGCCGAATCGAGTCGCTGCGCTTGGCCGTCGGGGGCGTCGGCGATATTCCCTGGCGGAACCCCGATCTGGAGCAGTCCGTGATTGGCGAGGTTGCCGCCCACGAACTTTGGGCCCACCTGGCCGAGGAAGTCAGCCAGAGCATCGACCCGGCCGACGACCTCAATGCGACGGCCGACTACCGGCGCCAACTGGCCCGCACCTTGCTCATTGAAGCGTTGGAAGACGCGCATCGCCAGAGCCTAGAGAATGGAGGGAATTCCTAACGTGACGCCCATCACCTTAACCGTCAACGGCAAAAGCCACCACTTGGAGGTCGACCCGCGCTGGCTTTTGGCGGACGTACTCCGTGAGCAGTTGAACCTTCGAGGAACTCACTTGGGCTGCGAGCAGGGAGTCTGTGGTGCCTGCACCGTGCTCATCGACGGCCGCCCGGCCCGCTCCTGCCTAACATTGGCCGTTAGCGTCAACCACGCTGATGTCACCACCGTGGAAGGTTTGGCCAAGCCCGATGGCACCCTGCATCCCGTCCAAGAAGCTTTCTGGAAAGAGCACGCGCTGCAATGCGGGTTCTGCACACCCGGCTTTCTCATGACGGCCGTTCATTTCCTTGATGAAACCCCCCACCCTACGCGCGGGGAAATTCGAGAAGCGTTGTCCGGTAATCTCTGCCGCTGCACCGGCTACCAGCATATTGTCAACGCCGTCGAACGGGCAGCTGCCACCATCCGTGAGGGAGACCCTGATGCGCTACCCCGAAAGTAATCCCGAACCGGTCACGGAGCTCTTGCACGGCCAGACGATCGAAGACCCGTTTCGCTGGCTTGAAGATGGAACTAGCGAGTCCACACGTTCTTGGACACGGGAACAGGGGCAATATACCGAGTCCGTAATAAGCCGTTATCACGGCCGTGACCAGCTTCAAACCCGGCTGGCCAAGCTCCGTGACATGCCGGATCTGGGCCTCCCCCACGGGCGGGGCGGAACCCTCATCTATCATCGGCGGGATGTGGGTCAAGAACATGCCGTCCTCTATGCCGAGCGGAGCGGCCGCCGCATAACGGTCGTGGACCCCAACCAACTCGGTCAGGGCGACCCCATGCACATTGACTGGGCGGATGTGTCGCACGATGGGCGATATGTGCTCTACGGCCTCTCCCCTCACGGAAACGAATGGGCCACGCTGCACGTCTACGATCTAGAGGCAGAGCGCCTGTTGAGCGACCGTATTCCCCGGGCTCGCTACGCCAGCATCGCGTTTCCACCCGGGGATAGCGGGTTCTATTACACGCGCTATCCCGATCCGGGAACGGTCCTTCCGGGCGACGAGCACTACCACTCGCGCGTTTACTACCATCGCTTAGGTGAGCCGTACCTGGATGACCCCTTGATCTTTCAAGCCCCGGATGACAAGCGCGCCATGCCGAGCCTTCACCTCTCTCCTTCGGGGCGGTATCTAGCCATCGCGCTGAGCTACGGGTGGACGCGGACGACACTTTACCTGTTGGATCGGGAGACCCCCAATCCTCCCCGTCTCGTCTTTGATCGGGGCGAGGCCACGCTGTCCCCCCTGTGGTCCGGCAACACCCTATTGGCTCTTACCAACGTCGACTGCGACGCGGGCCAGGTCGTCGCCCTTGATCTTGACGACTCACACCTCAACACCATTATCGCCGGAGAAGACGGTTCACCCTTCGTGGAGGCGATGGCTACATCGCATCACATTTACCTCCATCAATTACGCGAAGCCTCGTCTTGGCTTCGCATCGTCACCACGGATGGAGGAACCGTTGTCAGAGAGGGTCCCCTCGACAACTACGCATGCATCACGGGGCTGACATCATCGAGAGATGCCCTCTATTATGGATACTCCGGCTTTGCCACCCCTCCCGCCATCCGCCAAATCGAAGCTGATACGCTCGAGGACACCCTCTGGGCAAAATCGGCGGACCCAGTAGAGAGTATCCAAGTGGTAAAAGAATGGGCGACCTCCTCCGATGGCACCCGCATTCCCGTCTATATGGCCAAGATTCCCGGTTCTGTCAAGAATAGCCGGACGCCCGCCGTCCTCACGGGATACGGCGGTTTCGACGTCGCCAACTTGCCCATGTACTCCCCATCCGTCCGCGCTTGGGTGGAGCAGGGCGGCATTTACGCCCTGGCCATCTTGCGCGGGGGAAGCGAATTCGGCCGCCACTGGCATGAAATGGGCATGCGCCAATCGAAGCAAAATGTGTTCAATGACTTTGAGGCCGCTGCCCGTCATCTGATAGCCTCTGGATACACCGATTCCCGCCACTTGGGAGTCACGGGACGGAGCAACGGTGGCCTTCTCACCGGCACCTTCATCACCCAGCATCCGTCTTTGGCGCGGGCAGCCATCATTGGCGTGCCCCTCCTCGATATGCTGCGCTTTCCTCGCTTTCTCATTGCCGACTTGTGGACAGCCGAGTACGGTTCACCCGATATCGCGGAAGAGTTCCAGTGGCTCCATGCCTATTCACCCTATCACCACGTGGTGGATGGGACGTCATACCCGGCCACGCTCATTTTCACTTCGGAAGAGGATAGCCGGGTCGATCCCATGCATGCACGAAAGATGACCGCACGGCTACAGCGGGCTACCGGATCAGATCTGCCAATCTTGTTGCGCGTGGCCCCGAAAACCGGGCACGGTGTCGGCAAATCGGTCGCCACCTGGCTCGACGAAGAGACGGATATTTGGACTTTCCTCGCCCACCATCTTATCTGAGCCCTCCCTTTAACTATCATGAGCCACGCCGCCGCGTGGCTCTTTTTGCGTCCGCTGCTCATTGTCCTTGGCCCCGCGTCTTCCATGGATTCCCACACATATTTCCCAAGGGACACTCACCACGCTTTTCCCCGCTTCGTAGGATGCAGGGAAAAGTGAGCTTAAGAACAGTGTGTGTGACGAATGCAAGAAATTCACCAACGGGCAAAGGAAGAGGTGTCCTCCATGAGTGCGTTGCAAAAAGCTGAAGAATCCCGGGCGGTGCTCGAAGCGCGGTCCGTACTCTCCTCCAACCGTAAAGGCTTTCGGGCGTTGCTACCATTTCTCGGACCCGCCTTCATTGCCGCTGTCGCTTATGTCGACCCGGGAAATTATGCCACGAATATTCAGAGTGGTTCAGAGTTTGGCTACAAACTTCTCTGGGTGATCGTGTTAGCCAATCTCATGGCCATGCTTATCCAAAATATGTCCGCCAAGTTGGGCATTGCTACCGGGAAGAATCTTCCCGAGCTTTGCCGTGAACGATTTCCTCGGAGCGTCGCCTTTATCTTGTGGATTGTCTCTGAACTAGCCGCCATGGCGACCGACATCGCAGAGTTTTTAGGCGCGACCTTAGCCTTGAATCTTCTCGTCGGCATCCCCATGCTGATAGCAACGGTCATCACCGGCATCCTCACCTATGTAATTTTGTCGATGGACCGTTACGGGTTTCGTCCCTTGGAAATTTTTATTAGCGCCCTGGTTTTGCTCATCGGTACCTGCTATGCCGCTGAGACTATTTTCTCCCATCCGGTTTTGGGATTGGTCCTCTATCACAGCGTGGTCCCTTGGGTGCAGGGGTCAAACGCCATGCTGCTAGTGGTAGGCGTGGTAGGCGCCACGGTGATGCCACACGTCGTCTACCTTCACTCGGGTCTTACCGGGCGGCGCATCCGCCCACGCAATGATGAAGAGCGGAAGAAGATTTATCGCTTTAGCCAAAAAGAAGTCATCATTGCCATGTCGCTCGCCGGTCTCATTAACCTCGCCATGATGTATATGGCGGCCGCTGTCTTCCACAGCACCGGGCATCTTCAAGTTGCGACCATTCCCATGGCGTACCAGACGTTGACCCCAATTCTCGGCTCGATGGCGGCGGCTGTGTTCCTCATTTCGCTCTTGGCCTCAGGAGTGTCAAGCTCGGCGGTGGGCACCATGGCCGGCCAGGTGATTATGCAGGGATTCGTCGGGTTTACGGTCCCCGTATGGATCCGGCGGATCGTGACCATGCTCCCCACCGTGATTATCGTGGCCCTGGGAATCAACCCCACTGAGACATTGGTCATAAGCCAAGTGATTTTAAGTTTGGTGCTTCCCATTCCAGTTGCCACGCTCATCTATTTTGCCAGTCAGAAAAATGTCATGGGGGTTCTCGTCAACCGTCGCTATGTCACCATCGCCGCCATGGCCTGCGCCGCCTTAATCCTATCCCTGAACATTGTGCTGATTGTGCAAACGCTGGGCGGGTAACCTCCCTTTCAAAACACCCCATCCCATAGGCGGGTGGGGTGTTTTCATCGGTCCATGTCGTCCTCCTTTGGCTGCCCCAAAGGTTGTCCCAACGCCATACAAAAAAAACGTCAGGGATTACCCATCATCCTTCTGGTGTTCGGAGAATTCATTCCACCAATCCGGATGGTTGTCAATGTAGTGGACCAGACGCTCTACCGGGCGCAGGCGGGGGACATCAAAGTGATGCTCGATGCCTTCTACAACCCGGTGGATATCGTCGGCTGACCCAATGGCCAAATGGGTAAGAAACCGTTCAAGAATCTGGTGGCGGGCATAGAGTAGCCGACCCTGACGCTTCCCTTCAGGGGTAAAAGCAAAGCCCCGATATCGCTCATATGTGAGGAGTCCCGCCTCATGCAGCCGCCGAACCATCTTACTCGCCGAAGCCGGGTTAATCGCCAAGCGTTCAGCTAAGTCGGTGACGCGGGCGTATCCTTTTTGCTCCGTCAACACCCAGATGGCCTCGAGATAGTCTTCTTGGCTTGGGGTGGACATGATCATCCCCGCCTTTTTTCAATTTCTCTATCATACGCGAGAGGAGAGCATTCATGCCCCAGCGGAAAACGCTTCGTCAGGGTCCCCTTTTTGGCCCCGCAACATATAACGAAGTTAAGAAACGATATAGGGGTCAGATACGATGAATCGAGAGCTCATGGATACCTTGAAGCGAGAGGCCATTTGTCAGGTGTCCCGAGCCATACGCGAGGGAGACACTTTTGGAGCAATTTCGGGGATGCGTTATCTCAACTGGATTACAGAGGCTGAGGCCGTTATCAACCGGTTTGAACCTGAACTGAAACTCTGGATTTCCCAGGGGCCGGAAGAGCCCGTGACCACGAAGGCAGACGATCTTGCGGCGGTGTCCCCGGCCCGTCCCCGCATGGGGCCGGACAGGAATTAAACGAATCGCAGGCTAACTGCCTTATTCCTAGAAAACAGCGCGTATAGCGAGCCTCTCGGTACTTCTTTTGGGCATCCGGAATTCACGGCTGATCACAGACCCTTCACTCACCGTCAGGGAAACATTTCCGTTGAAAGAGGTGGACCCAAGTCCACCCCTTAGTGTGCTCGTACTAACTCGCGACCGCGGTGTCTTGGCTATCCACCCTATGGCCCTTCTACCACATTTCTCCCGGCTTCGATGTGGTACTTCGCCATTCCAGGCTCTGCTGAGGTTCAGTCCTCGACTAAATTTTAAATTCCATTTGTTTCCAGATAACCTGCTCAAGATGGCTGGCGTTAGTCCTGTAGGTGATGACTATGGTCCAGCGTCAGGAAGTCTCCAGCACCCATCGACCGTCGGGACGAAAACACACGCGTCGTGTGTTTCGACCGCGCTATAGGGCCGCTCTGCTACTCATCGGGTTGCTGGCCGTGCCCGCTTCGCTGATGCTACGCCAAAGCGTGCTAAACCGCGGGGCTCGGCAAGCGGCGGCCTCCACCATTGCCCATATGGCGTCTCACGGATTGCCGCGCACCGAAGAAGAGCGTTCCTTCAGCGCCCTTGCCCATCTTGAGCAAGCCTCCTGGGGGCCCCTTCCCAAAGCCTGGGTGATTGACCAGCGACCAGCCACAACCCGCATCGTATCCGCGGCGGAACATGATTGGATGGCTAACGCCCGAGAACATCTCATCAGCGCAGGAAAGCGCTGGGTGGAGATCGCCTCTCCATTTCGTCAGGACGTGAGAGACCACGTGTCCCAGGAAATTAAGGCGCTTAAGAACCCGGCGGCCATGATTCGGGAGACCTCCCGCTGGACGAAAGAGGCGTCAGAGTGGCAGGGCGACGAGAGTCTCCTCGCGAAACAGGGAGGAGGACTTTCGAAGGGACGCCCTAGGTGGGTGACGAACGAGCTTTTCTCTCTCGAGAAGGCATTGACGAATCCACACCGGAATCCCAATGGGGTGGCCACCGCGAATAAAGCAGTCATCGTGGCCCGCCAATATCTGAACGAACCTCCCCAAGAAGAACTTCAGCAGTATCGTTCCGTAAAGCGTGCGCTCACCAAGGCCGTCCAGGGTCTCACACCGATACCAGTGCCTGCCTCCCCTCCGGCCACGGAGACCAAGACGCCTTCCGGTCCTGTAACCTTCGGCACCCTAACCGGGGCCATCCAGCAATACCTTGCGACACGCACCACCACGGCTTCCGTGGCCGTTTTAAACCTTGACAACGGCGCACTATGGACCTTTCGCCCCGACGTCCATTACGACACGGCATCCATCATCAAGGCCACCATCATGGGCACTTTGCTCTGGCAGGCGGAAGAAAAACATCGCCCGCTATCGAGCCTGGAAGTCAATCAAATGGTCCCCATGATTGAGGAAAGCAGCAATTCGGCCGCCACCACTCTTTGGAATCTGGCTGGCCGCTCCCAAGGGATTGGCGCGTTTCTCCGCGCCTCCGGCATGAACGACACCATACCGGGAAAAGGGGGGTACTGGGGTTTAACTCAGACCACTGTGGGCGACCAGGTCAAGCTCATAAAACTCCTAGCGACACCTAACAACCTCTTGAATGCTCAAAGCCGTGCCTACGCAACCAACCTCATGACCCATGTGGCGGGATTCGAAGATTGGGGCGTCTCCAGTCATGCTCCTAGCGGCAGTACGGTGGCGCTCAAAAACGGATGGTTGCCCGTTCCCGGAATCGGCTGGGAAATTAATTCCGTGGGCTGGGTTCAAAGTACCAGCGGGGACATTGCCCTGGCAATACTCTCAAATCACAATCCAAGCGAAGCCTATGGAATCCAATCGGTACAGCATCTCGCTGGGTTAGTGGAACAGGCCGAAGAAAACGGCTAGGAAAGGGGTCGAGCCTTGGCCTCGTCTAAGGCCCTTTCAGATTCCGCCATCACGTCCTCGACCCGCGCCCCGGGTTGTCCCCAGGCCCAGCCGAGGCGGAGATCCGCACCAAGTTCTGGGAAGGCTGAAAAGACCGTCCGAATTCTTTCCTTGATCGTTCGCTCTTGTTCGTAACTCACTCCCGCTGCGATCCAGAGAAACTGGCCCCCGCCAAGCCAAATGGCCCGATCTTGGCGGCGGGCGCTTTGACCGAGCGCCTGAATGGCGTGGCGCACCTGCAGGTCGGCTTGCTCGGTGCCCTGTATCCGAGAAAGCCCCGCGAATCCCACGACTTCTCCACGGATCATGCCGATGGGCCCTTGCTTTAGCCACCCATCACTCCACCGTAGCGCTTGCTCGGGAAGTTCGGGGCGTAGAGCCCGTTGAAAAGGCCGGCGTAGAGCGGCCAGTAAAAAGATAAGCCCCGCGACGCCCAAAATATCCGCCGTGGCGAGGTGAACCCCCTGACGGAAAAGAGGGAAATAGAGGATGCCCGCCAACCAAACCCCGGCCACTACGGGGACGCCGCGGGCCCAGGAAGTCGGACATAAAATCCCTAACACCACGCCTGTCACAATGGCCAAGGCTAGCGTCACCGGGTGACCGAGGAAACCTGGCTGAACCGTCACCAGCACTCCTCCCACAAGTGACACGGCTAAGGCCCATAGCCAGCGCCTCCGGCCCCCCATTCGTGAGAAAAGTGTGAGCCAGCCGCCCCCCACCCACAGAATCAGACCTGGGCCCGTGCGCCAGGAGGGGCCGCCCGCGAAGCAATACGCCCAGAAGGCCGCCATTGTGACGAACACCCAGAGACCCGGCCCAAGAAGCCTGGGGTTGACGTCCCGACGCAACACCAGGAGTCCTGCGGCCAACGCGATGCACCAACTGGCCAACACGAGATACGAAAGGGATTGGAGGCTAAAGCTCATCGTCTGCTGCCTTCCTCACTATTTTCGCTAATCTTCGACAATCGAACACAAACTCCTGCTTGAAGCTGGTCTTCGAAACGGCGATAGTCTCTTAAAGCAGGGAAACGGCCCCTCGGTCCCGAAAATACCCAGTTATCGACAGCACCGGAAAGTGAGGATTCGACCATGGGAAACGTGCCTAGCGTTGCCCCCTATGGCACCTGGAAATCACCCATATCGGCGGCCCTAGCCGTTCAACGAACGGTCCTATTTCAGCAGCCGGACGTGTGCAATGGCGACATTTATTGGATCGAAGAGCGGGCGGCCGAGAATGGCCGGTCGGTGATTATGCATGAAACCGCCGACGGCGCGGTAAAGGAACTACCGGCTCCATGGAGTGCCCGCTCAACCCTGTACGGCCGGGGCGGCGGCGCTTTCGCTGTCCACGATGCCACACTCTTTTTCGTGGAGGAAACGGACCAACGCGTGTACCGGCTGGATCCTGGGTGCGACCCAGTTCCGCTTACGCGGTCCGATGCCAGGTTTGGCGGACTGACCGTCGACCCGAGCCGCCCGCGCCTCTTGGCCATTCGTGAATCCGGCGTGCCTCCTGAGCGGGCCTTGGTTGCCTTGGATTTTAATGCACGAGATTCTCTCGGGACCCCGTTGCTCGAGACCCCTCAATTTCTTTCGGCGCCGAGCATGAGTCCCGACGGCCAAAAAGTGGCGTGGACCAGCTGGCCAAAGGATGGCCATCCTGATAGGGGCGCGGCGCTCTACTATGCCGACCTCCATGATGAGACTCCGCTACGGCCCACTTTAGTTGTCGACTATGCGGAAAAAGCCATCGCCCAGCCACTTTGGTCCCCCGATGGCCACCTTTTCTTTCTCTCCGATCAAAGTGGCTGGTGGAATCTCTATGAATGGGATTTTGAGGCCATCCGGCCGGTCACGTCCTTACATGCTGACTTCGGTGAATTCAGCTTCCGTGTGGGCCTTCACCACTTCGGCTTTTTGGACCGAAACCGGCTCATTGCCAGCTACTGGATTCACGGACAAGCTTTTTTGGTCAGCATTGACCGGTCCACACGCGAGATGACCCATCTACCCTGTCCCTATACCCAGATCTCCTCGCTTTGGGTTCATGACGGACAGGTATTGGCTATCACCGCATCCGATCGCCTGCCGGATACCGTCACGCGTCTCAACGTGGATCTAAAGCGCCACCGCACTGTTCGCCGGGCACCGGTCCTGCCCCTTGAGGAAGAAGCGCTATCCATTGGCGAGCCGCTGACATTCCCGTTAGACAATGGTGAACTAGGATATGCCTTTTACTATCCCGCTAAGAGCCCCGACTATATTGCCCCAGAAGGGGAGTATCCGCCCCTCATTCTCCGCCGCCACAGCGATAAGGTAGGCCGCGCAACCGCCCGCTTTTCTCCCGAGGTGCACTACTGGACAACGCGGGGCTTTTCCGTTGTCGACCTCAATTTTGGGGGAAGTTGTGGCTACGGGCGAGCCTATCGGACCATGCCGATCGATCCCGTCCACGAAATTGATGCCTTGATCCGATTCTTGTCCCGTCACCAAAAGGCCGATGCCGACCGGGTCATCTTGCATGATGAGGGGCCGACCCCGGAGTTTCTAGGGAACCCGAGAAATCTTCGGGCGGCCACGGTGAGGCTTTTCGGGCCTCTCCCGGTGACCTCTCAACTCGCCATCCCGACCCTGGCCGTCCAAGGCCTTCGGATCCACTTCATGGGTCCGCATCGTCATTCCGATTGGCCCACGGTTCTGGACCTTTCATCGGCCCACGAGCTCTTACAGGTCCAGTTGCGATGCTACGCCGCGATTTTGGGGATTCGGCTGCCGTACCAGACGACGCCCCATGGTCAAGAAGGAATCCCGACAATGTTTCCAGAATATCGTGATTGATAAATCGAGCGAACAGAGGGATTGCATGCCACCGTTGTCTAAACCGATTGCTGATGACCGCTCCCAATTGTTCGTAGGCCGCCAAAATGAGTGCGGTTGGGTGCGTCGCTGGCTTGAAACCCCCGATCCTCCAAGCCAAGTGGTGGCCGTCACTGGCATGGGCGGTGTAGGCAAATCCACGCTGTTGGCACGAATCCTGCAAATGGGACCAGAGACGATCACCGTGTGGATCGATGGTCGTACCTGCTACCGTTCGCCTAAAGGATTTCTAGACGCGTTGCCGGACCGTTTTCACGACTGGCAGAAGATGCCCGAGCCTCGCCCGCACCTCATGATCGCGATCGACAACTATGAGGAACTGGAAGTGCTTGAGACCTGGCTGAGAGAGGTCTTTCTGTTGGCCTTACCGGCTACTGGCGCGCTGGT
This sequence comes from Sulfobacillus sp., assembly GCA_027343765.1. Lineage (GTDB taxonomy): Bacteria > Bacillota > Sulfobacillia > Sulfobacillales > Sulfobacillaceae > Sulfobacillus_B. The sequence goes on from DAHWKG010000100.1 coordinate 19,883, forward strand.
TTTCTTGGCCTCGCGGCAAAATTTAATGGCGGCTTGGCTCCTTGACCCGGGGTGGCGAGATCGAGTCCAACTATGGCCACTCAAGGACTTTAGCACCAAGGAAATGGAAGATTTCTTAGCCCGGCGCGAGTGGCCCCGCGATGAATTGGCGGTAGCCCGTCGTTTAGCCGACCGCCATCCCCTATCCTTGGCCCTTTTGGCAGAAGCCCGCCGGCGTCTCCCTCCGAATGAAACCTGGAGGCTCGATACCCTGGTACGGGAGTCGCTTTCGGCACGCCTTTTGCGCGAAGTGACCGACCCCGAACTGGAACCCTTGGTGGATGCACTGACGGTGATGCGCGAGGCTAATCTGCCGACCCTTGAACGAGTAATAGGGCGACGAGTGAGTCCACGGCAATATCGGGCCTTCTTGCGGTTGTCGTTTGTCAAGCGTGGTGCCAACGGCATCGTTTCTCTCCATGATCTGGCAATCATGCACCTCTTTCGTGATTTCCGCGAACGCGATCCCGCTGGTCTCGAAGCCATTCGGCAACGTGCCGTCGACACCCTCTTGAGCACCTGGAGCCCCTCAAGCCAGGGAGCGGTGGCCCAACAGCTCTTATGGATTTGCCGCGATGTCCTGCAAGGGGGCAGCCACTACGCCGATCTCACCGCCACCGCACCGGATTTGACGGTCACCGGCTATCAACCGCCGGATCGTGGACTTGTGAGACAATACATTGGCGCTTGGTCGCGTCAAAGTTTGCCGATCCCTCCGGCGTCGGCCCTTCGGCTGTTCGACACCATCGCGAGTCGCTTTCCATCCGCGATTCGCGTAACCCGAGAACAAAGTGGGCGCCCCTTGGCCGTGTTTGTGGCGCTGCCCCTATATGACCAGACGTTGGATCTGTTGGCCTCGTTTCACCCGCTGGTCGTTGAGCGTCTCGTGGCTTCGGACCTCGGTATTAGCCGCTGCCGCCCAGAAGAAGCCAATGCCCTCTTTAACGTTCTCACTGGTCTAGACCTCGAGCAGCGGCACTATAGCCCCGAAACCCTTTTAGGGGTGGTGGCCCGCGATCAATTTGCCTTTCAAGCCGGGATTCTCGGCCTATTAATTCTCACCAACCCCGAATTAAAGGCATTCCTTAGGGGCGTGGGCTATCAGAGCCGGCCGTTTCCCGTCAGCCAACCGCCCGTTTTAGACGAGGAACTCTTCATTCTTGACCTGCGTCAACAACATTTTGGTGCGTGGATTCAGGGTCTTCTCAACCAGCAGCACCCGGCGCGTCCAATGATCAGCACGCGCGATATGCGAGAGCTTTTGAGTCATGCGGGTGACCTCACGGTTCTGGAAGAGAACCCCTTGGCTCGTGCCCTCAATCTTTCTCCCCAAGACTTCATGGCCGTGGTTCGGGAAACGCTTTCGGCGCCCCCGGCCCCACCGCTCACCGAACGAGACCAGAAGGTCTTACGGCAGGCCTTTTTCTCCAGTACCAACGCCGTTTGGGAGCACGCCACCGAATTACACGTGAGCCGTGCCACCTACTATCGCTACTTAGAAAAAGCCCTGGAACACCTGGTTGGGTGGTTTCACGACAACATGAGACGTTTCTGAGACACCACTGGCGACAAAACCCCTTATGATGTGATCAATGAGTTGCACCAAATGTTTATCCGATAGATAGCTAGCGGCAAAGAGGGCACGGCCTCTTTGCCGTTTCTCTTTGTCCCCTCCCGGTCACATTGCGAGGCTTGGCGCATAGGATGCTTTAGAGAGAAAGGAGGCAATCCTATGCGTCTTGACATCCTGTCACTAGCCGCCATCATTGCGGGCGTGGTGACATTATGGCAACCGCGCCATTTTCGCATGGCCGTCGGCATCTACTTACTGTTGGTCGGGGTTCTCGGGATGGGAGTCGTCCGCGTCTAAGGATGGGTCCCATGCCAACTGATGCGCTCCGAGTCGATCGCCGAAGCGGCACAGTGCATCGGCTACGGCATCCTTTAAGCGTGGGGTCACCCGAATCCCCGGCTCGAACTCGATCTTATGTAACCTGAGCGTATGGGTTCTACGGTGCAGCTCCGGATCGATGCGGCCGATCAGCCGATCCCCGGCCAAGACGGGCATCGCATAGACGCCAAAGGTGCGGCGATGCGCCGGAACATAGACCTCCCATCGATAATAAAAGGAAAAGAGGTCGCTTAAACGGTCTCGGTCCCACAGCAGATTGTCCAAGGGAGGCAGAAACCGAATCGGTCGGTTCCAGCCGCGTTCGGCGTTCTCCCAGTGAATGAGTCGGTCTCGGTAAGCCTCCAGCACGTAATAGGGGCGCTTGACATTTTTGATGTCGACGCGAAGTATCTTCCCCTGCGCTTCTTGTTCTTGAATCCAGGCCCGCCGCCAACGCATGGGCCGATAGCTCCATCCCAGGCGTGGACTACTGGCGTTAACCAGCCCATACGCGCGAAAGTACTTTTCGAATAACCGTCGATCAGCGTCCTCAACGTCAATGGCCTCCGCCTCCTCCAAAGTCGCCCGGGGCACGCGGCGATGGGGGATGTCGAAGCGGCGAATCACCCCTTGGCGGCTGGCAATCACTAGATATCCTGCGTCATACAGCAGGTTCAAGACATGGGAAGTGGCCTTAGTTTGCGCCTGATCCGTATCCCAATAGCCAAGGACACGATGGTCACTGGCAAAATCACGGGCCATGAGTGGCCCCTCTGCTTCGATGCGGGCCACAATTTCCTGAACGATATCAGCATAGCGGTCTAACTCGTCCTGGAGGCGCTCCCGCATCCGCTGACGGACTCCCTTCAAAAGAGGGTAGTCTTTCATCGGCAGGACCGACGCCTCTTGCGCCCGATATTCGAAGACGTCGCCTCGCATAAGCGCATCGTCAAGCCATGTCGGCTGATAGCGCGTGTTTCGCGTCATCAACACCAAATCCTGATTGCGCCCCACACGCGCCACCGGGTCAATCTGTACTGCTTCGAGATGTTGCACCAGGTCGATCACAGTGCTCTCCGGCGGGCGTCCGGATCCAAGCCACAAGTGGTCCAAGAGGAAGCGGCGCGCTGCTTCCTCGGAAATGGCGAGACTAGCCACTATGCGATTCCTCCACCGCCTCCAAAAATCGCACCACGGCTGTCTTTAAAGCATCGTCGGGAACCAATTCGGCTGTGATTATCGTGCCCCGACCGACAGCCGAGTCGATAATTAGACGGCCCATGAGACTCTCCATCCGAGCCCGCATGACCGTGAAACCGAGACTCTCCTCGATAGCCTCAAGGTCAAATCCCTGCCCGTCATCCCGAACTCTTAAGCATAGTCGCGAAGGGTCCATGGTCAAGGTTAATTCCGCATGGTGCGCCTGTCCATGGCGGTAGGCGTTGGCCAAGGCCTCTTCGGCCACCCGGTAAAAAGCGAGCCGGACGTCATTCGGCAAGACCGGAAGGTGGATATTTGCGGCTTTGTCGATGTTGGGATGGGTAACCACCGTCACCTCCATGACGGGCTCGTAGAGAGTAGCCAGAAAAGCCAAGGCCGAGAAGAGCCCGGTTGACAGAATGGGAGGAACGAGACGGTGGCTCAGCCCGCGCACATCAACCTCTCGTATTTCGTCCAGTTGCTGGGCGACATCGCTAATGACCTCACGGACGGTCTCTTCGTTGACTATTTGCGCAAGGTGCTGGAGTCGCCGCCAGGCTAACAACAGACGGGTTTGGACCCGTCCATGGAGTTCTGCCGCAAGCTCGCCCTTCACTTCATCCTCGGCTGAGATGATTCGTCGTTGCAAACGGGTGAGGGTGCGAAGGTTGGTCTCAAGGCGCCGTGTGAGCTCACGGTTTTCCATCGTTAGCTCCACTTGACGGCAAAACGCGGCCGCAATTGTCCGTTGCCGGGCAGTAAAGGGCTGGGGCGAATGAAAGTTTAAGGCGCCCATGACCAAACCGTGAACGACCAGAGGAATCCCAAGCGTGCGGCGCAACCCTACCAGCTCGCCCAGGCGTGCGGCCACATCCGGCACAACGCCGCGTGATACTTCGCTGAGAGAGGTTTCAATGGCTTGTCCCTCCTGGTAGAGGGTGCGGAGCCAGTGATTATCATGAACAGACGGCGTCACATTCCTAATTCGCCGCCCTCCCGTTAGTCGAAAAAATGTTCGCTCAGCCTGTCGTATGCGTGGAGAACTGAAGCCTGAGATGGCCAATTGACGAACGACACCCGAGGTACTGTCGAACGCGGTCAATTGCACCCAGGGAACACCCACGGCTCGCCGCGCGTTCTCGACAATCTCCTGATAGAACTCGGGATCTCCTCGGTCCACTCGCGCCCTCCTTTAGCGATTTCTGCTGAGGCCTGGCACTCTAAATCGTTGACTCGCAGTGCCTCTTTACCCTTAATATAAGGTATGTCCATACAACGTCAGACACAAGCCTATCGTGTGGTTATTATCGATGACCAGCCTGAATTTCTCGAGTTTGCTCGCGAGGAATTGTCGCAATCGGGACGATTTAATGTCGTCGGTCTCGTAAAACATAGTGACCAAGCGTTGCCAATGATTCATGAGGAAGAACCCGATGCGGTCCTCCTGGACGTGTTTATGCCCGGCAAAAATGGTTTTGAGATCGCCCGTCAAATCCAAGCGCAATTTCCCTCCTTAGTGATTGTCTATCTCAGTGTGGACAACGTCATGCAATACCCCACCATGCAAAAGCAGCTGGGGGACCTCACCTTCATTTCAAAGAAATGGTTCTCGGAAACCTATTTGCTGGCCATATTCACCCACTATCGCCGGATCGGGTGGCAGCCCCCGAGTTGGCTCGGAGAATCCTCTCACGGAGGCTAGCCACCGGATAGCAGGGTTCTTGTTTCCACACCCTAACCTTGACAGTTTCGCCTTTTTGGCTCAGACTTCTTTTTAGTAAGTTAGGAGGGACACCTATGCCTGCCGTTACACCGGAAAATTGGACTGCCTTGCCACGTGTTCAGGAGCCGCCCGATGCGGCCGTTGATCGTCCCGTTGTACGCATTGTGACCGCACCGTCACTACTAGAGGGTGCCGGCTTTCCTGTGCGACGTCCTTGGCCCACCCGTGAAATTGGCTTTCGTGAAGCAGACCCCTTTTTACTGCTGGACCATCTAGGCGCTGTCGAATATGCCCCCGGGGAAGCGAAGGGGGCGCCGTGGCACCCGCACCGAGGCTTTGAAACCGTGACCTATGTCATGGACGGGGCCATGGAGCATCATGACTCGCAAGGCGGTGGCGGCTACATCGCCAACGGTGATACCCAGTGGATGACCGCCGGTGCGGGAATACTCCACGATGAAATGCCCCCCGAAGAGTTGGTCCGAACGGGAGGGCTCTTTCATGGCATTCAACTCTGGGTGAATCTTCCTGAGCGGCTCAAGTGGACACCACCGCGCTATCAAAGTCTGGAGTCCCAGCACGTGACGCTGGTCGCGTCCGAACCGGGTGACAGTCTTATTCGCATCATTGCCGGGGCCGTCGGTGGTTTCCAAGGACCGGGTGTCACCTGGACGCCGGTCACCGTATTGCATGCCTCGCTGGAACCGGGGGCGCGGCTTCGCGTTCCTTGGCCGGTCGAGTATAATGCGCTCGCCTATGTTCTTACCGGCAGTGGAGCGGCAGGCCCCGAGGGAGTTCTCATCCACGAAGGGCAGGGCGTCCTATTTGGGTCGGGAGATGCCCTAACCATCATGGCTAGTCCCCATCCGGAAGGCCCCACAGATCGGTTGGAAGTACTTCTTTTGGGCGGCGAGCCCATACGCGAACCGATCGCGTCCTATGGACCATTTGTGATGAATACCCATGCTGATATCGTGCAGGCTTTCGAAGACTACCAATCCGGGAGGATGGGGACGATACCGGCTTCGGAGATTGCACCCGCTGGCGATGAACCCGATCACACGTAAGGTACTGCCCCGGAACTTTGCCTCGGGCCCGCCTTTTCCCGTAAAAAACGGCTGGCGGCCGGCACCGGTGACGATTCTCGCCACGGTCCCGAACCAGGCCGCTGTCATCGCGGCCGCCATGCCAATGGCCGGCGCCATGCGTGTGGTTATCTACAACCGCGAACCATTTCCTGTCGAAGTCACCTTTATCCCCGAAGTCTAAGCAACGAGTTGCGGTCGGGAGATTTCCTGGTATGGGGTAAAAATGGCCCCTCCTAGTTGTTCCGTCCCTTCGGCCGGCGTAGTCTATGGTCAAGAGGAATCATGAGGGGTGGTCTTTTGCGTCGCGTCGACCTTGAAGAGCAGCATCTGGTCATTCAACTCACCGGGCTTACCATGGTGGAAGCCCTACAGGGCCGCCTGGTCATCCCCTACGCCAATATCATCCGGGTGCATCAATCCCTGGTCGTCCCACCTCTTCTTCGTGTAGGCGGGACCACCCTGGGTCCGATTCACGAAGGGCATTATGTGGGCGATCAGGGATGGTATTTCTTGTCGTACGAAGATCCAAGCCGGGTGGTGACCTTAGATCTCGCGGACTACCACTTGGGTCGGCAACTTTATAAGGGTGTGGCGATCGAAGTGGATGATCCCGAAACCTTCGCGGAAGCCTTGCAAAATCGGCTGGATACCACAAGAAATGCATAAAAAAGCGGCCCCAACGGCCGCTTTTTCTAACCTATCTAGTTGGTTTGCAACGATGGGGCACCTGACCTCACAACCTTGAAGGTCTCCCAAATATTGCTGACAGGCACGTTGCTAGTGGTCGTCCCGTTGAGATAATCGGCAATCGTGTATGTGCCCGTATGCGACGCCGTAAAGGTGTATGTTTGGGACTGCCCTGGGATGAGGCCCGCTACCGGGTTTAAGCCAACGTCACTATAATACGGGTCCCCTGACCCCTTGAAGGCCGTTTGAAGATCCTTGCGATAGATGCCGAAGGCTTCGGGCATCGGCCCGTTGTTGACCACCTTCAAGCGGACCGTTGACCCAGCAGGAACGGTAATGGTCAGGTGGCCCGACGGTACTCCGTCCACGACGTTTTGCGCCAAGGCGTTGCTAAAAGAACTAACAAGTTTCACATCCACGGTGCTGGAGTTCGGTTGAACATGAATATATTGCGAGGCTTGCGCCGCCTGAATGCCACATCCCGCCAAAAGCGCCGATGAGGCTAACGCCGCAAGTAATAGAGCATTTGTGCGCTTCACAGTGACCCCCCTCATTCGCGTAATAGTTCCCTTGGAACTTGAAACCTTACCTCAGTTTACCATTATCTAGTCCCTCCTGATCAAGAGGGATGGCGGAATTTGTCTTGAAGCCGCCGAGCAAGCGCCTCCCCAATGCCAGCCATGTCCCAAGATTGATAGGGTTTTTGGCGGCTGGCCTCCCGAAATAGTCCCTGCAAGGCGACAATGCCCGGCAAGTCCCAACCCCTGTCAGCCGCCAACGCCGTCATCAGATCCAGATCCTTGGACAAAAGCGCGATCGGAAACTCAGGATCGCCATAATGACCGTCCTTCCAGCGAGCGGCTTTGCCTTTCATCACGGGAGCGGCCACGGAACTGGACATCAAAATTTCCAATGCCTGACCACGTCCAATCCCCTCATCATCCAACAACGGGAGACATTCGGATACCGCATCCGTGTAAAACGCGAGTAGGGTATTCACGACCAATTTCATGACCAAGGCTTGCCGAGGCAAGTCCAAGCGGTGCACGCGACCGAACCGTTCCAATATAGGCTGAGCCCGATCCACGTCCCCTTGAGTGCCGCCGGTTAATACCGTGAGCGTGCCGTCCCGCGCCGGTCCCAACGTGCCGAGCACGGGCGCCGCAACAAATCCGGCCCCCTGCGAGGCGGCCAGGGCATGAAACAATTCGGCCTCGCGAGGACCTCCGGTAGTCATATCGATCCATAACTGCCCCTGATGAAGGCCCCGAAATAGTCCCCGCTCGCCCACTTCGCGGACCGCGTCCTGGTCGCGAAGCATGGTGATGACAATCGAGGCATTCCGAGTTCCCGTTTCCACGTCGGGTGCGACCTGGTATCCCTTTTGTTCAAACTCCTCTAAAATGGCGCGGCTCCGATTCCAAACGGTGGTCTCCTCCCGGTCCAATCGAGCGGCCATACGGCGCCCCATTTGACCTAATCCGATAAAAAAGATCTGCATCGAGTATCCCCCTCGTATGGTCATCTGTTCTGCCTCTCATACCACGACCGTCGCGTTCATCGTAAAGCAATTGCATGCTCGCCTCAACGTATCTCACTTCATCCCGAGGTAGCACGCCCCGAGACTTCAGGGTCTTTGAGATTTCACAATCTTCGGGGCTCATCCCCGCATTTCTCACAAATATCCTCCATTTGACGAATACTAATAGAGAGGAGCCTCAAAAAGGAGGTGTGAGCGTCGTGGTTACCACAGCCTTTCTCCGCATACCGGCCGCAATAGCGCTCGTTGCCGGCATCTTAATCTTGTGGCGGCCCCGGTTGTTGAACTACATTGTCGCAGCCTACCTGATCATCGTCGGAATTCTCGGGCTCGTGCACTAGCATCTTCTGGAAATCGGGTCCAACGGCTTTGGTGGTGAAGGCATTTGTGGCGTATATTGGGAAAAGACATCCGTGATGATGTCTTTTTCCTTTAAGGGGGTTATCCTTTGAGTCAACCGAAACTCAGGCGGCACCTGTCCCTGCTGGATCTTTTAATTTTAGGCATCGCTGGTGCCGTGGGAACGGGGGTATTGTTCAGCACGGCCGGCATGGCCGCCGTCGCAGGACCTTCGGTGATTTTAGCCTGGCTCATTGGTGCTATCATGTATCTTTTCATTGGTCTCACCTACGTGGATCTGGGACGGCGATATCCGGAAGCGGGAGGACCGTCGCGGTATAGCTACTACACTTATGGTAAGACCACCAACATGATTAACGCCTTTGCCGACCTCATTTGGTACGTCTTTATTCCCCCCATCGAGGCCCTTGCCACAGTCGAAGGCCTAAACTACTTCTATCCGCATCTCATTGTTACCGGCAGCATCCCCACCACACTCGGTGCTCTGGTTGCCATCCTGCTCATGGTCTTATTTCTCCCCTTCAATTATTTCGGTATCCGGGCCTTCGCCCGATTTACCAATATTTTTGGCCTCGTCAAGGTGGTTCTTTATGTGCTGGTCGCCATTGGGTTCGTGGGATTTGCACACTTCGGGAACTTTACGCGCCATGGGGGTTTCACCCCCTTCGGTGCCGGGGGGATTTTTGCCGCCATTCCCTTAGGGATGTTTGCCTTCGGGGGCATCCGGGTCATTCCTGATTACGCTGAAGAAATGAAACACCCGCGCCTTTTAAGTAAATCCATTTTCTGGGTGGTCATCGGCCAGACCATTATCTACCTCTTGCTGTCGTTAGGACTTCTCACTGCCCTCAACTGGCACCGATTAAAGATTACGCCTGGCCATTGGTCTCAAGTGTCCCAAATTCCCGGCAATCCCTTTCTTACCATTGCTTCCAGTGCGCGAGCCGAATGGCTCATCGCCGTCACGCTGGTCATCGCCATTATCGGCCCATTCGTCACCGGCTATATCTATCAGGGCTCGGGAAGCCGCGTTCTCATGGCCATGAGCCGCACCGGCATTGTGAGCCAGCGACTCAAGGAAATCAGCGAGCGGCACGCCATTCCCGTATGGTCGCTGTTGAGCTTCACCGTCCTTGGTGCCATCATCGCCTTTATCGTGGCGCCGCTTCCGAGCATCTACAACCTGATCAATGACGCCGTGGTGGGAGGCTATCTGGGATTCGCGGTCAATCCGGTGGTCATGCTGGCCCTCCGCAAACAAGGGCTCCCCGGGCATCTCCGGGGAGGGCGCGCGATTGCCCTCGTGGGATTTGCCTCGGCCTCCCTGATCGTCTATTGGAACGGATGGCCCGCCGTTCCCTATGCGGCAATCTTACTGGCGCTGGCTTCGCTCATATTTAGCCTCCTATACCGAGCGGGAAAGGATTGGACCAACGCGCTTTGGTACATGGCCTATATCCTCTTTCTGACGGCCATGACCTTTTTGACCCACCAGGGCTGGGTCAATACCGATTGGGGAAGTGTAGCGGTGGTGGTGGTGAGTCTAGCCGTGTTTCTTCCCTGGGGCGTGGCCTCAAGGCTTCCGGCCCCCTTGCCCTCCCCAAATGAGTGAGAGGTGTGCCACTCACGGCACACCCTCATCATCAACCGGAGCGGGTAAACCACCCGGCTATATTCCAGCTCAAGTGCCACCACCAGGGTTCCCAGAGCGCCCGACCGGCAAACGACGCCGGGATGGCCAGCGCCAACCAATCAAGACGGATTTGATGTGGGCCAATCCATGGAATGGTGAGAAATGACACCAAAGCCCAACCCATGGCTCGACGGCTGGCGTGCGCCGCTTGTGACACCGAGCGCTTTAATCCCGCTCCACCCTCACTGGTCGCCTCAGCTAACGCTGGGGCCACACGCGCCACGGCCGCTGACCCCGCCACGCCCGCCACAACGTAGGTACGGTCTAGCAGCGGAAACTGGTGTCCCCAAATTAAGACCGTAGCCGCCAGAGCCATGCTTGACCAGGGCCAGTTCATGAAAGAAAAGAGGGCGAGGTGAGACCGATTCCCAGCCAAACCGGCAACGTGCGTATCCAGACCGGGGACTATAAATCCGGACCACACCGCCACCTGATATAGCCAGTGCCAACCACGTTTTCGGGCGACTCCAATCACCCCATTTCCACATATTTCCCACTGGGATATCGTATGTGGGGCATGGGGGGCTTGTGCGGCCCGAAAGCGTCCGCCTTAGGGGGCCTAGAGAACCCGCGTCAGGAACGCACGGCTACGCTTGAGGAGGTCCGCCGCCTGGTCAAACAGGGGCACCGATAAAAATCCATGAATCACACCCTCGTAACGAATCATCTCCACTAGGTTCCCGGCCGCGCGGAGCCGCTTGCCATAGGTCTCGCCTTCATCGCGCAACGGATCATATTCGGCCGTGGCGATGAAGGTAGGCGGCAACCCAGATATATCGGAGGCCAATAGCGGCGATGCCAGGAGATCGCGGGCGTCGGACGCATCCGAGAGATAGTGCGCTCCAAACCAGACCATCGCCTCGGTCTCCAGCAAGTATCCGTGACCAAACTGTAGGCGGGATTCGGTTTCACCCAACATGTCTACGGTGGGGTAAAAGAGTAGGGTCGCGCTGACGGTAAAGGTCTCATCCTGTTTGGCCAGTTGACTAATCACTGCGGCAAAATTGCCCCCGGCGCTATCGCCCGCCACGACCACCTTCGCGTCATGGTACCCCCAGGTTCTGCCTTCTTGGGCGATATGAGGCGTCACCTCATAGCAGTGTCGCACGGGCACAGGAAACTTCGCTTCCGGTGCTCGCGTGTAATCGACGGAAAAGACGTCGGCCGACAGGGTGTCGGCGAGACGCGAGACCAGGCCATGGTAGGTTGCAATGCTCCCGAGCACAAATCCTCCCCCATGATAGAAGACAATCGGGTGCGGCAAGGCGACCTTCTGGGGACGGTAATGGCGAACGGGGACGTCGCCGAAGGATGTCGCAACTACGAAATCTTCGGCACTCTCCATGGTGGGCCCCGGGAACATGGCTTGAAGGAATGCCGCTCCCTCATCATCTCGGCGCCGAGCCTCGTCGACGGTTAAATCCGCTTACGACTGTTGGGGCAATTGGGATAAAAACATCTCCACTTTCGGATCAAGTGCCATCGCTGGATTCTCCTTTAGCTGCCGCTTAAGCTTCTCGCTCGACAAGTTCGGTCGGCGCCGATTTACGCACCAGTTCCGCATAATACCCACCCTGACTCATCAGTTGCGTATGGTTGCCCTCTTCAATAATGCGACCATGATCCATCACATAAATGGTATCCGCCTGCCGAATGGTCGACAGCCGATGGGCAATCACCAAGGTGGTGCGGCCCGCGGCAATGCGGGTGAGCCCTTGTTGCAGGGCCATCTCGGTGGCCGAATCAAGACTGGCTGTCGCCTCGTCTAAAATAAGAATTTTAGGTTGAAGCGCCAGTGCCCGAGAGAAGGCCAATAGTTGGCGTTGGCCCAACGATAAGTTGGCACCTTTGGCGCGGATGCGCGCATCATATCCTCCCGGCAACTCACGAATAAACGCATCTGCCCCGGCAATGGCAGCCGCTTCTTCGACCGCCTCATCGCTAATCTCAGGACGAAACAATCGAATGTTGTCGCGCACCGTCCCCGAAAATAGGTTGACTTCCTGCTGAACGATGGCCATCAGGCGATGCAGATCCTGTTGTCGGAAAGACCGCACATCGATCCCATCAACCGTAATAAGCCCGTCTTGGACGTCGTAAAAACGTGTCAACAGGCCCATAAGAGTACTCTTGCCAGCCCCCGTCTCCCCGACAAATCCCACAAATGACCGCGGGGGAATCGAGAAGGTAATATCTCGAATCACCGGCTTTTCCGGATCGTAGCCGAAGGTCACGTGGTTGAATTCCACCCGCCCTTCCACGTCGGAAGGACCTCCCGGCTCTTCACATGGGACCTCGACTGGCTTCGGCGGATCCTCAATTTCTGGCTTGGTTAATAGCACCCCGCCAATGCGCTCTGCTGAAATCATGGAAGTTTGAAGCGTGTTCCAGTTTTGAGTCAGCGAGTTGATGGGATTGAAAAATTGCTGAACATAGGAGATAAAGGCATACAACACGCCCACCTGAATGGTGCGGTGTAAAACGGCTTCCCCACCCACCCACATCATCAGGGCGACTGAGAGGTTGCCGAGTACACTAAACGTCCGGTTAAAAAGCACCGACCAGCTGTATTCGTTAATATTTCCCTCCGTGTATCGCCGGTTGAACTCCGTATGCTGGTCATATTGCTTTTTCTGCTGGTGAAAGATTTGGGTGATACGCATGCCCCCCAGATTTTCCGCGGTGAACCCAATGAGCCGGGAATAGCGGCTCCGGGTGTAGCGATAGTTCTCCCGCAGCTTTTTTCGAAAGAGCGCGGAAATGAGAACGATGATGGGGATGACGACAAAGCTCATGAGGGCGATTTTCCAGTTCAACAACAACATCGCGCCCATGACAAACAAAAGCGTGGCACCGTCTTGAATGAGGCTTAACAAAAAGCTGGTGAAAAACTGACTCACTTGGTTGGTGTCACTGGATACGTTAGTAATGAGCCGACCCGTCTCATGGGTGTCGAAAAATCGCACCGACAAGGACTCAATGTGCCGGAATAAGTCGTTTCGAATATTACGGACAATGCGCTGACCAATCCATTGCAGTTTGCGATTCTGTGTAAAGTTGGAAAAGAGCCCGATAATGGTGATGCCCAGATACATGATGCCGATGGTTAAAATGGACCGAAACGCCGGGTGGCGAACGATTAAATCTTTATCGATGACAATCTTCACCAACCACGGTTGCATGACCTGGGTGACAATATAAACCAGCACCAGTCCCACCACGACAAGGAATTCGCCGAGAAATGGCCGCGCATAACCGACCAGATGGCGCATGGCGGTGGCACTGTCGCTCATACGCGCTTCCCGTTTGTCGTCCCAATCGTCCACTCTAGGCATGGGCAGGCTCACCCCCGGTTTGAATTTGGTAGAGGTCGCGGTAGAGGCCTGGTTGATGAATCAGGTCCTGGTGGACCCCGCTCTCTACAATCCGCCCCTTATCCAGGACGATAATCCAGTCGGCGTCCCGCAATGCGGACAAGCGGTGTGCGGCAATGATCGTCGTCTTTTGGCCGCGCACTTGGCGGAGCACCCCGAGGATGTCACTTTCCGTGCGCGTATCGACGGCTGATAAACTGTCATCCAATATGAGAAGCTTGGCCTCCGTCTTGATAAGCGCACGCGCAATAGCCGTGCGTTGGCGTTGGCCGCCCGAAAGCATAATCCCCCGTTCACCGATTTCCGTTTCGATGCCGTCCGGCATCTCCTGGATGGTGTCCCAAATATGCGATTGCCGCGCTGCCGTCTCCACCGCCTCGGGCACCACGGCTGGCTTCGAAAATGCGATATTGCGGCCGATGGTGGTCGAGAAGAGGAAGCCGTCCTGAGGAACGTAGGCGACTTGTTGCCTAAGATCGGCAAGTCGCATGTCCTGGATATCCACCCCATCAAACAAGATGGTCCCCCGCGGCGGGTCGTAGTCCCGAAGGATTAAGTTCAAGAGGGTGGTTTTACCGGCCCCTGTGCGTCCCACAATGCCGAGGGTGCTACCTTCCGGTACGCGAAAGCTCACCTCCGAAAGGGTCGGGTGGTCCACGCCGGGATATTGGAAGGTCAGGTCTTTGACCTCGAGCGTTCCATGCCACACGTCGCGCACAATCGGCTCCTCGGGGTCTCCGATGTCCGGCTGCTCTCCCAAAAGTGTCTTGAGGCGGACGATGGAGGCCGAGGCATTTTGAAAGAGATTAATCACAATCCCGAACTGCATCAACGGCTGCACCAACATGCTAAGGTACACGGTAAAGGCGACGAACGAGCCTAAGGAAATCTGCCCGTGAATGACCAACCAGCCGCCGTAAACCAGTCCTACCGTGAAGCCAATGCCGCTCAAGAGCGGGACCAGCGCCTGAAACAGCGTGTTAAGGCGAACCAAGCTCATCTGGCGATCCACGATGGTCTCAGTTTTTTCCGTGAATCGGCCTTGCTCAATCGACTCGTTGGATTGGGCCTTAATCAATCGGATGGCCTGAAAACTCTCTTCGGCCAGTTCCGACATGTCCGATAAGCCTTCTTGCACTAACCGTGAGCGCAAGCGGACTTGAGGGCGGATAATGGCAATGACCACGGGAATTAAAAGCAGCGGCACGAGGCTAAACAGGGTCAGCTTCAGATCGATGGTCCGAATCGTCATGTACAGGGTCGCGATGAAAAGAAATACCGCCTGGCTAATTTGGTTCAGACCCATGGACAGCGCTTGGCGGACTGATGTCACGTCGTTCAAGGAATGGTTCAGCAAGTCCCCGACACTGTGCTGCTGAAAGTATCGCGAGCTCAAGGTCTCCCAATGGGAAAACAAGTGCTGACGCATTTCGTATTCCCAGGTACGGCCCAAGCGGCCCACTTGCGTTTGCCCGAACCCGAAACAAACCACATACCCGGCCGCCACTACGGCCAACTCGAGAGCAAATCCTAAGATGATATGCTGTGTGGATCCGCCCAGTTTCAGCCGATTGATAAAATTACCCAGAATATGGGGAATGCGAACCTGAAAAAATTGCGCCAGGCCAATGGCCACCACGGCGGCCAAATACCCCCACTTACGTTCCCAAATAAATGTGCGTAGTAATTTTGTTGGACTCAATCTCTCACCTCAAGGGGGACGACCGGATCGCTCCGGCCGTCGTTTCCTACGATTCGTCTTCTCCCATATTATCATAACGTTAAGAAACTTAACGACTTCATAGCCAATGCCGGGAGGCGGAGAAACAGAAGTGGTGACTGAGAAGAATCTGCGGTCGCGTGGCTTTAAGACGCCCTCAAATGTCTCCAAGTACAAAGGCTCGGTAGCTACGAGCTCCAATACGGAGATCCGCTCAGAAAATACTCGCCATCGCTCAGCATGGAACCACAAGGCCCTTTCAGAATGGGCCATTTGGTCCTGATTCTCATATACCCCACGGTGTATATTGGTCCCAGAACAGTTAGGAGGCAAGGAAACTATGCGAATTGCCATTATCGGCGGCGTCGCCGGAGGTGCCAGCGCGGCTACGCGCGCGAGACGTCTCAATGAGGAAGCGGAAATCACCCTCTACGAAAAAGGACCTTATGTGTCCTATGCCAACTGCGGATTACCCTATTACGTGGGGGGGCAGATTGCTGAGGCCGCCGACCTTTTGCTGGAAACCCCGGAAAGTTTGTGGGACCGATTCCGTATCCGCGTCCACGTTAATACAGAAATCACCGATGTGAATCTACCGGCCAAGCGTCTCCGATTTGTGCGTGCTGGACAACCGGACTATGCGACGTTCGATCGCCTGATACTGGCGCCGGGGTCCACCGCCATTGTCCCAGCCCTTCCTGGCATAGACCGCCCGGATGTGTTTTTTCTTCGCACCGTTCCCGATGCTCTACGTCTGCGAGAATACCTTGACACGAAGGCCGTGCACCATGCAGCCATCATTGGTGCCGGGTTTATTGGTTTAGAAATAGCGGACGTACTCCGTCATCGAGGAGTCGAGGTCACGCTCGTGGACAAGGCAGCCCACGTCCTGCCACCCGTGGATGACGACATTGCAGGATTCTTAGAAACCCGCTTTCCCCATCTGGGAATCCAAGCGGCATTGTCTAATACCCTTATGGGTATTAGGGGGACCGTGGGTCATCCCCTGGTTGACTTGTCATCCGGTCAGAGCCTCAGCACCGATCTCGTGGTCATGGGGTTGGGCGTTCGCCCATCCATCCATCTCGCCCAGTCCATGGGACTTGACTTGGGCGTCACGGGAGCCATTCGTGTCAACCATCGCATGCAGACATCCCACCCCGACGTGTTCGCGGCTGGTGACGCCGTCGAAAAGTGGGATTTAGTGACTCAAAGGCCCCGGTGGTGGGCGCTTGCGGGCGTATCCAATAAAGAAGGTCGTGTGGCCGGCACCAATGCGGCCGGTGGTGACGCCACCCTCAAAGGGTCCCTAGGAACCGGCATCGTCCAGGTTTCCCCCTATGTGGTCGGCGTGACTGGACTCACGGAAAAAACTGCGCAACGCGAGCAGATCTCGTACCGTCTTCTACACACAGTCCGCGGTCATCATGCAGGGTACTATCCAAACGCGCGGGACATCCTCATAAAACTCTTATACGATCCCGACACGGGCCGCATTCTCGGAGCCCAGGCCGCTGGTGAAGACGGCGTAGACAAACGTATTGACGTCATTGCGACGGCCATTCACGCGAACATGACGGTAGAGGATCTGGCGGGATTAGATCTCGCATATGCCCCGCCTGTCGGGGCAGCGAAGGATCCCGTGGTAATCGCCGGCATGAGTGCCACGAACCATCAACAACACCTGGTGGAGAATGTGGCCGCCGACCAATTGGCCCAGTGGCTCACCAGCGCCGAACCACCCTTTCTGTTGGACGTGCGGGATAAACACGAAACGGTCACGAGTGGCAAGATTGCCGGTTCCAAAAACATCCCCCTGAATGACCTCCGCCAACGCCTCGGAGAAATCCCCGATAACCGCACAATTGTCGTCTACTGCCGTAGCGGTCACCGCAGTTATCTCGCATCACGTATCCTCCGGCAGGCGGGCCGGACGACTGTCTTCAATCTCAGTGGTGGCTTCACCGTGTGGAGTCTTGCCCGGCCCGAAAAATCCCGCATGCCCGTATAATCGCTCCTAAAAAGAACGCCCCCAGCCATGACGTTCGTTAGCTGGGGGCTCATTAGATCGGATAGCTAATTTGCTTGCGCGACTATTTCGGGCAAACGACGCAAGAGACCCATCAGTAACTTTACGCTCTGTTGGATTTCCGGCTCCTTCAAGCTCCGCATCAGTCCCGTCAACGTTACGCGCGACGTGTCCACCGCAACGGTCTCAGTGACCTCGGAAAGGACCTCTGCCGCCCGTACACCCACGTGAAGAAGTCCCGAATCAAGGACAGTGCCGACGTCTATCACCGCATCGGAGACAAACGCCATGGCGCGTTCCACCAAGTGGGGGGTCAATGAATCGTTGAGACCCTTGACCAATGTCACAACCTGCATCAACGCGTCCCATGTGCCATCTTGTTGCCAAGTCCCCAGTTGCTGGAGCATCTGTGCGAAATTCTCCCCATGATGTTCCACGGCACGCACCGTCTCGGCCACGCCGCGACCTGCCTCACCGGCAATTTCGCCGAGCCCGATCGCCATACTCGACAATCGTTCGGCCAACTGAGGCGTAGCGCTGTCTCGTAAGGCTGACACCAAGGACGCCACCTCCGTGAGAGAGGTCCAGGTCCCATTGCGCTGCCAATCTCCCAGTTGCTTCATGGCTAGCACCAAGGCATCTGCATTGTCCATCGCGGTTTCCACGATCGTGCTGGCAGGACCCGCATCGACCTCCGCTGCCACGGCCCCCAGGGAGACCATGAGGTTGCTGATGCGCTCCGCCAAACCTGACGTTGCGCTATCCTTGATCGCATTCAGAAGCGCGGTTAATTCCCTGAGGGTATTTTCGTCCACCTCTATCTTGCCCATCGCCAACCCTCCTTGTGACTGCTGTCCCCTACAAAATGCCGGCTGCCGAGAGCCAGTACATCTTGTTGAATGCCAGCTTGTACAAATGAATCATTTCAGTCGGCGCCTGCGGCTTGGGAGGATGCTGGTAGTCGAACTTGATATAGGTCGCTTCGTCGTTGCCCGCCTCAATAAAGCAAAACACTTTCCCGTCATAACGAATGGACCCACGACCGCCGCGGATGCGGTTGATGAGATTGGATGACACCACGTCAGCTTCGAAGTGCGCCGTCGACCCAGCTTTGCTAATGGGCAGGTTGGTCGCATCGCCTAAGACGTAGATGTTGTCCGTCCCCGCCATCTGTAAGCTGTAGCGATCCGTAGGAATCCAGTTTCCCCCATCACCAAGCTCCGAACGCTTAATCACGTCTTGCCCCATGTGCGGGGGAATCGCGACCAAGAGGTCATAGGACACCGTTTCTCCTTCGAGGCTTGTAATGGTTTTGTTGTCGGGATCAACGGTCTCTGTGTTAAAGAACGTCCGAGAGTCGATATTGCGCTCTTGAAAGACATCAGAGGCCCAATCTGCGAGCGGTTCCAACGAGTGCAGGCGGCCGATGGGATACGTATACAACACCTCAGATGATTCCATGCCACGACTGTTGAGCCAATCTCGCACCATCAGTGTAAATTCTACCGGCGCCACCGGGCACTTGTGCGGCACCCCCACGGTGACAACAATCCGACCGCCCTTGAAGTCAGCCAACGCATCTCGGAGCTTCAACGCGCCCTCTTCGGTGTAGAAGATATGTCCCCCCTCCACCAACCCCGGAATAGTTTCCGGCGCGGGACGACTACCGGTGGCAATCACTAGGTAGTCATAGGAAATACGAGTCCCGTCTCCCATCACTACCGCATTGGCCTCACGGTCCACGCGCTCTGCGTGTCCAACCACTAACTTGATGAGGTAGTTAATGACGCGCCGCTCTGGACGTTTGGCTTCGGTTGGCACAACTTGGTCAAAGGCCATGTAAAGGAAATAGGGCTGGTAGACATGGATTTCGCTCTCATTAATAACGGTAATCTCAACCTCGCCTCGCAAAATCTCGGACTTCAGTTGGCGAGCCAACTGGTTCGACACCATGCTTCCCCCCACGCCGCCACCTAACAGCACAACCCGTGTCATTGAGGTTCCCCCTTGATATCAGATAGGCTACAACCCTTGGTGCAGCCTTTCGTGCTACTTCATCTTTTTGACTTGAACCTTAAAGATACCGTCTTCTTCAACGTTTCCAACCACCTCATGGCCAGCACGGGCCACCCATTCGGGAATGTCTTTGGCGGAGCCGCGATCGGACGACCAAACTTCCAAGACGGTGCCCACGGGCTCTTGTCGTATACCCTTGATGAGCTCCATCAACGGTCCCGGACAAAACGATCCACGGGCATCCACAACTTTTGCATCGGCCAACGTTGCCATCCTCCTTAAAACGTTAGTGACGTACCGCCACTCACCTTGCCTAAAAATCCTGCAATGCCCATCATGTCGTCAAAAATAGGAACTAGCTGATTCAGGTCCCAATGCTTCAAGTCGATTACCAAGCTACAGGCGTAGAGATGAACCTCGCCCATGTCCTTGGCCTCCTTAAAGAGCCCCAAATAGTCGGGTGAGGCGGTCTCGGCGATGATGCGCCCGATAGGTCCTTTACCAATCGCATTTCGTTCGCTGGAATCCTTATGAAAGGCGGGTAGCGCCTCCATCGAAACAAAGATATTCACCGGCTGCCCTAAGCTACTCGCGACCAACGTCACCATCGCGGCCGCGTGAATCTTGGCGTATTCGCCCGAGAGTAGCATCAGATTTAAGCTATCGTTCATCATTGCCCCCCCTTAATACTTACTGTACCCCGTGTGGTATATTTGTAAAGTGCGGACCGGCGATTCAGCATCATTTCACTACCATCGTCCGACAACGTAATATTAAGGCCCAATCGCTGCCTTTGAGATTCCCCAACCGGCCCAAAAACCATGGCCAAATAGACCTAATTTCTTCATGCCCCCTCGGGTATATGCCATAGATGGAATAATTGACAACGAAGGGCTTCAATCACGCCTCGTTGAGGGCTTCGTCTTCGCAGAGTTCGGAAACGAATGATTCATCGATGGATCATCCGCCACTTTGGGTTCACCTTTATTGGCAATACCAGCGGTGGTCCCAGCTTGTCGCCTTATTTCGGAATCCCACCTCTTCGCTATTGGAATAACGGGAAGCTATATGGCCTCCCCCAAGCATTGTGTTTTGACCGTGTGCGAACAAGCCGGTCAATGCTCAACGGCTATGGCTCATGGAACTGGCGACGGGGCCCGCCATGAGCGGATATTGGGTCGGCCTTTCCCGTGCGGCTTGGAGATGGGATGTCGTGTCAGCGGCAATGGCCGGGGGATCGTCGTTTTTGGCGATGTAGCTACGGCTTGGTGCCCTGAGCGAGGACATCCGTCCCGTGGTTTTCCTCAGCGGCCCCTAGCGTCGCGTTCTCATACGAAAGGTGGGTCCTCCCAAGACCAAGTCACGATCAAGCTAAAGCCCCGGTCCCCGTCACACCAAGGCGGCCGAGGCATCTTTCTGCTGTCTTTCAGCCCTGGCCCCGGCGGGATTGCTCCATCGCCACCTCTAAAAGTTGCTCGACGGCTTCTCCGAAGTAAGCGAAACGTGCATCCGTAGTCTGCCCCCTGACATAGCGGACATATATCTGCTGTAAAATCACCGCTAGTTTGAAATAGGCGAAGGTGAGATAGTAGTTGAAATGACGGATGCTCCGCCCCGTGGCACGTGCGTAGGCTTCCACCCATTCACGGCGCGTGAAGAAGCCGGGCTGCGCCGTGGCAGGGCGGCTCTCAAATATGGTTCGCAACACGTCCGGATCGTCAGCCTGGGGCCAATAACTCATAGCCACGGCCAGATCCGCTAACGGGTCGCCGACGGTCGCCATTTCCCAATCAAAAATCCCGGTGAGATCTGTCAATTCCGGCGAAAACAACACATTGTTGAGCTTATAGTCATAATGGATTACCGAGGAGTCCAAGGACTCTGGCGCCCGGTCCGAAAGCCAGCGCATTAGCGCCTCAACCCCGGCTACCTCTTTCGTCTTAGCGTGCTGATAGCGAGTCACCCATCCCTCGACTTGGCGGCGCATAAATCCTTCAGGCTTCACCATTTCACGAAGCGAGGTGGAACGCCAATCCAACCGGTGCAAGTCGGCAAGTCGTTGCACCATCACCTCTGAAATCTGCCGCCCGAGGGATGGCCGGTAATCCACATGAGATAGCCACTCCCCATCGATTAGCACGCCAGAACGCGCCTCCATCAGGAAAAATGGTACGCCTAGCAAACTTTGGTCGCCCTCCGACACGAAATACACGTCAGGGGCCCAACGGTAGTGCGGATGAATCGCCCGCAATAATCGGTACTCTCGCACCATATCGTGCGCCCGGGGCGGCAAGGGGCCCTTGGGTGGGCGCCGAAGCACGACCTTTCTCGACGGGGAGGAAAGAAGGTAGGTGAGGTTGGAGTGTCCAGCCGCATACTGCGCATACGTCCACGGACCCTGGCCAGGAAATAACGATTCTAGGAGCGGGGTCAGCACACGGGGATTCAATTCTTCGCCCGGACGCATGGGAATAATCTGAGCCACGTCTACCCCCACTTCTCGTCGCGCACCACGCGCCGCAATATTTTGCCGACAGCAC
The DNA here is from genome assembly GCA_027343765.1 of Sulfobacillus sp. GTDB lineage: Bacteria > Bacillota > Sulfobacillia > Sulfobacillales > Sulfobacillaceae > Sulfobacillus_B. Next base: position 41,783 of record DAHWKG010000100.1, read on the forward strand.
TTTTGGGCAACGTGTCACGAAACTCAATCATGGTTGGTCGTTTATACGGGGCAAGGTTTTGACCCAAATACTCGTTCAAACTGTTCACCGTTAACCCTGAACCCGGGCGTTGAACCACCACGGCACGCACAGTCTCCCCCCGGTATTCGTCAGGGTGGCCGACTACCACCGCTTCCAGGACATCCGGGTGCTGGTACAGCACTTCCTCGATTTCTCTCGGATACACATTATAGCCACTGGCGATAATTAAATCCTTGAGACGGTCTTTGATGGACACGTATCCTTGGTCGTCGTAGGAAGCAATATCCCCGGTGCGAAGCCATCCATCGTTCGTGAGCGTTTCGGAAGTTTCCGTAGGCCGCTTCCAATATCCTTTCATCACCTGCGGGCCCCGGACCCAAAGTTCGCCAAGTTCCCCGGGTTCCAAGTCGCGTTCAGATTCCGGGTCCACGACCCGACATTCGGTGGATGGTAGGGCAATGCCGACCGTCCCCGGCTTCTTGGTGCCCCAATAGGGATTACTGTGAGTCACCGGGGAGGACTCCGAAAGACCATAGCCTTCCAAAACCATTGCCCCTGTGCGACTTTCAAAACGCTCGATCAACTCCACCGGCATCGGGGCGCTCCCGCTGTTGCACACCCGCACACTAGACACCCCGTAGGACGCCAAGTCTTCGACTTGCAAGAGGCCGATGTACATCGTAGGAACGCCCGGAAAAAGCGTCACCCCTTGATCCCGGATGGCCCCCAACACCTCTGGGATGACAAAGCGGGGCAACACCACCAGCTTCGCTGCCAGATATACTCCGAGGTTCAGACAGACCGTCATGCCGTACACATGAAAAAGCGGGATAACCGTGAGCACGGTTTCTTCGCCCATGGTCATGCTGCCTTGGCCAAAGCTATAGGTCTGCAACACATTGGCCACGAGGTTGCGATGAGTTAGCATCGCCGCTTTCGACCGTCCCGTGGTGCCTCCTGTGTACTGAAAGGCGGCGATATCCTCGGCTGTTCCGCCAACGTCGTCCGGGTCGCCAGCCGACGACGCCATCAGCTGGGCAAAGTCTTCGACACCCTCTAGAGACACCGGACCGTTAAAGGATACCCCAATAACGACGGTTAACGCTGTGGAGGGCCGAACGGCCAACACCTTCTCGAGAACTTGGTCGAACGCTACGATGGCAATACTTTCCGAGTCGTTTAAGAGCGCTTCTAGTTCCCGCTCCACCAACAGTGGGTTCAGTTGGCTGACAATGCCGCCCGCCATTAGCGTCCCATAATAAGTGATGATAAATTGGGGGCAATTCGGCAACATCAATGCCACCCGATCGCCAGGTTTTATGCCACGGTCTTGTAGTGCCCGGGCAAACCGTCTGGCCTCGTTCCAGAGTTCCTGGTAGGTCCAGTGCTTTCCATAAAATTCAAGCGCTGGATGCTCCGGGTAACGGTTTTTGGTATTTTCCAGCAAGTGCTCCACGCGCCACGGAGGAATCTCAATTGTCCGAGGCACCTCTGGCGGATACAACGCCTGCGATCGTACCTCAATCCCCATCTTCCCATCTCCCTCTTACGCGGATGCGCCACCGTCCAGAACCAAGACAGCACCCGTCATATAGTCTGAAGCTCGTGAGGAGAGCAACAGGGCCAGCCCTTTAATGTCGTCCATGGCGCCAAACCGTTTCAAAGGCGTTCCTTGCAGTAAGAGCTCTCCATGATGGTCAATGACTCCTTGGGCCATCTTGGTCGGGAAAAATCCCGGAGCGATGGCGTTCACACGAATATTCCATCGCGCCCATTTGCGGGCCAAGTCCCGCGTCAAGGCGATGACGGCCCCTTTGGAGGCAGAGTACCCCACCGCGTCCAAAATCTCGGTGTCGGTGCCCGCGAGCCCCGCAATCGAAGCGATGTTCACAATGCGGCCGCCCCCCTGTTCCCGCATCACCTTGGCAACCCGTTGCGACATGAGGAAAGTTCCCGTAACATTGACCGCTAACACCTTATTCCAGGCGTCCAGAGGCATCTCCAGCGATGGTGCCCCCCAGCTAGCACCGCTATTGTTGATTAATACATCGATGCGCCCGTAGCGGTCGAGCACCTGTTGCGTAAGGGCCTCGATGTCCGCCGGGTTTGAGACGTCGAGCCGAGCGGCCATGGCCTCAATTCCGCGCGCTTGGAAGGAGGATTCGGTTTCCTTCACCTCATCGAATTTGCGCGCGGCGATAACCACCCGAGCCCCCGCTTCTCCCAGGGACTCCGCCATCGCCCGCCCCAGTCCGCGACCTCCCCCTGTGACTACCGCAACCTGATCTTTCAAGCTAAACAAGTCGAACACAGTCATGCTTATCCCTCTTTCTTAGGGCGTAGGCCGTCCAGCCTCCAACCGGGCCCGCGCCCGCTTCAACTCATTGCGCGCCAACTGGTCAAGGTGGACTTCGTCTGGCCCGTCGGCAAGGCGCAGTGTCCGCGCGTGGGCCCACATAGCGGCGAGCGGCGTGTCGGGTCCCACCCCCGCCCCTCCAAACGCTTGAATGGCCCGGTCGAGTACGGAAAGAGCCATCCGCGGAGCCACCACCTTTATCATGGCGATCTCCCGCCGAGCCTCTTTGTTGCCGACAGTATCCATCATCTCCGCGGCCTTCAGCGTTAACAGCCGTGCTTGTTCAATCTCAATACGCGAGAGAGCTATCCATTGGCGGACGACGCCCTGATCCGCGAGCAACTGCCCAAAGGTACGGCGTGCCAGAGCGCGCTCCACCATCAGCTCCAATGCCCTCTCCGCCATTCCTATGAGGCGCATGGCATGGTGAATACGACCGGGTCCAAGCCGCCCTTGGGCAATGGCGAACCCCTTCCCCTCCCCCCAAATGATGGAGGACTTGGGAACCCGCACGTGGTCGTAGAGAATTTCGGCGTGCCCGTGGGGCGCATCATCGTATCCAAACACCGTGAGAGTGCGCTCAATGTGAACACCCGGAGTGTCTAGCGGCACCAAAATCATCGATTGGCGCTCATAGCGCGGCGCCTCCGGGTTGCTCACACCCATGACAATGGCGACGCGGCAGTCAGGATGCCCCGCACCGGTCGACCACCACTTCCTGCCGTTGACAATATAGGCATCGCCATCATCGACAATTTGCGTTTGGATGTTGGTTGCGTCTGAAGATGCCACGTCTGGCTCGGTCATCGAGAAGCAGGAACGAATGCGGCCTTCGAGAAGGGGCCGCAACCATTCCTCTTGTTGTTCGGGCGAACCGTAGCGCGCCAACACCTCCATATTGCCAGTATCGGGAGCATTGCAGTTGAACACTTCAGGGGCCATCAAAGACCGTCCCATAATCGCTGCCAAAGGGGCGTAGTCGCGATTCGTAAGCCCCGCCCCATATTCACTATCGGGAAGAAATAGATTCCACAGGCCGAGCTTTTTGGCCTTTTGTTTCAATTCCTCCATGATGGGGGGCGATTTCCAGCGATTTTCCGTAACTTCTTGGGCATAGCGCGTCTCATTGGGGTAAATCTCGCGATCCATAAAGTGCAGTACTCGTTCTTGGAGGGACTCCACCGGCACACACCTCCCGCCATAATTCACACATGTTCATCATATAGCCAATGCTTGCAATGCTCAAGTATATTCGATGTCATAGAAATAGTCTGTCAGACGGCGCCTTATTGCCCCCGAACCGTGGAAGCGCGCAACTTACTAACCTGGTGAAGTCGTCTGGATGAATGGAATGACTGTCTGGCTAATCATTGTAAGCCGACGACGAAAGAAATGAGGCTTTTTCATACCGCGCAGGCTGTGCTACTGGGATGACCGGCGGCAAGCCATTCTCGATGCTGAATACGAGCAAGCGACTCTCTATCAGGATCTAGGGCTGTCCCGAGAATCCCGATGATCCCGCTCAATCGTCATGGGGGTGAGGCTCCGGAGGGCCGTGACGACCGGGGACGCCCGATCTGTTCCTGACGTTGTCGGGGTACGATGCCATCCCCGGTGCCCACATGCGACCAACCATGGCGAGTGCCCCATGGGGATGGCATGGTGCATCCCCCCGTCGGTTGAAAGAGACCGACTCCGCCGTGGCATTGACGTCGGATGCCACAAAGCACGGCACATACGCCCATGGATCTTGCTATTCATGATCTCGTGTCATTCCGGTAAATCATCGGATCTGCTGTTCGACAGGGACCACCTATTTCATCTAATTGAGAACAAGGCTCGTCACCGGGATATGATTGCCTCGGAATCACTGCTTAAGATGCGCCTTCACGGCAGTTTTCAGTGCACTTTGGCCCAACAGTCCCTGATGGTACCATAGAATCCTTCCCGTGCCAGAAACCAGTATCTCTGTCGGGATCCCACTTACCCCATAGGCTGCCGAAATGCTACCGGATTTGTCCAAGGCTACTGGATAGGGAAGATGAACCGACCGCACATATTTCTCTACATGGGTGGTGGACGACTCAGAGAGGCGCAAGTCCACCCCCAGCACCAATGGAAGATGCTGCCGTTTTGCAGCCTTTTCATACGCTTTTAATACAGGAATCTCTTCTTGGCAGTCAGGGCACCAGGTGGCAAAGAAGTCCAGCAACACGGCTTTCTGCCCATTACCCACACTTACCGATGATAGATGGCCATTGGGTTCGATGGCCGACGCAGAGAAACCACGGGTACCGGACGGTCCCTCCGTTCCAGGGAGGTATGTGAGCTGGCGCGCATGGGGAAATCCACGGAGGCCAGGATGTCCCGGCAAGAGAGGAATCACGTGGGTCATGACCTCGCGCACTTCTGCTGCGATTACCCCCACGCGGTTGTCGCTGGAATTCAGGTAAAGCCAACGCTCGTGGCCATGTGGCCCAATCACCATGACTTCTGGCACATGCTCAATTTGATTATTTTTGAGGACTTGGCTATAGACATAATACTTTTTCCACACCGCTTTCAGCGCACTCGGACTCCCGGTAAGAAACTCCCATTGGTGGAGCATGTGGTGGGTTTCCGACCACGACCGCACATCGGCCACGCGGGTGGCGACAGGATTTGCATTTACCGCGACAAGCTGGACGTCGTTGCGATAGCGTCCAAGGTCCTGACGAACATTTTTGAGAACCACCGCCGTTAGCGGGCAAACGGTAGTGCATTTCGAGTCAATAAAGCTTAAGACCACGACTCGCCCGCGGTACTGACTTAAGCTGACACTTTTCCCAAACTGGTTCGTGAGCGTGAAGTTCGGAGCAAGCTTCTTCAAAGGTGCTCCCTTGTCTACCTCTGCAGTGACCGTCGTGGCCTCGGAAACCGTGTTTTTGGCGGGCGGGCCAGCAATAGTACTGGGATGCCAGCCGGAAACTAAACGATCGGCCGCAAGGCCAATCCCGCCCACCATGACCACTAGAAGAACAAGGAGCAGTCCTGCTTTCCACTGTTTCATCGTCTCCTCCCTCTCATCAAATCAGTCCGGTCTTAGTACCCGGTCCCCCAAACCAATACCAGAGGAGATATAGGCTTCCGACCGCCATGACCACCGCACTCAACTTCGGTATTAATGGGAGAGCGATTTGTATCGCACGATCTGCCAAGTCCCGGGCTACCGCCGTCAGGATGGCAAGGCCCGTCACGATCACGCCCATGCCCAGTGCGTAGACGGCATACTGGATTAATCCAGTGCCGACACTATGGTGAAACCCGGTAGCGGCGACGGCAATAAATACGGGAAGACTGCAGGTGAGCGAAATGAGCGCATACGCCACCCCGTAGATTAAAAAGGCCCAGCGGCCCCGAGGACGAAGGCGGCGGGTCACCACCTCTTCTATTCCCCCCACAACGCCTGTCCAGCCCGATCGCCCACGCCACAGTTCGACTGCCAACCAAAGGAAACCAACCGCAACTAGCACCGAGGTGATCGGTGCCAAGACAAAGATGGTGTGACCAAGGCCAGCCACAATGACGCCAGCCAGGCCAAACACGGCCATAAATCCCGCCGTCATGGCCACCCCCGCCTTGGCACCACTGGTCCACCCCGCAAGGTCTTTGGCGTCGCGCGCCAGGAGGAGGGATAAAAAGGCGGGCAACATTGCAACCCCGCAGGGGTTAAAGGCGGTGACCATTCCTGCGGATAAGGCCAGTAGAAATCCCAAAACTTATCCCCTTTCGAGCTAGTGCGATTCCCCACTAAGTCTAAGAGAAATGCCGAGGAAGTGAAAGACCTCTCTGGCGGGACCTAGCCTATTCAGCCGCAATCTGGGCCGGGTATCTACCTTCATGTCCTCTGAAGTTTTCTTGGGGTCCTATGTCACGTGGGCCTTCGCCTGTTCTCGAGAAACCTTGGCCTGCTTCACCCCAAGCAGCTTTTTCAGAGCCAGCAACGCTATTGACACGGCCATGCCCTGAACACCAAGGTCCGCCGTCCCACGATTCATTTAGCATAGAGCGCCTGCCCCTAATCCCCAAGAAAATACCCTGCGAAAGATCCTTGTTGGCCAGCAGAAGGTTTCGTACGATGGTATCGATCTTGGTCTATGCATTTATAGGTACTATGCTGAGCAAATGCCGACAACGTTTTGGTATCAACGGGCAAATCGACACCCTTTTGGCTAGGTGGCTTGCAGCTCAGCCAAGCCACATGGCCAAAACGAATGCCAGAACCAAGAGCCCAGCGCTAATCCACACAATCGGAGTGTGATAGGGCCGCGTGATGGCACCGTGTACGGCTATCGACCGTCCGTCACGCCGGCCCTCCAGAGACTGTTTCCCTATGGGATGGTGGCTACGGCCATTACTCGGATCCTGGGGTGGTGTGGCAAAAACATCATGGGCGGTGCGGGCGGGAGGAAACGACCTATGCCCGGCCAGTCCGTGGCCCATAGCCATATGCATGCCCCTTCCCGCCGTTGACATCAGACCGTGCTTTAACTGATGGGATACAAGCCACCAGTTAATGGGATAGGCGACCAGAGCCCCGGCAACAAGCGCCATGGACATGACAAGCCAGAACAAGCTGTGGCTGGGCATAGCAGATCGAGGGACGGCACGCATCCACAGCACCATCACCACCGCCATCCCTGCCATGACACCATTCATGGAGAGCCATTCCGGCATGAACATGGTGCGGAGCGCCTTCGTATAGGAACCCCCGACCATATCTTTCATGAATAACGATTGGAAGACCAGCCATCCCACCAAGAATCCCGCCGCGTACTCGATGAGGAGGCCCACAACTGTTGACACGTGGATGACGCTGGTAATGACCGCGGCCCCCACGATACCCACACTGTCACCGGCTACGCAATGAAACGTGGAGCCCACCACCTGCTTCCACAGCGGGGCAATATATTTCGCGTGAGTGCCGGGAATCGGCTCACGGGCCGTCAGCACGTAGAGCAAAGCACCCAAAGGTCCCATGAAGGCGGCAATTAGCAGGAAGCCAATGTGCATGGTGATGTCAATGGGCGCATGGTGCCAATCCAGCAACATAAAGAGAACCGCGAGAAACGAGAGTATCCACCACAGTAGGACGGCGTCATTCATGCTACCGCACCGCTCGGCTGACGCATTCCTTGTGATCTGTCAGGTATTGGGCCCACCAGGTGGAGACGGTAGCATGTTGCTCGGCCATCCGGAAGGGACTCTCCTTGGCCGTGGCGCCATGCATGGGCTGAGCCAAAAAATAATTGTCGGCCCGCATGGCTACGGCCGTCACAAGGCAATCCACGGCGACATCGTGGCCGCATAACTGGACGTGGGCCTTTAAGTGTTCGTTTATCGACGGGTCGTCAATAGCCTGCATCATTAAAGATTGTCCCCCTTCAGGTAAGCGCGTGTCGGAATCCCCCCTAGCTTCCCTCGATAACTGGCATCGTATCCCGGTGTGCCCCATCCGGCTCGAGTTTCGGGCCGTGCGTCCGAACGTCCCCCGACCCCAAAATTGACCTCCAATAGGGGAGTTCAAGATGAGTACAAATGGAGCGGTGCACATATAAATACCGACCCTATTCCCCACTTTTTTTACCCGAGAAATAGGGACGGCGATCTTCCCGAGGCGACGTCGCGATGGTCAACGTCGGAGGTCCGGGCGTATTTGCGCCGCGCGGATAAAGCGCGTATTCTGGCATCGATTAGGGTAAACCCACATGTGTGGCTTCTAAAGAACCTACTTGAAGAGACGTATCAATGGGAGGCTATTATGGGTCCATTAGGTGCAGCTATCTGGCTTTCAAGGTTAGGCCTTCGTCAGTCGGAGTTGATGGAAAACCCCTATCCAATCTACCACACTTGGCGGGAGGAACATCCCGTGTGGGAAGTGGAGCCGGGTCAATGGCTGCTCTTTCGCTATGAAGAAACGAAGCGGGTACTGAGCGAACCAGCTTTCCAAAAAGGAGAACCGTGGACGGAAACCCCGCCCCCGGAATATCCAGACTTGCCCGAGCTCACCCCAAGCATGTTAATGTCCAATCCGCCGGTTCATACCCGGCTAAGAAGTCTGGTGAGTCAAGCGTTTCAGCCTCGTCATCTGAAGCGTTTAGAACCCTTCATCACCAAGCTTGCCGAAGATCTCATGGCCTCTCTCGAAAACACCGGTGGCGGCGATTTGGTGCGGGAATTCGCGTTTCCCCTTCCGGCACTCGTGATCGCTGAACTCCTCGGTGTTCCCGAGAGCGACCACGGCCACTTTCGGGCTTGGTCACAACAAGTCGCGAGGCTACTCGACCCCTCCCAGCCACCAGAGGCTCGACAGAACGCGGTAGCCGCGCGCTGGGAATTGCTCGACTACTTCCATCACCTGATTGAGGACAAAAAAAGTCATCCCAGTGACGACTTGCTCACCGAGCTCATCCGCACCGAGTCCAAAGGAGACCGGTTAAGCCCGGGCGAACTGTTGTCCATGGCCCTGCTGCTTTTGGTCGCTGGCCACGAAACCACAACCAATTTGCTATCGATGGGAACCTTGGCGTTAATCGAGCACCCCTCCGCCAGTAAGGAACCAGCAGACTGGCATTTGGCCGTCGAAGAGCTTTTACGCTTCACGTCACCCGTCCAACTTGATGCCCGGCTCACGGCGGGGCCCATTTCCATGGACGGCTTAGAAATCCCTGAGGGATCTTGGCTCACCGTGGCCATCGGTTCGGCTAATCGCGACCCGGCCGTCTTCGACCAACCCGACAAATTGATGCTGGACCGGTCACCCAATCCGCATATGGCCTTTGGGCGCGGCATCCACTTCTGCCTCGGGGCGGGACTCGCGCGCATGGAAGCGGCCATTGCCTTCCCCCTCTTGTGGCAACACAATTGGGCTTTGGAAGGCCAGCCGCTCTGGAACGAAAATATCGTCCTTCGAGGGCTCACCGCCCTCCCCGTCAGGATCTTTTGAAAGCCGGCACCTCTCGTGGGTGCCGGCCTTTAGGCCCCTATTTTAATCGATACCATCCGAAGGGCTTTCCGTGCACGAACGGCGCGGTCAGGCTGTCCAACCGATCGGCGAGCGCCTGCTCCATCGGGACATCTAAGGCTTTGATGTTAGACTGCACCTGTTCCGGTCGACTCGCCCCGACAATAGCGCTGGAAACGGCCGGGCGATTAATGAGCCAACAGATTGCCAATGCCGCCGGATCATGGCCAGACTCACGCGCCAACTCATAGAACTGATCGCCCACCTCTCGAATCTCGGGCGTGAATCGATCAGAAAAGCCCGGTTGCTTGTCCATCCGGGACCCCGGAGGGACCTGCCCCCTGCGGTACTTTCCCGTTAACATTCCCCCGCCCAAGGGATAATAGGCCACCAAACCAATACCTTGCGCGAGCGCCAACGGCACTAAATCACGCTCGGGCGTTCGGTCAACCAGAGAATAAGACGGCTGAAGACCCCGGAACCGTTCCCAGCCCTTGGCTTCTTGAATTCCCAAGGCCGTCGCCAATTCATAAGCCCGGTAGTTGGAGGCCGCAATGTAACGTACTTTACCCTGGCGGACGAAGTCATCCAACGTCCGAAGCGTCTCTTCCAGGGGCGTGTCCTCGTCGAACGTGTGCACATAAAAGAGATCAATGTGATCCGTATTGAGGCGGGACAAACTTTGGTGAAGCTGCTCGGTGAGATGTCTGCGAGAAGTCCCCCGTTGGTAAGGGCCTTCTCCTTGTGGCAACCCTGCCTTGGTGGCAATCACAGCCTCGTGGCGGCGCCCCTTTAGAGCCTCGCCGATAATCGCTTCAGATTTCCCGGCCGTATAGCCATTGGCCGTGTCAATGAGAGTAATGCCAGAATCCAACGCGGCGTGAATAATGCGGATAGAGGTCTCCTTATCCGCCCGCCCCCCTATGCTATTGGTGCCAAGCCCAATGACTGACACCTTGAGCCCGCTATTTCCTAAGTTGCGATATTCCATTGGACACCTCTCTTCTACGAATTCGCCACCGGCGTCATGTCCAATAGGACTTTCAGAAACTGCTCGCGCGTAACACCTCCCAAATACTCTTCCACGGGCAGGGAGGCTAACACTTGGGTCAGTGGTGTCCGCTGGTACTCCACCCCTTGTAAAGCCTCTATCAGGGGTTCGATATCATGGGCACCGAGAAAGTCCCCGTAAATCACGGTCTGATTAATCCGGCCATTCCTCACATCGACCCGTGCCTCGATTTCCCCTTTGGAAAACCGCTCTCGGCCGCGATAGTTGAACGACGGCGACTGGCCGAAGTTCCACTCCCACTGTCCAAAACGCTCAGATACACGCGCCTCCACGGCCCGCAGGCGCTCTGGGGTCAGCACGAACTCTCCGGCAATTCCCCCATTATAATGCCCGATCATGTCCAAGAGGGTCGACCGAAATTCGTCGAATGTCACGCCCTCGGGCAGGTAGGGCCGAACATTGGTCACCCGGCTTCGCACGGACTTGATGCCCTTGCTTTCTATCTTGTCCTGCCGGACATTCAAGATCTTGGGGACGACGTCCAAGTCCTCATCAAAGAGGATGGTCCCATGGTGCAGCAATCGAGACTTCGTACGATACTGCGCGTTACCTGAAAACTTTTTCCCGTCAAATGTCAAATCGTTGCGCCCGGTGAGTTCTGCGACCGCCCCGTAGTGCTTCAGCGCCTCAATAACGGGACGGGTGAACGACAAATAGTCATTAAAGGGGCGATTTTCTGTGGACACGACCAGGCTATAGTTGAGGTTGCCCAAATCATGATAGACGGCGCCGCCCCCGGACATCCGCCGTACAATGGCAATCTTCTCGTGATCGGCGTAATCCAGGTTGACCTCCTCATGCGTGTTCTGGTAACGACCAATGATCACCGATGGGCGATTCTGCCACAACATCACATAATCGTGCTCAGGCGGAGCCTCGCGCACCAACCAAGAATCTAGCGCCACATTGAAGTAGGGGTCTGTGGAACGATTGTGGATGACATGAAGCGCCATGATTTCCCCTCCTCGCATCATGGTAGCACTTTTCCACTGCCGCCGATTCCCATTCTCTTGAGCCGCCTTTTTCCTCACTAGGAAGTGATGATACCGCCCTTATATGTTAGGATTTTCAGTAATTTTAAGGAGGAGCGCTTATGACTGGAATTATCGCCCGCTATCGCGACTGGCTCGACCTTCCGCCTTTGGACCCCGTGACCTTGGGCGAAGGCTCGACGCCCCTGGTTTTCTGGGACCGCTGGGGTGAAAGTGATATTTTTCTGAAGTTGGAGGGTTCAAATCCCACGGGGTCGTTTAAGGATCGCGGCATGACGGTCGCCGTGGCGGTCGCCCGACACCAGGGCGTCCGCGCCGTTATCTGCGCGTCAACCGGAAACACGGCGGCCTCGGCGTCCGCCTATGCTGCACGAGCCGGACTCATCGCTGTGGTGGTCATGCCCAAAGGGCAGGTAGCCCGTCAAAAAGTGCTGCAGTCCCGCGTCCATGGAGCGGTGCTGATTACCATTGATGGCAATTTTGATCAGGCACTACAGCAGGTGCGCCGGGTGGTAGACACCAATCGATCCCTCGCGCTAGTCAATTCGGTCAACCCCTGGCGGATTCGAGGTCAGGAAACGGGAGCTTTTGAGGTGGTCGATGCCTTAGGACGGGCGCCTGCCGCCTTAGTCCTGCCAGTGGGCAACGCGGGCAACATCTCCGCCTACTTTCATGGCTTCCGACGCTACCAAAAGGGCATTCCTCCCCTGTTCGGCATTCAGGCGGAAGGGGCCCGGTCGATGGTGGTGGGACATGATATCGAGAGCCCCAAAACCGTGGCTAGTGCCATCCGTATCGGTAAGCCCGCCAGCCGAAAACTTGCCGAAGAGGCGATCTCGGTCTCTCATGGCCAATTCTTAGCCGTCAGTGATGACGCCATTCTCAAAGCGCAAAAGGCGCTGGCCCATGGCGGAATATTTGTTGAGCCGGCATCCGCCGCCGCCTATGCAGGCGTCCTTCATCTAGCCGAGCAAAGAGCCTTGCCCCCGGGCCCGGTCGTGGCCGTTCTAACCGGCCATGGCCTTAAAGACAGCGACACCCCGATGACCTGGGCGGACCCTCAGGAATACGCGACAGATGCCCAAAACATGGATGCGGTGTTAGATGAGGTGCTCAAGGAGGCTCCGCATGTGGCACATTAAAGTTCCGGCCACCGCGGCTAATCTCGGCTCCGGATTTGATGCGCTGGGTCTTGCCCTTTCCCTGTCACTAGACGTCTGGTTTTCCGAAGCTCCGCAACTAAGCATCGCCGTCCGCGGCGAAGGCCATGGCTTGGTGCCCGAAGGGCCTGACAATGTGGTTTGGCGTACCGCCGCTCGCCTCTATGAGGAGGTGTGCCAAAGGCCTATTCCCACGGGCCGATTGACCATCAAAAGCCGAATCCCGCTAGGACGAGGCCTCGGGTCTAGTGCCGCCGCTATCGTGGCGGGATTAACGCTCGCCAACACGTTGATGCCGAAACGGCTGGGACGGGACGAGTTATTGGCGAGAGCAAGTCAAATCGAAGGTCACCCCGATAATGTGTCTGCCGCCATTTATGGCGGCTTCGTGATGGCCTGGCATGAAGGCGAAACACTCCGCGTACAGAATTACCCCGCTCCCGACTTGCGGTGCCTGATTTTGGTCCCTGACTATCGGGTGTCTACGGAGGATGCGCGGCGCGTATTACCCGAGACGGTTCCGCTCCAGGACGCGGTGTTCAACGCTCAGCGTTTGGCTCTTTGGATTGATGCGGTCAATCACCGGGATTGGTCCCTTCTTCCCCACGCCGCAGAGGATCGACTGCATCAGCCCTATCGCCAATCGCTAATTCCGGGCATGCAGGCCCTCATTGACGCCGCACTTTCCCACGGCGCCGCCTTCTCTTCCCTCTCCGGCTCAGGCCCCACCATCTTGAGCTTGGTTCCGTCTGAACGCGCCTTAGACGTCGCCGAGGCCCTGACCCAAGTCGCTGCGGAGGTTATTCCCGGCCGCTTCCAACTACACGATGTCACCCCCAGTGCATTTGGTGCCGAGTGCGTCTTAGATGGCTGGCAATGGCGGGGCGGCGCCGGGCACCGTCGCCGGATCGAAAGGGGACCGGTCACTCGGCCCTAGCATTTCTCTGGAGCGTCCGTAGCTAACTCAAACACCTGGTGCACGTGATTGAGGGCGCGCTCGGCATCGCTACGGGCAATGATGCAGGAAATTTTTATTTCCGAGGTGCCAATCATTTGAATGTTGATGCCTTCGTCAGCCAATGCCCGAAACATGGCGTGAGCGACGCCGGGATGATTGCGTACCCCCGCTCCCACGGCCGAAACTTTGGCGACATCGCCGTCGACCACCAAGGCACGTCCTCCCAATTCCTTAAGCGTCTCTTGGGAGAGGGCCACCGCTCGTTCTCGGTCTTTGTCGGCCACCGTCAAGGCAATATCGGCTCGCGCATCGTCATGGGACAAGGCTTGAAAGACCAAATCAATATTGATCCCCTGCTCCGCCAAGCGCGCCAAAGCCTTAGCCGCGACTCCGGGCCGGTCCGGCACCCCCATAAGGCCGATTTTGGTCACGTGAACGTCCAATGCCACCGCTGTCACCCAGCGAGGTTCGGCCGTCCCCAGCCCTCCATCGATGCGCGTTCCCAATTGCTCTTGGTCAAAAGTCGACCGGGCATGCACCGCCACGCCCGATTGGCGGGCATAGAGAACCGCTTGAGTTTGCAGCACTTGCGCCCCTTGGGAGGCGAGTTCGAGCATTTCATCATAGGATAATTGCTGGAGAGCCCGTGCGTCCGCCACAATGCGCGGGTCGGCGGTAAATACCCCCGGCACGTCAGAGTATATTTCGCAGGAATCGGCCTCAAGCGCCGAAGCCAGAGCTATGGCCGTCAAGTCGGATCCTCCACGGCCTAATGTCGTCACTCGCCCCGTGTTGGTCATGCCCTGAAATCCCGTGACCACGGGGATGATGTCTCGGCGGAGCAGGGAGTTCAGCGGCTCCGGATCGACTTGGACGATACGTGCCTGGCCAAAGGCATCATCCGTATAAATCCCTGCTTGGCCACCCATGAGTGCCTGCGCTTGCCATCCTTCGCGACTAATGGCCATCGCCATCAGAGCGGCGGAGGTCATCTCGCCGGTGGCCAACAGAAAATCACGATTGTCCAAAGCTCCCCCACCGACCTCCTCAACCAATGACAGCAAATGGTCTGTGCTGTCACCCATGGCGGACACCACCACCACCAATTGGTGCCCATCGCTGCGTGATCTTGCCACCCGCTTGGCAATGGCTTGAATGGACTGGATGGACTTGACGGAACTTCCCCCAAACTTTTGCACGATGCGCATTCTCTCACCCACCCGGAGTTTTTTACGATAATAACCCACGGGGCGCAAGGACGCGAATCTTAAGCTTGACAGTCGCAATCTGGCATCATATTCTTAATGCAACAAATTCGCATTTACGAAGAAGGGACAACAGTATGCCGTTACTTTGGGATCCCCACGCAGGTCTGGCTGTAGGCGCAGTGCTAGTGACTGCAGTGCTGTTGGGAATGGTGCACGGCATCACGCCAGACGAACACACCTGGCCTATTACCTTTAGCTATGCGATTGGTAGTTATTCCACGAAAAAAGGGATTATGCGGGGGCTAACTTTTTCCGCCGCATTCACACTCCAACGCGCATTAGCTAGCGAATTAGCCTATCTGGCCTTGGACCGTTGGCTCAAATTGGGGTCGGCCCTCAATTACGCCATCTACGTGGCGGTGGGCATCGCCATGGTGTGGGCAGCCCGTCACATTTTTCAGGGCCAGCACTGGCACCTTTTCGCTTTCGGTCACCGGCCCGAAGGGTCCAGCCCTGAACTTAAGGACACGGCCGGCTGGATGCCCCTCGTGCATGGATTCATTGCCGGTTGGGGATTTGGTGCATTTGCCATCATCATTTATACGGTACTCGCACCGTCCATGCCGTCCGTCTGGCTCGCTTGGCTTCCTGGGTTTGCGTTTGGCGTGGGGACCACCGCGATTCAGGCTGCAGCGGGTGGCCTATTTGGTTGGGTCAGCCAACGTCTCGGTCTATCTCCGGCCGATGTCCGTGCCGTTTCGCTGAAAACCGCGGGCAACACGCTCGGGTTGGGCGGAGCCATCTTCGTTTTGGCCGGCCTCTTCGGCCTCCTCTTTCCTAAATGGGCGAACTTTAGCATTGCCACCGGGGTGAAAATCCACAACTTGGCGCACTTAGGGATCCCCATCATTGTTGTCATGGTCACTGTCGTGATTATTGGAATCGGGACCTTGGTACGCGAAACGCGCCGCATCGCGTCGACCCGGCCTAGTTGTCCTTGAAACTTCCACTCAGCACCAGGCCGCCCACGGCATCGACGGTCACGGCCTGGCCCGACGTCAACCGTTCGGTGGCGCGATCCACCCCCACGATGGTCGGTATACCCAACGATACGCCGACGACAGCGGCATGCGACGTCATCCCGCCCTCCTCGGCGACGATCGCGACCGCCTGCTCCATCAGTGGAGTCCACTCCCCATCGCTGGCGGGAACGACCAACACCCGTCCTTTTACCTCGTCCGGACTCACCTTGTCGGGATCCCTCACCACCATCACCAATCCACCCACCTCGCCTTCCGGCCCCATCCCTTGGCCGCGCAAAAGCACGTCGCCGACGGTGACCACGCGCAGCACATTGGTAGTCCCGGCCTGTCCCACGGGCGCACCCGCGGTGATGATGACGCGCTCGCCGTTAGAGGCCCAACCTTCTCGCACCGCAATCGCCACGGCGTCCGCCATCATCGCTTCCAGCGAGCGATGCTCGTTCATCAGTTGGCAATGAATCCCCCACCCGAGCGTCAACCGCCGCGCTACCCAGTCATAGGGCGTCACTGCCAAAATCGGTACGTTGGGGCGATGGGCTGCCATTGAGAAGGCGGTGTGTCCCGTTTCGGTGGCAGTAACGATTACCCGGGCACCCAAATCGTCGGCAGCGGTGAGTGCAGCGTGGCACACCCCGTCCGTTATGGTGCCGGATACAAAGCGCGGCTTTCGCGGATCGCCGGGATGAGCCTCGCTCACTTCTACCGTCCGCGCCATTACCCCCAGAGCTTCCACGGGATACTCACCAGCGGCCGTCTCTTCCGACAACATGACGGCGTCGCTTCCCTCCAGTACGGCGTGGGCGACATCGGTGACCTCGGCCCGCGTCGGGCGCATCTCGTGCACCATGGAATCCAACATTTGCGTCGCCGTGATGACGGGCTTTCCCGCTCGGTTGGCTTGGTTGATAATCGCCCGCTGTAGCCAAGGAACATCCTCCGGAGCATATTCCACGCCAAGATCGCCGCGAGCCACCATAATCCCGTCGGACATCCGTACGACGGCCTCGAGATTTTCGATCGCGGCCTTGGTCTCAATCTTAGCGATGATGGGCACGGGGGACCCCAACTCCTCAAGAAAGCGGCGTACATGCACCACGTCATCGGCGGTGCGGATAAAGGAGGCGGCAATCCAGTCAATGCCCTCCTCGGCTCCCATCTTCAGCGCCGCCTGGTCCACATCCGTCAAAACGGGAAGCGGCCAAACTTGCCCCGGACAGGTAATCTTCTTGTTGTCGGCTAAAAACCCGCTAGACTCCACTTGAACCCGGGCCGGATTTCCGGTCTTCGTGACCCGAAGCGACAAGTTTCCGTCCCCTAACACCAGCCGATCGCCCTCCTCGAGGTAGGACACCAAGTCGGTAATGTTCGGGCTGAGATCAGCGTCATACGACCCTAGCGTCAACTCTGTCCCTGACACTAAATCCAAGCCATCCGAACTCTTGGTGCGGATCCGGACTTCCGGCCCGGCCGTGTCCAGCATCACCCCAATAGGCCGTCCCATCGCGCGTTCAACATCACGGACCATCTGAATGACGGTCCGATGATGATCCACCGTGCCGTGAGAGAGGTTAATCCGGGCGACATCGAGTCCTTGCTCCACCAGTTTGACAAAAGTTTCCCGATTGGCCGAGGCAGGGCCCAAGGTCGCCACGATTTTCGTGCGCCGCACGCTCATCACCCCCATTTTCATTTTTACGGCTTAACCATACCAAACATGGGCAGGCATAACCAGACACCGCTATTGAAATGGTGTCCACTTCTCTTTACACTATTGTCATCAAAAATTGACAGGAGAGACCCCTCATGAAGCCCATCATCTGGATCGCAACGAGCCTCGGAGTTACTGCCCTCTTGGCCGGGTGCGGACCCAAACCCTCGGCCACGCCCCCTCACGGGAAGGCCAACGTCGCCTATGCGGGCTCCCTTGCAGAGGTTAATGACCAGGTCATTGGGCCCAACTTTAGCCAAGCCACCGGGTACCAATACTTAGGGCAAGGGGGTGGGTCGTTTGGCATGGCCCAAAAACTGGCGTCCCACACAATTAACGCCAACGTTTTTGAAAGCGTCGGATATGCGCCTATTCAAATCCTAGAGCCGAAACTAACCCGGTGGGCCGTGTCCTTCGCCTCGAGCCCCCTGGTCATCGCGTTCAATCCGAAGTCTCGTTATGGCCCCGAGCTCACCGCCATTCAACACGGAAAAAAACCTCTGAAAGATCTTTTTCGCCTCATGCAAAGCCCGGGCTTCCGCTTGGGACGCACGAATCCCGGAACCGATCCCCAAGGGCAAGCTTTCTACATGATGGTGGAACTCGCCCAGAAGCACTTTCACCTGCCCCCCGACACGACCGAAAAAGTTCTGGGAGCTCCTGACAATCCCCATCAGGTTTACTCGGAAGAAGGCATATTGACCCTGCTGCAATCGGGAAGTCTGGATGCGGCCAGTGCATTTCTGTCGGAAGCCCAGCAGCGTCACTTGGATTACATTCCCCTTCCCCGAACGCTCAATTTCGCCGATCCCAGTGAGAACGCGTGGTATCACCAGGCATCCGTCAAGACCCCGTCCGGGGTGGTTCACGGGAGTGCCTTGACGATTGATATCACCACGGTCGGAAAAGTGACCCCCGCGGCCCAATCGTTCATTCATTTTGTCTTGGGTCCCCGCGGCCGAGCGCTGATGCAAAAAGCCGGCTACACTACGTTCCCCGCTCACCTCTACGGAACGCGGTCGGCCGTCCCCAAAAAGATTCGAGCTGAGCTTTCGTGAACCGCATCGTCACGGGGATAGGGACGCTGGTACTTGTCCTGCTCTTCCTGCCTTTAGCGGTATTGGTCGCACACGCCGGCTCCCTCACCGCCGCACTGTCCAGCGCGGAAAATCGGATGGCCCTCTATACCACGCTCACATCCGGCATTCTGGCCCTAGCCGTGGATATGCTCCTTGGCGTCCCGCTCTCTTGGTTCCTGTCGCGTCGGCTCAGTCCCGGCTGGCAGCGATTTTGGGGAACCTGTCTCATTATTCCCATGCTCATGCCTCCCTTGGTTCTTGGGTTGGTGCTCGCCTACCTAGCGGGACCGGCATCACCGGTTATGCTCACCAATACCTTCTTGGGATTGGTGGTCGCGGAGGTGTACGAGTCGTTGCCCTTTTTTGTCTTTGCCGCATGGGGATATCTCCGTACCATCCCCCGAAGTCTCGAGGAAGATGCTTGGGCACTCGGCAAGACCCCACGGGAGACCTTCCGCTACGTTCTCTGGCCGTTGGCCGCGACCGGCTTTGCGGTCGCCGGCGCTATGGCTTGGGCCCGGATTGTGGGAGCTTTCGGCGGCCCCATCGTTGTCGCCTATCACCCGAGTGCTCTTCCCGTGCAAATTTGGATTATCTTGCAAGAGCAGGGGCTCCCCGCCGCGTTGGGGCTCGCCTTATGGTTAATGGTCGCCGTTTTGCCGCTGCCCGTTTGGTTGAATTGGAGGTATGGCCGTGCTGAGCGTTAATGTGAAAAGTCCTCACGTCACGGGTCAGGCGACTTTCGCTCCAGGCATGGTGGCGCTAGTGGGATTGTCAGGTGCCGGCAAAACCTCGCTTTTTCGCCTCATAGCCGGGCTGGACATAGGCGGAGACGTGACCGTCCATGGGCAATCGTTAGCCTCCCGTCATCCTTGGGAACGACCCATCCGATATGTTCCGCAGCGACCGAGTCTCGTGCCCCATAAGACCATTGGGTCCCAGGTCACATGGGTCCAACGCATGGATAATGCCGTGCTAAAAGAATGGATTTCCCTTCTAGCGCTAGAGCCCCTATGGCATCGACTGCCGCGGGAGCTTTCGGGAGGCGAACAACAGCGCGCGGCTCTTATACGAGCCTTGGCCACCGATCCGGAGATCCTCCTATTGGATGAGGCCCTCTCGGCCGTCGATCGGCCGCATCGCCTAGCGATTTGGGATGCGCTGAAAGGCCTCTGGCCACGGGACCGGCTCCTTATCTTTTCCACTCATGACTGGACGGACGCCGAGACGTGGGCGGACACCATCACCTATCTCGAGGCGGGACGCCTTCATGCACCTCAGACAGCCCGAAACGTCACGCCCTTGACCGCCCAGATGGCCCGCTTAATGGGCTTCCTAGGTGCCATTCCCCTGACTCCCAATCAATGGCTTTGGCTCCATCCGGCTTCCCTTGGCGTGGGCGCATGGCCCGAGGCGCCCTGCATCCTGCCAGGACGTGCGAGCGTGACAGCGTTAACTCCCCTCAGTGCTCGCTATACCCTTCATATCCAGGGGCGGACCTTCCGCTGGACCGGGCCTCCTCGTGAGACGGGGCCGCAAGATGACCGTGTCTCTATTTTCCAGCCCGTCATTACCCCGTTTGGAGAGGAGAATCGGGAATGAACACCTTTGGTCAAATCATCCGCCAAGCCCGGTTGCAACGTGGCTGGCACCAAGGAGAGTTAGCTGGCCTGCTGGGGATATCCCGGCAAACGGTCGTGGCCATCGAAAGCGACCACCATGTCCCCGCATTTGACACCGCCGTCCGCCTGGCCGATCTTTTAGGGCTCCCATTGGAGATGCTCGCCAATGCTCGCCGGGATCCCCTCACGATACCCGTTCAACTCTTTTGGCTAAGCGACGTGGCACCCCGGGTGCCGCTACCGGTGATTTGGTCTTCGGTCCACGGCAAACGCATACTCGTACCCGTTTCCCTCCTCGCCACGACCTCTGCCCCCGACGCCATTTTTTCCCCCAACGACAATCTTGTCGTCCCACTTCCACTGGCCCGCGATCCCGAAAATGTCCTGCTCCTCGGAGGCTGTGACCCCTTTATGCCCTGGCTTAGTCAAAGTTTTCAGCGCCGAACGGACCGATTCACGTTGGAGTCGATCTGGCTGTCCAGCACCGAGGCCCTGACACGATGGCGCGAGGGCTGGATCCACATTGCAGGCGCGCACCTCTTCGACCGCGAGCGGGGAATCTATAACCCCGACGATTGGGCAGGTGGAGAACACCTGAAGCTCCCCTACCTCACGTGGCAGGAGGGGCTGGTCACCCGTCCGGGTCAACGCCCCTGGCAACGGCTGGCCATCCGTGAGCCGGGAAGCGAAGCGCACGCCCTCTTTCTTCGCCACGGTCCCAAGTCCCTTGACACCGAAATTTTTCATACACATCGGGCTCTCCTCGATGCGATCGCGCACCATCCGGACTGGGCCGGTGTCGGTCTCGGACCGCAGGCGGTGCTGATGGGCCTGGAATTCACGCCCTGGGTTGAAGAACAGTACGATCTTTTCGTCGGCAGAGCCGATCAAAAGGCCCCCTGGTTCCCCGTGTTGTTGGAAACGCTCGCCTCAAGGGATCTGACCCAACGCCTCGACGCCATTCCCCACTTGGTACGGAAATCAGGGGATGTGGACGGATAAGCTCAAAATCGGGCGACTTAGGCCTCTCTCCACCCCTCACCCCGTGAGAGCCGACTTCTCGCGGGCGACGGATGCCACCGTCTTCATGCGTCCCGCGACCGGGTTTGCTACCCTAAAAGAGCCTTTGGCGTGCGAAGTATTTTCTTGCCCGTGCTAAGGGACACTAACCGAAGAGGTGATAATTTGCCACCACGCCGTCGAAAACTCGACAGCCAAGGGCTAAAGCGTGCCCTGAGTAATCGACAGATGCAGCTCTTATCGATGGGCGGCGTTATTGGGGTCGGATTATTTTATGGATCGGGTCAGGCATTAGAGCTCGCCGGGCCCTCGATTCTTATCGACTACGCCATCGGAGGCATCATCGTTCTCATCATGATGCGAGCCCTCGGCGAAATGACCGTGGAGGAACCCCTAGCCGGATCCTTCAGCCGCCACGCGGAACGTACCATGGGGCCGATGGCCGGCTTTTTAACCGGAGGCATGTGGTGGTTCTTTTGGGTATCGACCGTCATGTCGGAGCTTTCCGCAATCGGTCTTTTGGTGCAATACTGGTTTCCGAACTTCCCCCCATGGATCCCGGGGCTCATTGCCCTCGCCCTTTTCACGATCTCCAACCTCACATCCGTCAAGGTGTTCGGGGAAGTAGAATTTTGGTTCGCGGTCCTGAAAATCTTCGCCATTAGTGCCTTCATCGTCGTGGGGTTGCTGTTGGCCGCCATTGCCCTTTTCGGCGCCTCTCATCACGAGGCTGGCTTTTCGAATTTGTGGCGGTACCACGGCTTCTTTCCCAAAGGACTGGGCGGCATGCTGCAAGCTTTTTCCCTAGTCGTGCTCGGCTACAGTGGGGTGGAAACGTTGGCGGTAACCGCGGGGGAGTCGGAGAACCCGCTGGACGCCATTCCGCGCGCTGTTTCCAATGTGAGCTGGCGGATTTTGATTCTGTATCTCGGGTCTGTCTTTGTGATGTTGATTGCTTTTCCCTGGAGCGCCTTGGCAGGCCGGCACACGAGTCCCTATGTGCTTTTGTTCGCCCGCATTGGCGTGCCGGCTGCCGCCACCATCATCAACGCCATTATCATCACGTCAGGGCTCTCCTCGTCTAACACGGGCCTTTATGGGGGCAGTCGGATGGTCTTCTCCATGTCGGATAAGCGATTTGTTCCCCCTAGCATGAAAAAGCTCAATGGTCGCAAAGTCCCTAAATGGGCGGTGCTAATTACGGGGCTCGGCATGTCGGTGGGCATCCTGGTCACCTATCTGGCGCCCAGTTCGGTGTACGTCTGGATGTCCAGCGCCGCGTCCTTCGCCGCCCTCTGGACATGGGGAACAATTTTAATCTCAGAACTTCTCTTTCGTCGGAAGTTCACGGGGCGGCTACGCTATCCCACACCCGGATGGCCCGTCATTCCGTTCGTCGGCTTGGGGCTGATTGCGGCCACCTTGGCAGCCATTGCCGTCTCGCCGCTGACCGATATATCTGTCTGGTCTGGTGCTGTGTGGTTAATCTTCCTCATTATATGGTGGTTTAGCTATGCGCGCCGGCACAATCAGGAGGAAAACCCCGACCAGTCAACATAGCCACGGGCGGGTTAATCTTGCCCGCCCACGTTGAGGATGATTTTTCCTGTGCTCTGACGGCTCTCCATCCAAGCCTGCGCCTGCCCCGCCTCCTCGAGAGGGTAGCGCCGGCCAATAGACATCTGTAGCGCCCCTGATTGTACGTACCCTAACACCGCCTGCGCCCCATCAGCTAAGAGTTCGGGGCGTCTGGCACGAGCGGTGCCTAAGCTAAACCCCAACACGGCACGGCAACTCGCATGTAGGTCGCTGACGATAATACGACCGGGTTCACCACTGGCACTCCCGAAATGGACCAATCGTCCAAACCATGCCAAGACCTCCAAGCTTTGCTCGGAGACCACACCGCCAATCGAATCCAAGATGACATCGACGCCCTGCCCCTGGGTCAATTCCTTAACCCGTTCAGTAAACGGATCGGCCGAATAGTTAATCACCTCGTCGGCTCCCGCCATCAGCGCCGTCGCCTTCTTGTCATCCCGACTGACCGTGCCGATAACCTGGGACGCGCCCATAATTTTGGCCAACTGAATGGCCGTGGTACCAACGCCCCCGGCGGCCGCATGAATGAGCACCCGTTCGCCGGCGACAAGACGTCCGACATCGTGAAGCAACTTATAGGCGGTGAACGCCACGGTCGGCAAAGCGGCCGCCGTCTCCCAAGCAATGGAATCCGGGATGGGGAAGACCAACGACTCGGGAGCGACGATATTCCGCGTATGATCCGCCAGAGGGAAAGGCCATCACCCGATCCCCCAGCGAGACACCCTTTACCTTGGGGCCGACCGCCTCCACCGTTCCGGCGGCGTCCAACCCCGGAATAAAGGGAGGCTGGCTTGCCCCATGGTACCGTCCCTGTCGCGCTTTAATATCGGCAAAATTCACACTCGTAGCTTCGACGCGAATGAGTACCTCGCCTGCCTTCGGCTCCGGTTTAGTCCATTCTTGGACCCGCAAAACCTCGGGCCCACCCAATGCCGTCACGACCACAACTTTCATAAAATCCCCCCATTCTTCTAGTCTCTGATTCGCCGTGAGCGTCCCATGTCCTGCTCGGTCGCTTGAGTGACACCCGAGAATGTGTAACAATCGACCCGACCCCAAACCGTATCGGAGGAATTTACGACGATGAGAACGATGAAACTTGGCACCAGCACCTTAAACGTGCCTCTGGTGGCCGTCGGATGCATGCGCCTTCACGGACTGTCATCCCAAGAAGCACAAAAGTTTTTGCACACCGCGCTCGACAAAGGCGCCAACTTCTTCGATCACGCGGACATCTATGGACAAGGGCGCTCGGAGGAAATCTTTGCCGAAGCGCTGGATATGAACCCTTCAGTTCGCGAAAGGCTCATTTTGCAGTCCAAATGCGGAATTCGCCCTGGCATGTTTGACTTTTCCAAAGAACATATTTTGAATGCGGTGGATGGGAGCCTTAGACGCCTCAAGACCGAATATCTCGACATTCTGCTACTGCATCGGCCGGACGCGCTGGTCGAACCCGAAGAGGTGGCGGAAGCGTTCGACGTGCTGAAGACCAGTGGAAAAGTCCGTTGGTTCGGGGTGTCCAACCAAAAGCCGATGCAAATCGAGCTCTTAAAGAAATTCGTGAAGGTACCGCTGGTGGCCAATCAATTGCAACTCAGCATCACCAACGCCACCATGATCTCTGAAGGCATCAATGTCAACATGGAGAACGACGCTGCTATCGACCGGGATGGCAGTGTGTTGGACTATTGCCGATTGAACGATATCACCATTCAGCCTTGGTCACCCTTCCAATATGGTTTCTTCGAGGGAGTTTTCCTCGGAAATCCTAAATTTCCTGTGTTGAATCAAGCCCTTGATCGTATTGCCGCCGCCCACCGGGTCACGCCCACAACCATCGTCATTGCCTGGCTGCTGCGCCATCCAGCCCACATGCAACCTATTACCGGCACCACCAACCCGGACCGCCTCACAGATTGTCTGAAGGCGGACGAAGTGGTTCTAAGCCGCGAAGAATGGTACGAAATTTATCGGGCAGCCGGAAACGTGCTACCCTAGCCGTCCTTATCCCCGCGGAGGCATTCGACCGCTCGGACCCGCCCCCGGCCAAATCATCGAACCCTAAATGCTGGGCTGGGTTAAAAACATGGTTCCTAGGGCCGAATCGAGCCCCGCGAGGATTTTTCGATCTGAACAAGGAAGGAGACGGCTTCGGCCATCGTCTGCACTTCCGGGGAGTCGCAAGCTCCGCCCTTCAGGGCGGGGGCGTTGACCCGACCCCGATAACGGCCTCGATTCTCTTTATCCTCGGCCTCTTCCTCCAAAGTAGACCCTGCTGTCAAGATAACCGCTCGGCAAGTATCGAGGTAATGGAATGGGAGGCATTCGACCGGGAGTGCTGCAATGAGAGAGCGGGAGCCCTTGAGGCTCCCGCTCTCACTAAGGAGAGGCTGTTACGACAACGGCAACAAATGATGGTCCTCCGTGGCCAGCTGGACCGTCACCGCGTCCGGCCCAATGGCTTCATCGATGGGGTCACCCGGAAGCTTTTTGGCCATGGCCGCCAAAAGTCGGTCGAAGGGCTCGGACAGGGCTGGCGGACGTTGAGCAACCGTAGTATACCCTTGCTCGCTTACGATGCCCTGGTCTTTGACGCGTTCGACCGCTTCCGCGAACATGGTGCTGTGGGTTGCTTCCCGCTCTTCGAGAAACTCCAGCGTCCGGCGCAACCCCGGGTCGTCGATGCTTCGCCGCAACTGATGATAGACGCGACCTGCACGAAGTTCGGCGGCAACGTCAGACATCAAATTGGAAACGATGTCGCCCGTGGAATTAATGAAGTCCCCGGTAAAGGGGGCGCCGCTGGAGTCGACTACCAGTGGTCCCACGCCACCCAAGGTGACCATCTTCTGGACTAGTGATGGCGCCTCTTTGAGCGAATGCCCGGTCGCCGCCAACGAAGGCTTCAGGTTGATGCTGGCGTTGTATGGTGTAACATCCATGGCCATCAGCTGAACGATGGCGGTCCCGACCATTTCCAAGTGACTGGCTTCTTCGACAGCGATGTTTAACAAGAGCTGCCGGGTCAGCGGATCGGGTGTTCCAAAACTTTGCACCAGATACTGCAGCAGAGCCTTGAGTTCACCATTGGCACCGCCGAATTGCTCTTGCAACATCGCAGCGGCAGACGAATCCGTGCCAGACACTTCAACCGGAAAGAGCAAGACGTCTTCGTGTTTGAACAGCTTGACCACCCCCCGCCGGTAATATGCGCATTCCGTAAGCCTGGCAGTCGATCAACGGTCCAGAAGGTCACCATGGCCTACCCTCCCTTTTTACCCGGCCTGATAACCGGCCATCGTTTACGCGAGTCTCTCCGCTGATTGATTTTGGACTTGACCGCGGCTTGCTCACGAAGACGAGGGCCTAAACGGAGGGACCTTTGAACCGATGGCAACGTTCTTATAAGAATTTTAGGGTAGTGGATTAAGTCGCCAAAAAACCTATTCCCCCCGCTCTCGCGTGGTTATTGACTGCATGCAAAAAACAACCGGGTTATTTATTTGTTAGGCCCTTTACAGCGGAACAGAATTTTGTCATAATACGCGAAACCGATGAACGAGAAGAATTCTTTGAGAGGCGTCCAGAAAGCTGGGAGGATGAAAACCAGTCGCTTCTTTAGAGTTCGATTCCACTCGGGAGGATGTCAGCGAGGAGTTGACCGTGCCGGCGATCCGGTCAATCAAGTGGGCGAACTTACGTTCGTCAATTAGGGTGGCACCGCGGGTTCTACCGTCCCTAAATTGGGGGACGGATTTTTTATTCCCCCAACAACGTTAGATGCTAAGGAGGCTACCCGATGCGCATTTTATTACCTGGCCCGACACCCATCCCTGAACCTGTTCAGGAAGCATTGATCCGCGCTATGAGCGACCACCGCGGGACGCTTTTCCGCGAAGTGGAGGAGCGAGTGCGAACGGAAATGGCTTCGCTTTTTGGAGCCCCTTCAAAAAACCATATCGCCCTATTGCCCGCATCAGGTACCGGAGGGCTCGAAGCGGCCGTTCAGAACTTTTTTCAGCCCGGCGATCAGGCGCTCGCCATCGAATCGGGGCTCTTTGGCCGACGGTTTTCAGAAGTCGCGGAAGCTCACGGGGTTGCCGTTGACCGTCTCGAGACGCCTTGGGGCCAGGCGTTTGATGTTGACGCCGTTATAACCCGCCTCATACAGAACCCGGTTCAATATCGTGCCATATTGGTGACCCACAATGAAACCTCCACGGGTGTGCAGAATCCCGTGGAACAACTCGCCGAAGCTCTCGTGCGGCACGTAGACCCGGTCCCGCTAGTCATCGTCGACAGCATCAGCGGCGTCCCTTCTATTCCTCTTACTATACGCCCGGGTATTGATGTCATCATTGCCGCCTCGCAAAAAGGGTTCATGTGTCCCCCCGGCCTTGCGATGCTCGCACTCTCGGAACGCGCCCGGGAAGCGGTCCTCCCAGATTCCCGCAGCGGCCGCTTCTATTTTGATCTTCGGCCCTATCTGGCGGACCGGCTCCCCTACACCCCGGCCGTGGGCCTCTGGCACGCGATGGATGCAGCGCTCGCCCTATTGAACCATGAAGGCCCGGCCGCTCGCCTAGAGCGCCATCAACGGCTCCGCGACCTGGTGCGGACCTTCGCTCAGGCCGGAGGACTCACACTGTTGGTTGACGACCTCGTGGCATCGCCTACCGTAACAGCCCTCGGGTTGCCCGATACCATGAACCCCACGCGCCTTAGAAGCGCGTTGGAACGGTCCGGCCTTCAGATCGCGGGCGGATTAGGGCCTTGGCATGCCCACGCCATACGTATTGGCCACGTTGGGCATCTGGAAGTCACCGATGTCGCCGGTGGTTTAGCTCTCATCGCGCCCCACCTTCCCCATCCAGAACAGGCGCTAGCCAGTATGACCCCACTTTTGAAGGAGGCCTAATGATGACCCGTCCTCGCATTCTCGTTACCGAAGCCTTAGGCCCCAAAGGGCTCGAATACCTGAAGCAGCACGCCGACGTGGACGCTTATGACCTCTTGCCGCCTGAAGAGTTGCCGTCGATGATGCACAATTACGATGCGGTCATCATCCGAAGCGCCCATCGGCTCACCCGCGACTTATTAGCCGGCCACCCACGACTCAAAGTCGTGGCTCGTGCGGGCGCGGGCGTGGACAATGTGGACCTCGATGCGGCGACCGAATTTGGCATCGCCGTCGTCAATGCTCCTGGAGCCAATGCCATTGCCGCCGCCGAGCACACTTTTGCCCTGATGCTCGCCACCATGCGGAATATTCCTGCCGGCGATCAGCACGTTCGCGAGGGTTCCTGGGATCGAGCTCGATTCCTCGGTCACGAACTCTATGAACGACAGCTCGGGATCATTGGACTTGGCCGTGTAGGGCGACAAGTAGCGCGCATTGCTCACGGATTTCGGATGAAGGTCGCTAGCTACGACCCATTTTTGTCCTCCGATGTCTTTCGGGCCTTAGAGGTTCAAGAACACACCGCGCTCGATGATTTGCTGCGCAGCTCTGAAATTCTTACCATCCACACCCCGAAATCGGGGCCAAAGCTCGGGGAACGCGAGCTTCGATTGCTACCCCGTGGAGCCGTCGTGATGAACGTCGCTCGCGGCGGTCTCATCGACGAGCAGGCCCTGGCCCGCCTAATCCAAGAAGGCCACCTCAAGGCCGCCGGCGTTGATGTGTTCAGCCACGAACCACCCGATTCGGACTCTCCTCTCTTCCGTGTACCTCACCTGGTCACCACACCGCATTTAGGCGGTTCGACCCACGAGGCCATGGTGGAAGTTGGGATGATGACGGCCCGTGGGGTCTTGCAAGCGTTGGAAAATCAAACGCCCAGCAACCTTGTCAACGTGCCCATCCCGGAGATGCCCGACGCCGATTTGGTGGCCATCGAACGTGCCGTGCGCATCGCGGGAGACGTGTTTTCAAGATTCGAGCCTAAAGCTCAGGGACCCCTCATCCTTAGTCTTGGCACACACCTTTCCGGATCCCCGGTCCCCTGGCTTCGCCAAGCGGCACTGGCAGCGTTTCTTGACCAACGTGTGGACGAACGTGTCAACACCATCAATGCGTTGGTCGTCGCCCAACGGCAAGGCATTCATCTGTTGGTGGAAGAGTCTCGTGCGACGTTGCCCGAAAGAGCCATCTCACTCCGCTGGGAAGGTCGCCCGGAAAGCGAGGTTGCGTTCTCGATCGGAGAGAGCGGCCAGATCATTTTGCGAACCATCGCCGGCATCCCCATGGAGCTCCCCTGGCCGGGTATCGCGTTAGTGACGCGTCACCGAGACGCCCCGGGCGTCGTCGGACGGGTCGGCACTACGGTTGGCCAATTCCAAATGAATATTGGGCAGCTCTACCTTGGTCGTCGGGCGGCGGGTGACGAGGCGGTAATGGTCCTGTCATTGGACGCGCTTCCGACGCCCGAGTTGATGACGGCCATTAACCAGCAGCCGGACATTCGATCCGTATATGTCTTTGGCTAGTCAGCGAGCCTGCCCCAATTGTTGGGCACGCTCTGAGGCGGCCACGATGGCCTCCTGAATCAGCGTTGGCCATCCGCCTTGGCGCAGCACCTCCAACAGTGCCTCGGTGGTTCCACCGGGCGAAGCCACCTGTGAAATCCAATCGGATAGCGAATCTTTGGAGCGGTCTCGAGCTAATCGAGCCGCTCCTTCAACCATGCGGCTCACCAGCTCGCGGGTGCGGCCCGCATCCGCTCCCAACTGCTCCCCCCCAGCGATGAGCGCCTCCAACAACAAAAAAATGTAAGCGGGGCCGCTCCCTACCAGAGCGGTGTAGGGGTCCATGAGCGTTTCGTCCATGACCGCGACCGTGCCACACGAAGAAAAAAGCGACAACACCTGAGACTTTTCCGCCTCCGTGGTCCTGGAGAAAGCCACCAATGTGGTGGATGCTCCCACGGCCGCGCAAACGTTCGGCATGACGCGGGCGACAGGGTTGGCTATCCCTAATTCGCGAATGCGCGTCGTCGTCCATCCCGCCACCGGTGAGATGATCATAGTCGATGGCATGAGGTGGGGTTTGATCCGGGCGGTCGTGTCCTGCATGTCTTTGGGCTTAACGGCGAGCACCACGGCATCTTTTCCTTCGATGTGCAAGGGGTCAAACCGCACAACGCTGTGCCATACATCGTCGTCCCATAAATATTGGTGGGTGTTGGATCGCGCAATCACCTCGACGTCTATCCCCTTCTGATGCCACCCTTCCCATAAAGCATGGGCTAAATGACCCGAGCCAACCATGACCACATCCACGATGTTTCTCCTCTCTCCATAACAAAAAGCCCGTCCCCCCTCTAAGGGCGGACGGGCCGCGGTACCACCTTAGTTGCCCGT
This sequence comes from Sulfobacillus sp., assembly GCA_027343765.1. Lineage (GTDB taxonomy): Bacteria > Bacillota > Sulfobacillia > Sulfobacillales > Sulfobacillaceae > Sulfobacillus_B. The sequence goes on from DAHWKG010000100.1 coordinate 71,995, forward strand.
CACAGTAGACAGGCATCTCTCATTCCCAATACCGGGGGATTCCGTGCCGTGCATTCAAGGAACTGGGACGGGCCCACTCTCGTGGTCTTCCACCTTCACCACTCGCTGAGAAGAGAGTATATGAACCCTTAGGTTCCCACGGCTCAAGATATTGTGCGCATTATAGATCCTGTAGGCGGTCGAGTCAAGCCCCTTACATAAAAGATCGTCGGCATCCGAATAGGAAGCGACCCTTAACCTTGAAGGGAAGGGTCGCGAACGATTAGGCAGCTCGGTTGGCCGGATGGCTCTTTCTCGTGTCCAGATGGGTGAGCGCATTCCAGAGGCCCCCGACAATCGTCGCCGCCCCTACGATCATGGTCACCCAGAGCGCCGAGCTGTGGCTAGTAAATCCGTAGAAGAAGGGCGTCAGCCCCAAGTAAAGGCCAAACAACGCCTCTAACCAATACCGCCAAGCCCGGTGCGCTCCATCGAACAAAGCCCAGACGCTACCGATCAAGACCAATCCACCTAAGATGACTGCGGTCCAGAGATAGGCGTCTGACTTCATGGGATTCAACGCCCACGCCGACACCACAAACCACGCACCAAAGATTGCCATCAGAACGTTTCTCCATGTCATCGCCTTACACCTCCTGGTTTTTTCTTACCGCTTCTAACTTTGTTATAGTCCCTCCCTTTTTAGTTGTTAAGCGCATTTTCTCGCCAATAAGGTCAAATTTCGCCGATTTTGTGGAGTTTTGACAGATGAGCTATCTCTTCCGAACGATTTCAAAGTCTTGGTAAAAATCTCGCGAAAAAATGGCCTGAACTTTGCCGGATATCTTGAAGATCCGAGGCATTTGAGGTAAATCTGGGATAGACTAAAGGAGGCGGGCCAATGGCAGCGGGGATTCAATATATAATCCGGCTTCACATGCAACGTGAGGTCGTTCCTTTCCGACAACTCGTAGAACTGGTGGATTCATTGGGGGGCGATATTATCGCCCTTGACTTAGTTCGGGCCGAGGATGAGCAAACGGTGCGGGACCTCACCGTGGTGGTGCCCTCGCCGGATCACCTGAAGAATTTGGAAGATGCGCTCGTACAATTGCCCGGCACCTCCATCGAAAATGTATCCGACCGAACCTTCCTCATGCATTTAGGTGGGAAAATCGAAATCCATCCCCGCATTCAGGTTAAAACCCGCGCGGATCTGTCCCATATCTATACGCCGGGAGTCGCGCGTGTCGTGGAAGCCATTGCCCAAGACCCCTCGAAGGCCTTCCAATTAACCATGAAGCGTAATACCATTGCCATCGTTACCGACGGCACGGCCATTCTAGGCCTAGGCCATTTAGGCCCGAAAGCTGCCCTACCGGTTATGGAAGGAAAGTCAGTGCTTTTTAAATGGCTCGGACAAGTAGATGCCGTTCCCATTTGCCTCGATACGACCGACACCCAGGAGATAATCGATACCGTGGTCCGCCTTGCCCCGGCATTTGGAGGTATCAACCTCGAAGATATTGCCGCCCCACGATGCTTCGAAATTGAGGAAGCTTTGAGCAGACGTCTCGATATCCCCGTCTTTCACGACGACCAGCACGGTACAGCCATCGTGATCCTAGCAGGACTGTTAAATGCTGCTCGAGTGGTTGGCAAGGAACTGAAGGATCTCCGGGTGGTCATCTCCGGGATCGGGGCTGCAGGTACGGCCGCCACCGAATTATTGTTAGAGGCCGGGGTGACCGACATCGTCGGTTATGACCGGGAAGGACCCTTGGTACGCACCCGGGAATACCCTCACCGCCCCTCATGGAACCGTTACGCAGCTCGTACCAACCCCCATCTAAGGGACGGCTCCCTTCATGACATCATGACCGGTGCTGACGTGTTCATTGGTGTCTCCTCGGGAAACCTCTTGTCGGTGGAAGATGTGGAGGCTATGGCGCCCAACCCCATCTTGTTCGTGATGGCCAACCCCACCCCCGAGATTCAACCGGAACTGGTGCAGGCCCCCGGTCGAGTCTTGGCTACCGGCCGCTCGGATTACCCGAATCAGATCAACAACGTGCTGTGCTTCCCTGGCCTGTTTCGTGGGTTATTGGATAGTCGCGCGCGGCGTATCACCACACGGATGAAACTCAAGGCGGCTGAAGCCATCGCGAGCGTGGTACGCCCAGAAGAATTGTCCGCCGAATACATCATTCCGAGCGTATTTAATAAGGAGGTAGCCTTGAGAGTGGCGGGAGCCGTTTCTCGTGCCGCTGAAGAAGAAGGCGTCGCACGGCGGGTCAGTTCCAGCTTGCGTTAATAATTCTAGGTTACACTAGAGGAAGCGCTAGGAAAGGACAGGAACACGCATCTGGACTCTGTGACACCCGACTTGCCAACGTTGCTCTTGGTCAACCCCAGATCCCGCCGGGGGTCCCAAACCTTTGAGCACATTGCCTCGGACTTGGCAAAACGGTTAAATTTGGTCGACCAGGCGCTTACCGACTCAGCCGAGGACCAAGCCAACCGAATACGACGCGGGCTGGATCAAGGCATTCGTCGCTTTATTATTGGGGGCGGCGACGGAACCCTGTCCGCCGCAGCCGATGCATTGGTGGGTAGCGATGGGATCTTAGGGGTGCTGCCTCTGGGCACGGGAAACACCTTTTCTCACGGATTGGGTCTGCCATCGGGATGGCAGGCTCTGTGCTACCTATTGGCCGAAGGAAATGTCGCCCGTTACGACGTGGGGATAGCCGATAAAGATGGGATCCGGCGTGTATTTCTCAATAGCCTGACCATGGGCTTCAGCGAGCAACTCGTAGAACTATTAACGCGTGAATCTAAAGACCGCTTCGGCTATTTCGCTTGGATCGTCGAGTTTCGCCGTGCCTTGTCGCGGACTCCCACGCTCCAGGTCACACTCTCCTGGCCCGAAGGTCAGGATAGCTTCTTGACGCGCCAACTGGTGGTTGTGAACGGACGCACGATTGCTGCTGGCATTAGCGCCACGCCCGTTTCTTCAGGCCAGGACGGCCTGTTGGAGGTCTTTCGTTTAGGCGGGCCCTCACTCTTTTCCATTGCCCGACTCGGCACCAAATTGTTGGCAGGCCGCTTGCTGACCGACCGGGAAGCCCATTACATGGCCCTTACCGAGGTTGCCGTGGAGACGACCCCTTCCTTGCCGGTTAATATTGACGGCGAGATCTGGCACACCCCACCTTTGACCTGTCGGGTGCTGCCAGCTGCCATTACCGTCATTGTTCCCACCCATCGGGGCCCAGTACCCGACCGCTGGCCTTTGGTTACCCGGACGTTGGGCGGATCCCGAGCTCTGTTGCCACGCGTGCGTACCTACTCAGGGGGTCCTCGTTCCTTTAAATGACGGAGACGCCCGGGTATACGGCCGTTCCGTGGGTCGCCGCATACTCCATAAAATGCGTCCGAAGTGCTCGGGTGATGGGACCTGGGGTTCCGTCACCAATCATCCGCCCATCGCAACTGACCGCCGCAATAATCTCCGCAGCCGTCCCCGTGAGGAAACACTCCTCCGCATTATAAAGCTCGTGGACGGTGAAATTTTCCTCCGATACCCGAATCCCCAGACCCTCTGCCAGCTCCATCACAACAGCGCGGGTAATTCCTGGCAAAATACCCGCAGAACGGGGAGGCGTGACAATCGTCCCACGTCGGACAATGAACACGTTGTCGCCCGTACCTTCCACCACGTGACCGAGTTGGTTCAGGAGCACCATCTCCGGAACCCCACGCTGAGCCGCCTCAATCTTTGCCAACACGCTGTTGAGATAGTTGAGTGACTTAATTTGCGGATTGAGAACATCGCCAGACGGGCGACGACTGGCTGCCGTAGCCAGAGCTAAGCCGGACTCATAGAAGGCCTCCGGAAATAGTTGGATACGGTCGGCGATAATGATCACGGTGGGTTCTGGGCATTGGCGAGGGTCTAGCCCCAGATCGCCCGGCCCGCGAGACACCACCAAGCGAATGTAGGCATCTTGGAGCTGGTTGGCAGCCACCGTGGCTTTCAGGGCCTCCGTCATCTCACTCTGGGTTTCCCGAATCGTGAGTAGCAAACTCTTGGCCGACTGGTACAGACGATCCAAGTGGTCCTCTAGCCGGAAGATCCGGCCAGCATAGGCGCGAATTCCTTCAAAGATTCCGTCGCCATAGAGGAACCCGTGATCCAAAGGAGAAATCCGAACCTCCTCCTCCGGCATGATCGCTCCGTTGTAGTACAACATGCGTCCCATCTCATGCACATCCTCTAGTAGTGTAATAGGGGGCATCGGGATATCAACCCTCGATAACCTCCGACAAACTCTTCCCGCTCGGCACCATAGGAAAGACCATTTCGTTGGGATCGACCGCCACTTCTACCAACATGGGGCCACTGGTAACATCCCATGTCTCTAGCGCCTGAGCGAAGGCCTCCAAGGAAGCGACTGTCATGCCGGGAATTCCATAGACGCGAGCCAAATCCACGAAATCGGGGTTGGAGAGCGTCACCCCGTGCCGACGTTGGCCATGAAACAGGTCTTGCCATTGCCGTACCATGCCATGCCCTTGATTGTTCATCACCACGATGGCCACGGGGATACGGTATTGCGCCACGGTCGCCAGTTCTTGGAGATTCATTTGAAAACTGCCGTCGCCCGTCACTAAGATCACGCGGCCGCGCTCACGATGGAGACTCGCACCAATGGCGGCCGGCAACCCATAACCCATTGTGCCGGCTCCTCCCGAGGTAAGGAAAGTCCGAGGCTTTGTACGCGGCACAAAGAGGGCCGCCCACATCTGATGTTGCCCCACATCGGTCACCACCACATCGTGGCCGCTCAGCCGTCCAGCCAAGATCTGAAGCGTGGCCGGGGTAGACACATGCCCATCAGGCGCCGACGGGACGATCAGCGGGTGTTCTTCTTGCCAGGCACGAATGGTCTCCATCCATTCGTCACGGCGGCCTCGGGGAATGGTCCGCACGAGCGCTGGCAGCACATCCCGCAAATCTCCCGCGAAAGTGAGGTCCGGGGTCACGATTTTGTTACGCTCAGTGCGGTCCACTTCGACATGAACGATATGTGCTCGGGGCGCAAATTGGTCCAAGCGGCCTGTCACCCGATCGTCGAAGCGGACCCCAAGGGCGATAATCAAGTCCGCCTCCTGGATGGCATGGTTGGCTGCATAGGTTCCGTGCATGCCCAACATGCCCAAAGACAAGGGATGGTCGGCCGGAAATGCCCCCAAGCCCATCAAGGTAGTTGTCACCGGCGCATGTAAGGCCTCGGCCAACTCCTTCACCAAGGGAGCCGTGTTGCTTTGAACCACGCCGCCTCCCACATACAACACCGGACGCTTAGCCCGGCGCGCATAGGCGGTCAATCGAGCCGCATCGAGGGCCGACATGCGCCACGGGGGGGACTCCGGCATTTCGTAAGTCCTGGCCGCTCCCGATTCCTCGCCCATTTGTACGTCTTTCGGAAGTTCGACCAAGACGGGACCCGGCCGCCCACTAGTGGCGAGTCGATATGCCGCCCGAATCACCGACTCGACTTCATCGGCATGGGATATCTTCCAGCTATGCTTGACCACCGGGAGTGCCATGGTGAAGATATCGGCCTCCTGAAAAGCATCCGTTCCAATGAGACCCGTGGCCACCTGACCCACCAACACGACAATGGGGGTAGAATCCGTCATGGCTGTCATCAATCCAGTCATGGCATTAGTGCCCCCCGGGCCCGAGGTAACCAGTGCCACGCCCGGTTGCCCGCTCGCCCGAGCAAAGCCGTCCGCCGCATGAATGGCGGCCGACTCATGTCGCGTCACCACAAACGGCATGTCGGACCTCTCGTAAAGCGCATCCACCAAAGGGAGAACCGCGCCTCCTGGAACGCCGAACACTGCCCGGCTTCCTAATTTATGAAGTGTATGCCACACGCGCTCTGCACCGGTCATTGCATCGGCCTCCTCGTTATATGTTCTCCAGATGGGATAGTACTGCCTCCGTGACTTGCTGCGTTCCTTCTGTGCCGCCGAGGTCGGGGGTGCGGATACCGTCCCCCAGGGCAAGCCGAATCGCTCGACGAATGGCCGCTGCCGCCTTGGGCTCCCCGAACGTCCATTCCATCATCATGGCCACCGAGCCGATAGATCCCAGGGGGTTGCTGATGCCTCGCCCGGCGATGTCCGGCGCTGAGCCATGGATAGGCTCATAGAGACCGGGTCCGGGTTCGAACTGCCGCACCGTCGCCGATGCCATCACCCCCAGGCTTCCCACCAATCCGCCGGCCAGATCGCTTAGAATGTCGCCAAATAAGTTCTCCGCAATCACCACCCGATACGTATCGGGTGCGGTCACCATCTCCGCCGCCGCGGCATCGACATATCGGTGCAATAGCGGCACACGGGGGTAATGTTCGTGCACACGGTTGACCGTCTCGCGCCAGAGTTTGGATGTTTCCAACACATTGGCTTTATCCACGGAGACCAACGGCACGCCTTCGCGCTCCGCCAACTGAAAGCCAATCCGGGCAAGGCGTTCGATTTCGAACACGGCGTACCGAGACGTGTCCATCGCCTCCAGCACCCGATCGGCCCGTAGGTTTCTTCCCCGAGGGGTGCCGTAATACAGGCCGCCTAGAAGTTCTCGGACGATAATCCCGCGGGTCGGAGGATGCTTAAGCGGCGATGCCGACTCCAAACCCGGCAGCACCTCGAAGGGGCGTAGGTTCGCGAAAAGACCCAATGACTCTCGCATCAAGAGCAACCCCTGTTCAGGGGTCACCGGACTTGCCACCCAACGGGGTCCCCCCACCGCGCCTAAAAGAACGGCGTCGACCTCATGAACCAACCGCTCGGTGTCTGCCGGAAAAGGATGGCCAGTCGCCTCGATGGCGTCTCCGCCAATGACCCCCCGTTCAGTTTCGATCGGTAGCCCGAATAGTTCCCCCGTCCGCATGAGGACGGCTTCGGCGGCGGCCGTCACTTCGGGCCCAATGCCATCTCCCGGCAACACGGCAACTTTATGCGCCATGGGGCTCACCTGCCGAGGCTTTCATTTCGTGCCACAAGGCCATGAGCTCCCCGTCATTGATGGCCTGTTTCTCCTCAGCCAGGGTCTTAATGCGGCGCTGCATGATGTGAATGTCGTCGGCCGTATAGGAAATGCCCATGCGCTCCAAGCGATTCCGGAGTGCATGGCGGCCGGAGTGCTTGCCCAAGATTAACCGGCTTCCCTGCCCGAGAGCACCGGCGTCCAGAAACTCGTAAGTTTTGGGATCCTTCAACATGCCGTCTTGATGGATGCCGGATTCGTGGCGAAAGGCGTTGTCCCCTACGATAGCCTTGTTGGCTTGCACCAACATCCCTGTGCATTGACTGACCAATTGACTGGTGCGATAGATTTCAGAAAGCATCAACCCATGCGAAAGTCGCCAATGGTCGGCGCGCGCGAACAGAGCCACGGCGACCTCTTCCAGCGCGGCATTACCCGCCCGTTCACCGATGCCGTTAATGGCGACCTCCACCTGGCGAGCGCCGGCTTTGACGCCTGCCAAGCTGTTCGCCACCGCGAGCCCCATGTCATCGTGGCAATGGACGGAAATCACCGCATCCGAAGGCAACGCCTCGCGCAGAAAGCCAATGAGCGCACCATACTCATCGCTCATCGCGTAGCCCACAGTGTCGGGAAAATTCAAGGTGCGAGCGCCGCCTTCATAGGCGGCCATGGCCACGTCGACCAGAAACTCAGGATCCGAGCGGGTCGCATCCTCGGCGGAGAACTCCACATCGTTGCAGTGACGACGAGCCTTCTCGACCGACGCCTCTACGCGCTTAAGAACCTCATTGGGCGTAAGATTCAGCTTGGCCTTCATGTGCACCGCAGACGTAGCGATGAAGACGTGAACACGGGCCGAGCGCGCCGGCTCCAACGCCTTAAGTGCCGCGTCGACGTCCTGCTCCTCGCAACGGGCCAGGGCCGCAACGCTACAGGACTCAATCTCGGCCGCGATTTGGTGGACCGCATCAAAGTCGCCTTTCGAGGAAATCGGAAAACCCGCCTCAATGATGTCTACCGAAAGCTTTTGCAACTGATGGGCAATACTGACCTTCTCCTGCACCGTGAGCGCAACGCCCGGCGATTGTTCTCCGTCCCGGAGCGTCGTGTCCAAAATCCATACCCGCTCGTTATCCATGAATTACCGCACCTCCTCTTCGGCCTCAGCTTCCACTGAAGGCCTAAGCCACGACATCATCTGTCGCAAGTCGCGCCCTACCGCTTCTACCGGATGCTGACGCGCGCGCTCTCGGAGAACGTTGAACTCCGGGCGCCCTTCCCGGTTCTCCGCCATCCACGCGCGGGCAAAGGTTCCCTGCTGAATACGGTGCAACACCTGCCGCATTTTCTCCCGCACTTGGTCGTCAACGAGGCTTGGGCCCACCGTCAACCCTCCGTACTCGGCCGTATCGGACACCGAATACCACATGGCGCCTAGTCCGCCCTCGTACATGAGGTCAACAATCAACTTCATCTCGTGCAAGGTCTCGAAATATGCGATCTCTGGCTGGTACCCCGCCTCCACCAGCGTTTCAAAGCCGGATTGAATGAGCGCGCTAACTCCACCGCAGAGCACGGTCTGCTCCCCGAATAAATCGCTTTCGGTCTCCTCACGAAAGGTGGTCTCAATCACTCCCGCCCGAGTCCCGCCAATACCCCGGGCGTACGCCATGGCGAGCGCACGGGCGTCCCCGCTGGCGTCTTGATGCACGGCCACTAGACAGGGGGTACCCTGACCCTCGCGATACAAGCGGCGGACCAAATGCCCCGGGGCTTTAGGGGCCACCATGAACACGTCGACAAAGTCCGGGGGCACGATTTCCCCAAAATGGATGGCAAATCCGTGAGCAAAGGCCAAAGCCTGGCCGGGTCGAAGATACGGACGGATTTCATCGCGATAGAGATCCGGTTGCACGTGATCGGGGGCCAAGATTTGAATGACGTCCGCGTGTTGAGTGGCTTGGCTCACGTCCATAACCGTCAGGCCGTCCCGTTTAGCCCGTTCGCGGGAAGCTCCGGGCCGGATGCCAACGACAACCGAAACGCCACTTTCGCGAAGGTTTAAGGCGTGGGCGTGGCCCTGACTTCCGTAACCGATGATGGCCACCTTCCGCGCTTGAATGTGCCTTAAATCAGCGTCCTGGTCGTAATATATCTTGGCCTTCATACTGATGCCTCCTTCTTGATGTGAGAAATGCGAATACGTCGACTCCCGAGGTCGACGGGACCCTGGCCAATCACAAGAGAAGACTCAGGGGTCTCCAGTGTCATGGAGCGAATGTCCTGGTGCCGGGAGAGCTGCCGCATCAACTTTTGAGCACCCCCATGATCGGTTTCCACCTCCAAAGTGGCCCAAATGTGTCGGTCCTCCCGGTTTTTTTCGAAGGATGCGCGCGATACGTCCGCGCGTCGTTGGCTGACCAGTGCCCAGAGCCGTGCTTCGGCCCCATCTGCCAGTGCCATCTGAATCCTGATGCGGTATCCCATGGATTTCCCTCCCTTGAGGTAATAAAAAACCCCTTTCCACAACGGAAAGGGACGTTTTCACGTGGTACCACCCTTCTTCCCCCGTCGAAGACGGGGCTCGACATGGATAACGGCATGACCCGCCTCTCCCTCCACGACCTCACGATCGTTCTCGAAAGAGTGCTCCGGGGCGAGGTGTCTTCGATGAGAGTCTTGGGCTTTCACCGTCCCCAAGTCGCTTGTGCACCCTCTACTCGTCGACGCTCCCCTTCATCGCGAAAATTCTATAGCAAAAGGCCCGCAACAAGTTCAAATTTCACGAACTTGCCACGGGTCTTTTATCCCCACGGTGTAACCCTTTCGGGTCTGTACCGCTCGGTCCTGCTCCCAGTGGAGCGGATCCCTAGGTACACTTCGAGGTTGCTATTGGGAGATAGTTATTCGCGGAACAATCGAAAATTCCTCCCCACTTAGAAAAAATTTTTTCTAGTCCTCCATCAACGTGGTCCGAGCTCCACGACTCGCGGAGGAAAACAACCGTTGATACTTGGCGAATGCGCCGTGGGTAAAGCGCGGCTCCGGCCGCACCCAGGATGCGCGACGAACCTGAAGTTCGTCCTCGGTGAGATCCACCGTGATTTGTCGGGCAGCCGTGTCAATGGTGATGCGGTCACCATCACGGATTAAAGCCAAGGGGCCGCCAACCCATGCTTCCGGGCAAACGTGCCCAACCATCGGTCCCCGAGTCGCCCCAGAAAAACGTCCGTCCGTCACCATCGCGACGTCGGACACGTGTCCTTGCCCGATGATGGCCGCCGTAACCGAGAGCATCTCCCGCATGCCGGGGCCGCCCTTCGGGCCCTCGTAGCGAATGACCACCACGTCTCCCGATTGGATGCGTCCATCGGATATCTCTTGGAAGGCGGCCTCCTCCCCGTCGAAGACGCGCGCCGTCCCCGTGAACTCCACCCGACCCGAGGGATCGGTAATCTTTAAGACGGCCCCCTCAGGCGCGAGATTGCCGCGCAAAATCGCCAACGCCCCATCCGGGTGAATAGGCTTCTCTACCGGAAACACGATGCGCTCGGCCACCTCAGACTCCGGCAAAGGAAATGTCCTCACCTCGTCCCCGAGCGTCCGCCCGGTCACGGTCATAACATCCTCGTGCAACAACCCCGCGTCGAGCAGGCGCCTTAAAATTAAGGGGACGCCACCGGCCTCATGAAGGTGCGCCATGAGATATTCGCCGCCAGGTTTGAGATTACCGATATGCGGGGTTTCGCGGGATATCCGGTCAAAATCCTCCAGAGTCATCGGAATCCCCGCTTCACCTGCCAGAGCCATCAGGTGCAGTACCGAGTTGGTTGACCCGCCCAACGCGGCGGCTACTCGCACCGCGTTTTCCATCGCCTTTAGGGTGAGTATGTCCTTTGGCCGAACATTAAGACGCAATGTCTCCATCACTTGGCGGCCCACTTCACGCGCCAAAGACGCCCGGTTGGGATGAACCGCCGGCACCGCAGAGGTGCCCAGCCGGGCCATTCCCAACGCTTCGGCCAACGTTCCCATGGTATTGGCCGTAAAGAGCCCCCCGCAGGTCCCGGGTCCTGGGCACGCGGCCCTCTCTAAGGCATCGAGGTCTTCCAGGCTCATCCGTCCTGCGGCATGGGCACCTACGGCCTCAAAGACATCTTCGACACTCACGGCCTGTCCCCGGAATGTGCCGGGCATCATGGTGCCGCCATACAAGACCACCGTTGGAATGTTTAAGCGCACCGAAGCCATCAAAATACCGGGAAGGTTTTTGTCACAGCCGCCAATTGCCACCAAAGCGTCAAACCCCTCGGAAAAGGTCACCACCTCGATCGAATCGGCAATAATTTCGCGGCTGATGAGGGACCCCTTCATGCCCTGATGCCCCATCGCGATGGCGTCGCTAACTGTGATGGCGGGGAATTCAATGGGCGTCCCTCCCGCCTCGCGCACCCCGCTTTTAACCTCCCGGGCCACCAGGTCTAGGTGGAAATTGCAGGGGGTCACTTCGGTGGCTAAATTAGCTACCCCGACAAATGGCTGGCGAAAATCCTCATCAGTAAGCCCCATCGCCCGGTACATGCTCCGGTGGGGTGCTCGTTCAGGCCCGTCAACCGTGACGCGACTCCGGCTTCTCCGGGGGTCATTTTGGCCGTTATCCATGGTGTTGCCTCCCTTTCGAAATATTGCCGACCATTATACCCTGTTCGCGGAAATGCACGAGTGGTTTGAAAATATTTTTTATCGGGTCTAGCCAGAATCCGACGAGAACAGATACAATGGGGACCAAAAATTGGGCCGAGAAAGGATGAGTGCGTTGAATCCCCAAACCCTGTTTGAAAAAATCTGGGCCCGACACCTGGTGAAAGAGACTCCCCCTGACCAGCCGAGCCTTATCTACATTGATCGCCACTATATTCACGAGGTGACATCCCCTCAGGCCTTTGAAGGCCTCAGGGAATCCGGCCGGCGCGTTCGCCGCCCGGATCTCACCCTCGCGGTCATGGACCACAATGTCCCCACTAGCGAGCGCCACTTGCCGATTCAGGATGCGATAGCCCGGCGGCAAATAGAAGAATTAGCCAAGAATTGTCATGAATTCGGAATTCCCCTTTGGGACTTGCATCATCCTGAGCAGGGTATCGTGCACATCATCGGCCCAGATATGGGGTTTAGCCTACCCGGGATGACCATCGTGTGCGGCGATAGCCACACCTCCACCCATGGTGCACTGGGAGCGCTAGCTTTTGGAATCGGCACCAGTGAAGTTGAGCATGTATTGGCCACCCAAACACTGTGGCAGCATCGGCCCCGAACTATGGAAGTCCGGTTTCGGGGCTCCCGCCCCTCCGGCACCACGGCCAAAGACATGATCCTTGCGTTAATCGGCACCATTGGCATTGGAGGAGCCACGGGGCACGTGATTGAATATACCGGCGATGCTGTGAAAGCCTTATCGATGGAAGAACGGATGACCCTCTGCAACATGTCCATTGAGGCTGGAGCGCGGGCCGGTATGATTTCGCCCGACGAAACCACGATCCAATATCTGGCCGAGCGGCCTTGGGCTCCCAAAGGTGAGGAATTTTCCCGTGCGCGCGACGAGTGGCTCCGACTCGCCACCGATCCCGGAGCCCGTTTTGACCGCACGGTGGAGATTGAGCTAGGCGACTTGGGACCTATGGTGACTTGGGGTACCAACCCGGAAATGACGCTTCCCATTACCAGCCGGGTGCCCGATCCCGCATTGGAGGCCAATCCCGCCAAACGCGCCACCTTGGAACGGGCGTTGGCCTATATGGACTTAAAACCCGGCCAATCCTTGGAGGGTATCCCCGTGCAGCGGGTCTTTATTGGCTCTTGCACCAACGGTCGTTTGGAAGATTTGATGCGGGCGGCTGATGTCGTCAAAGGCCAGCAGGTGGCCGACGGGGTCCGAGCGATGGTCGTTCCCGGATCCGGACGAGTCAAACGCGAGGCCGAAAAATTAGGGCTTGACCGCGTCTTTCGGGACGCGGGCTTCGAGTGGCGGGAGCCCGGCTGCAGTCTCTGCCTCGGCATGAACGACGACATTATGGATCCCGGCGAGCGCTCCGCGTCTACCTCCAACCGCAACTTTGAAGGTCGCCAAGGACGCGGCAGTCGAACCCACTTGGTAAGCCCAGAAATGGCAGCCGCCGCCGCCATTCGTGGCCATCTTACGGACGTCCGAAAGATTTTTGAGGAGGCACGGGTATGACACCCTTTAGGCAACACAGAGGCCTTGTGGCCCCGCTACCGCGGAACAATGTGGACACCGATCAAATTATCCCCAAACAATTCCTGAAGCGCATCGAGCGCACCGGCTTTGGCCAATATCTATTTTTCGACTGGCGCTTCGACGGCGAGGGCCGCCCCAAGCCTGACTTCGTGCTCAATCGTGACGCCTATCGTGACGCCACAATTCTGGTCGCAGGAGAAAACTTTGGTTGCGGCTCATCCCGAGAACACGCACCTTGGGCACTGAAAGATTATGGTTTTGCCGTCCTCATTGCCCCGTCGTTTGCCGACATTTTCTATAACAACTGCATTCAAAACGGTCTTTTGCCCATTACCTTAGATCGAAACCACGTGAACTGGCTATTGGAGGCGGCAGAAACATCGGAGCTTACTCTCGCCGTCAACCTAGAGGCGCAGACCGTGGAGTCAACGGACGGCCGTTTCTCCGTCGCGTTTGAGATCAATGCACGGCGAAAGGAATCGCTTTTGAAGGGACTCGACCCGATTGGCGAAACGTTGCTTCATGACGCGGTCATTCGATCGTTTGAGGAGACCCACCCAGTCTACCCCGTCCCCCAAGGCATCTAAATTATGCCCTCTCGCAGGGAAGTCCCACAATTGGCGTGGACCAAACATGTTCCTGAAAGTCCACGCCAATACCACTTTGGTCGCGGAAGTCCCGACTTGGCACCAACCCCTATGGCCTCACGACGGGTACCCAGACCTGGGACTGATATGTCGCCAGGACATCATCCCTGGGCGGGAGGACTTCGACTTCAGGTCCTCCCGCATGCTGATATCCCGTCGCTGGAAACCACTCTTCAAAGATGCGCGTCCAAACCCGTTGAATGGCATCGGGCAGGGCTCCTGTCGACGGAAAGATTGCCCACGTACTCGCGGGGATCGCGATTGTCGTCCACTCGGCCGGACCATGATGTGCGCCTTCCACTCCAATGACGTACGTCAACTGCTCCCCGGGCAGCGCGTCCGCGAGACAAATGCCCGTGAGCAGCCCGTCCGGCCTGAGTGCCCTTAAAGAATCCACCGTACCATCCGCATAACTGGTCCGCCAAAATTGGGGAATGCGACGAAAATTCTCCCCATTTGTCGTCGACACCGTCATCGTCTTTCCGGTCACCGAAAATCCCTCAACAAGACGGTATTCCATGGCCTGGTCCCCCTTCAAGGAGAGATGAAAGGCGAGGCGGGGAAACGCCTTAGCGCGACTCCACGGATCCGGGCGTCGGATGGCGCCAAACCATGGTCCCTGCGAAACGCTTTCGCAAAAGCCTCCGGCGACTCGTAACCATATTTGATAGCCACGTCCAAGACCTTGACATCGGTTGACGAAGACAATTCCTGTGCCGCTAGCGTGAGTCTCCTGAGCCTTACGTACTCCGCCACCGTGTACCCCGTGAGCATGTGAAACATGCGCTGAAAGTGGTGTGACGAACAATACGCACGCTGAGAAATCTCTTCCATGCTAATGGGCTCCGTCAAATGACCCTCCATAAAGTCAATCGCCTCAGTCATCCGGGAAAGGAAGTTCACGCCGCCATCTCCTTTCCCCCGATGATACGCCCGAGGTGGTCAGCCGTCCGGTTCTTTTGTGCGGTTGTTGGACAGTATGGACGCGCCGCATGGGGCCCATCGGCGGCCGTCGCATTAGCTTTTCGGCAAACGCTCTAACACCGCATCCGTCACGGATCGGGTGGTGGCGCTCCCCCCCAGATCGGGCGTTTTAATCCCCGCCGTTAAGGTCTTTTCAATCGCGTCCATAATCCACTGCCCCTCTTCTTGATAGCCTAGATGATCCAGCATGAGCTTTGCCGTCCATATCTGGGCCACCGGATTAGCGATGTTCTGGCCGGCGATATCCGGGGCCGAACCATGCACCGGCTCAAACATCGAGGGCATCGTCCGATTAGGATTAATGTTAGCGGCCGCCGCTAGCCCCAAGCCTCCTTGAATGGCGCCTCCCAAATCGGTCAGGATGTCCCCAAACAAATTGGAGGCCACGACCACGTCAAAGGTTTCGGGACGGGTCACAAAAAAAGAAGCCAACGCATCAACATGTGTGAGTGTTGGCACCACGTCGGGAAAATCTTGGCTAACCTCGCGAAAAACCCGGTCCCAAAAGGGCATCGAATAATTGATGCCATTGGATTTCGTGGCTGCTGTCAGACGCTTTTTGGACCGACGGGCCAATTCAAATGCATAGCGCATGACTCGTTCCGTACCCATTCGCGTAAAGATACTGTTTTGGATGACGACCTCGTCCGGGGTCCCCGTGCGAAGGCTCCCACCCGCATTGGAGTATTCCCCCTCGGTGTTTTCACGGATGACCACAAAGTCAACGTCACCCGCCTGATATTTCCGGAGCGGACTTTCAATGCCTTGGAGAATTTTGACCGGGCGGAGATTAATGTATTGGTCGAATCCGCGGCGAATAGGAATTAATAGGCCCCACAACGATATGTGGTCGGGGACCGAGGGAAAGCCTACCGCCCCCAAAAAAATCGCCTCAAATCCTGACAAGATGCGAAGCCCGTCGTCTGGCATCATTTGACCGTGCTCGAGATAGTATTGGCAGCTCCAATCAAATGTCTCGGATTCAAATCGAAACCGCCCAGAAATTGCGGAGACTCGATTTAAGACGCGAAGTGCCTCCGCCGTAACCTCCAAGCCGATGCCATCCCCTGGAATGACTGCCAGTGTATGATGATTCAAAGTCAACCCCCCCGTCCATTTGCCCAATCATACCAAATGGTCACTCAGCTTATGCTACCATTAAAGCTCTACGACGAAACGGAGGGCTTCTGTTTGGCTATCGAAACACTATCATCGCGCTCCACGAATGGACCGCGCCAAATTATCGGCTGGCTTTCTTGGACGCACTTTTTGAATGACGGTATTGTCAATTACCTTCCTGGCATTCTTCCCTTCATGCTGGCAGAACGGCATGTACCCGAAACACTGGCCGGTGGATTTATGACCGCATTACTTTTGGCACAAGGCTTGCAGCCGCTGTCCGGATGGCTTGCCGATCGGATGGGCGGGCGCGTGATGGTGTTAGGTGGCGTGGCTCTTAGTACCATAAGCGCGGCGCTAGTCGGGTGGGCGCATCCCATTTGGCTTTTAATTCTGCTCTTAATTTTTACCGGCATCGGAAATACCGCCTTTCACCCACAGGCCCTGTCGATTACTCGCCGGAATGTCGGTGCGCGGCAGGGAGCCGTGATGTCGGTATTCTTGGTGGGCGGGGAAATTGGACGGAGCCTTGGTCCCCTGGCCGCCGGGCTCATTGTTCATAGCCTGGGCTTGCCTTGGTTGTGGCTACTGGCGATGCCGCTTTTAGTGACCTATCCCTTTGTGCTTAAGGTTATCCCCCCGGCGGAGAAAAAACCTCGACAGAATGCGGCCATCGCTTTCAATCGACACCTGAAACCTGGACTATCGTTGCTATGCTACGCGGTGGTCCGGTCCGCCACCACCTACGAAATGGCCACATTGGCCCCCATCCTATGGCATCAGCATGGGGGGAGTTTGGTCACGGGCTCGGCCCTCGTTACCGTCTTAATCGGGGTGGGAATCGTGGGCAACATCATCGGAGGCACCCTCAATGACCGATTCGGCAAAGGGACGGTATTAGTGGGCACCAGCATCTTGGCTATCGTCAGTTTAATAGGGTTTGCCACCCTGTCGGGATTCTGGATTTGGCCATCTTTGGGCGTTATGGGCATCGCCTTATTCGGTTCCTCGTCGACCACTATGCTTATCGGCCAAGACATTTTTTCAGAGAATCCCGGCTTAGGTTCTGGGGTTGCCTTGGGCCTCGCCAACGGCCTCGGGGCGATCATGGTAATCCCGTTGACCTACATCGCTGGCCACTTTTCGAGTCAAGTCACGGTGGGGATATTAGCCCTGCTCACGTTGATTACCATTCCTGCCATCTATGGAATGCCGCTCAAGCGAAAGGAAATTCGTTAAGGCGGTCCCCTTTGCATCCTCATGAGCGTTTGATGCGGTTGCCTTACCCGATTTTTGTATGTCCCTTAGCGACAATCGGGTACGATAACGAATGGGCCTTGTAGCTCTCTCAACATGGCTTCCGGTATACTGTTTGGTTAAGAATTAGAACTCATATGTGGAAGGGTTTGTATGCTTAATGGATGAGAATGTTCGCGTAAAATCCCGTATGCTGGTCCTCATCGCGCTCATGTTGACGATGGCGCTCACCGCGATGGACTCCACCATCGTCGCCACCGCCATACCCACTATTGTGCGCGATTTGGGAGGCTTCGCGCTGTTTCCGTGGGTATTCTCTATTTACCTGTTGACCCAGGCAGCGATGACGCCTATCTATGGAAAACTGGCCGACTTATACGGTCGAAAGCCCATCTTAGTTGTCGGGGCAATCATTTTTCTCTTGGGATCGGCCTTGTCGGGCGTGTCGTGGAGCATGGTCACGCTCATCATTTTCCGAGGGCTACAAGGGGTCGGGGCCGCCGCCATTCAACCGATTGTCACCACCTTGATAGGCGACCTTTTTAGCATCGAGGAACGGGCCAAAATGCAAGGCTATTTGGCCAGCGTTTGGGGACTCTCGGCCATCATTGGACCGGCGATCGGCGGTTTCTTTGTTCAATTTGCATCGTGGCGGTGGGTATTTTACATCAACATTCCCATCGGAGCGGCGGCATTAATTGCCCTGGGCATGTTCCTCCATGAACGAGTGGAACACAAGAAGCACAAAATCGACTTTGTGGGGTCCGGCCTTTTAATGTTTGGCATTGGCCTCATCATTACCGGCTTATTGGAAGGCGGCGTCGATTGGCGATGGCTATCCATTCGGTCCTTCCTGGCAATCGGTGGGGGTGTGCTGCTGCTGGTTCTCTTTATCCTGGTGGAACAGCGGGCGAAGGAACCCGTTCTCCCCATTTGGGTGTTTAACCGTCGGGTTCTCCTAGCCGCCAACCTCGGAAGCCTCGGCATCGGGGTGCTAACGATTGGCCTGAGTTCCTATTACCCCACCTATCTCCAGGGAGTGCTGCATCAAACCCCCTTGGTGGCTGGCTTCGCGTTGGCCTGCATGTCCATCGGCTGGCCGCTAGCGTCGGCGTTTTCGGGCCGCCTCTATCTAAAAATTGGCTTTCGCAGCACCGCCATTTTAGGAGCCTTTGTCACTATTGCGGCCGGTGTCGGGTTCTCTACGTTAGGCCTTCATTCCTCGGTCGGGACGGCCGCGTTCTTCAGCTTTCTCATCGGCGTTGGGCTAGGACTCGGCTCCACGGCACTGGTGGTGTTGATTCAATCCATCGTTCCCTGGAATCGGCGCGGGGTGGTGACCGGTGCCAACATGTTCACGCGGCAGTTGGGGAGCACCCTCGGTGTGGCCGTGTATGGCTCGCTGGTTAATGCGGCCTTGACGACAAGCTTTAAACATCCCCCGAAGGCCATTGCCGCCCATCTGCCCCATAATCTTAATGCCGCAAGCCTAGCTCTCGGTACGATTCCTAACATGCCGCGCGAGGTTCTCGGATTTGTCGACCGAGCCCTCAATTCCGGGATCCACCGAGTGTTTTTGGGTGTGTTGGTGGTAGCCGGGTGCACCTTCTTGGTCGAATGGTTCTTGCCCAAACGCGCGGAACCGATGGATTTTCCAAACCAGAAGGCCGTTTCCGAACAAGAATCTACCGGCTCCTAGCAAATCTGGCATACTAAGCGTTATAGGACACGAAAGATAGGAGCGGGCCATGACCAAGGAGGAACGGTTAGCTCACATCCGTACGATAGTGAGCCGCCATGAAATTGAGACTCAGGAAGAATTATTGAAGTATCTGGAGGAGGATGGCATCGTCGTCACCCAAGCCACCGTCTCCCGCGACATTAAGGAACTTCAGCTCACCAAGGTTATGGGCTCGCACGGGAGGTACAAATATGCCGTGTCTAGCACTCCACCGGTCCATGACCTGGACACCGTCCATCGGCGGATTCGGGAGGTGTTGGTCTCCCTCGCTCGAGCGGAAAATTTACTGGTGCTAAAGGTTCTGCCGGGACACGGGCAGTCCATTGCTTGGCTTCTTGACAATGTACCTGTCCCCGGCCTCCTTGGCACCATCGCGGGCGACGACACCATTTTGCTCATTGTCCAAGACCGAACGCAGGCGGAAGCCTTAGAAAACATCTTAAAAGTGTGACCAAGACCTGCCCAATGCCTTCCGTTTCTGTGTTCTGGCCGCAAGATTCCGAAACGGTTCTTGCGGCCGCTATTTTCCCTTCGCGAAACCTTAGTGCGAGAATATGGCGAGACCGCTAAAGAGAAAAGGATTCCCACCGAAAAGGTCGCGTCGACAATCCGCTCAGGCCGCCCAGTGCCCTCCAAGCGCCAACCCCGTGGAAAACCAGCGGCGATCTATTTCCATGTGCCTATTGCATATTTATTCATTCGCGCGTATACTCTTCGATATCTAATCGAAGGAGGATCCCCTCATGGTGCAAACGCTTGCCCTTAACGAAACGCTTAAGAACCGCTCGGTGGTATCTTTAATGGAGTGGTCTCCAGCGGAATTGCAGCGTATTTTGTACACCGCCCGGGTGATGAAACAGGAACCGCACTCCCCGGCGTTTCGTCACGCTCTCGAAGGTCAGCACGTGGCCCTCATTTTTGAGCTTCCCTCTACCCGCACCAGGGTCTCCTTTCAGGTCGCGATCGAGAGTTTAGGGGCCAAAGCAGTCGTTTTTGAATGGGCTCAAAGTCAATTGGGGCGAGGCGAGCCAATCCGTGACACGGCCCGGGTGATGTCTCGTTATGTGTCCGGCGTGGTGGTTCGCGCCCGTGAGCACGACACTCTCCAAGAGTGGCGCAAATGGGCCGGACGCCCCGTGTTTAATGCCCTCACCAACCGCATGCATCCGTTTCAGGTGCTGGCTGACGTCTTGACCATTTGGGAAAAGCTTGGCACGATGCGCGGCATTAAACTCGCCTATTTCGGCGACGGCAACAACATGGCCAATTCGTTCTTGGTGTTGGGCGCCAAACTCGGCATGGATGTGTGGATCGCAAGTCCCGAGGGATTTCAACCAGCCCCCGACGTGGTTCAATGGGCCCGCCAAGAGGCCGGATTAACAGGGGCCACCATTCACGTGGGAAACAGCCCCAAGGAGGCGGCCGAGGGCGCCGATGTGGTGGTCACAGATGTCTTTCTCTCGATGTCCGACGATCCCGAACTAGCTGCCCTCAAAAAAGAGCGCATGGCCCCCTATCAGGTGAACGCCGACCTGATGCACCTCGCCAAACCTTCAGCCCTGTTTCTTCACTGCCTCCCTGCGCATCGCGGCGAGGAGGTCACCGAGGAGGTCCTGGAAGGGCCACAGTCGGTGGTATTCGACGAGGCAGAAAATCGTCTCTGGGTCCAGAAGAGCGTCTTATATCACGTACTCGCTGATAGTTCCGCAGTCCTAGGAGGTTAACTCATGCGCATCGCTCTCGCCTATTCAGGCGGATTGGACACCTCAGTAATCATCCCCTGGCTAAAAGAGCACTTCAACGCGCAAGTGTTTGCCGTGGTGGTGAACGTGGGCCAAAAGGATGACTTTCATTATATCGAGCAAAAGGCCCTTGCCTCGGGGGCAGACAACGTCTGGATCCCCGACAGTCGCCAGGAGTTTCTTGAATCCTATGCCTTCCCCATGGTCCAGGCCGAGGCCCTCTACGAAGGGCAATATCTTTTGGGTACGGCCATTGCTCGCCCGCTCATCGCCAAAAAACTGGTTGAAGCGGCGGCCCTCTTTGGCGCTGACGCGGTCGCCCATGGAGCCACGGGGAAGGGTAATGATCAAGTGCGCTTCGAGGTTGGCGTTCGGGCTCTAAACCCGGATCTCGCCATCATTGCTCCCTGGCGCCTTTGGGATTTGAAAGGCCGTCAGGACGAGATGGATTATGCCAAAGCTCACGGGGTTCCGGTCGATTCCACCCCGGCTTCACCATATTCCCGTGACGAAAACTTGTGGCATGTCAGCCACGAAGGTGGCGTCATTGAGGATCCGGCTTGCCCCGTTCCCCCAGACGTGTATACCTGGACGGTGCATCCCGAGGATGCCCCCGATGCCCCAGAACTCCTTGATATTCGGTTCGTTCACGGCGTACCCATGGCTATTAACGGCAACCCCATGTCCGCCGTAGCCCTGGTCGAGGCCTTAAATGCTCTGGGAAGCCGACACGGTGTGGGACGACTCACCATGGTCGAGGATCGTCTGGTGGGGATGAAGTCCCGCGGCGTTTATGAAACTCCGGCGGGGACCATTCTCTATGCAGCCCATCGTGCCCTCACCAGTCTCGTCTGGGATCGTGAGGTTACGCAATATCTTCAAGATGCGGCGACAAAGCTGGCGCGTCTGACCTATGATGGCCTCTGGTTCTCCCCGCTCCGCCAATTGCTTTTCGAGACCGTGAAGGCGGCCAATCAACCGGTCACCGGCGAAGTGCGGATGAAGCTCTTTAAGGGAAAGGCTACCGCGGAATCCGCCTGCGAGGTGCCCCAGTCCCTGTACTCGCCCGACTTGGCCACATTTGAGGCTAGCTCCTTTAGCCACAAAGACGCCGATGGCTTCATTCGCCTCTGGGGGCTTCCTAGCCAGGTGTATGGGTCAGTGCACCGAAAGGGCCTACACGTATGAAAGACATCGCACGAAGCGGTCGCTTGGCCGTAGGGCTGGCACCCGAGGCGGCCGCCTTTTGCGCCTCCATTGGCTTTGATTGGCGTTTAGTGCCAGAAGATTTGGAGGGCTCCTTGGCTCACCTGGCCATGTTGGAGGACACCCAGATCCTGTCTTCCGAGAAGGCAGAGAAAATCCGCCGAGGGCTCCACCAGATTCGCCGCGAGTGGGAGGAGGGCGCTCTTAAGCCGCGCCCCGAATGGGAAGATGTGCACATGAACATCGAAGGCAGGCTCCACGAGCTGATTGGCCCCGATGCCGGATATCTTCACATGGCCAGAAGCCGAAACGACCAGGTAGCGACCGACATGCACCTCTACCTCACTCGCGTGCAAGACCGCTTTGCGGGTAAGCTCGGCGTCGTTTTGGCGAGCATTATTTCGTTGGCCGAAGAGACCATCGACGTGATCATGCCCGGAATGACTCATCTCGAGCCCGCTCAACCGATTCGAATGGCGCATCATTGGCTCGCCTATGGCTGGATGTTGCAGCGCGACCTTGAGCGCCTACAAAATTTGCGCGCCCATACCAGCCTTTCCCCTCTTGGGGCGGGTGCCTTAAGCGGTACTCCCTATCCCACCAATCCTGAGCTATCGCGTGCCCTCCTCGGGTTCGATGGGCTGTATCAGAACTCGCTCGATGCGGTGTCCGACCGGGACTATCTTTTGGAGTTTCTTTCATGGGCTAGCCTCTTTGTCATGCACCTCAGTCGCCTGGCCGAGGAATTGGTGATATGGTCTAATCCCGCCTTCGGCTATGTGAGCTTGGGCGATGGCTACAGCACCGGCTCGTCAATCATGCCGCAAAAGAAGAACCCGGATGTGGCCGAACTCTTACGGGGAAAGAGCGGCCGAATCTTTGGCCATTTGACGGCTCTTTTGACCGTGATGAAGGGGTTGCCGCTCGCGTACAACTCGGACATGCAAGAAGACAAGGAAGCCGTTTTCGATACCGTGGACACCGTCGAGGCCATCTTTGACTTATTGCCGGGGATGCTGAAAACGCTCACCGTTCATCCTGGAGCCACGCGAAAAGCAGCCGATGCCGCCTTTATCAACGCAACCGATTTAGCCGATCGTTTGGCCCAGTCGGGCATCCCCTTTCGCCAGGCACATCACCGCGTCGGCCAATTAGTGCACGACGTCATCGACGACGGGTATCATAGGTTTGATGATGTCCCTGAAGAGCGATGGAAAGACTTGGCCCCCGATATTCCCTATGCTTGGATTAAGGATCTGTCTCCCGAAGCATTAACCGAGGCGCGGCGGCAGCCTTTTGCCACCGCAGCGACAGCCATTCGCGAGCAAATTGATGCTCTACGGACCCGCGCCCTCGGGGTCTAAATCACGGATCCAGCAAAGTCCACTCCGGCGGATCCTGAAAAACCTCGACGGTTAGACTAAAGATTTGGTGGTCTTCCCATTGTCCGGCGATATGAAGATACCGAGGCGCAAAACCTTCATAAAAAAACCGAAGCTTTTCCACCACCCGTAAAGAGCGCAGGTTTTTAGGCATGATGGCCGCTTGGACGCGGTGGAGTTTCACGCGCTCGAAGGCCCCCTTGAGGGTCCCGGCGACCGCCTCGGTGGCCAAGCCGCGTGACTGCAAGCGAGAATCTATCCAATAGCCGAGGGTCGCGCTCTGCCACGCTCCTCGCACGACATTAGAGAGGGCCACGCGTCCGACGAGCGTCCCTTCGTGCTCCACGGCAAAAGCATAGCCAACGTCTGACTGCCATCGATCGAGATCGGCCTGAATTTGCTTTAGCTGCGCGGTTTCAGTAAAGAAGTCAGGACTTCGGCTGGGCATGACCGGGGCAAAGACATCCCGGTTAACCCATTGGATTTCGTAGAGTTTGGACGCGTCCTCTAGACGGAAGGGCCGAAGCGTGAGGCGTGGCCCTCGTAAAGTAATGGTCGGGATTCGCATAGTCTTATCAAAGCATATCCCACCGTCGGAGGCTACCCCTAGGTTTTCGGGGCAGGCGGCACGCCCACCGGATTAACCGTCACCAAGGTTCCATAATGCACCTGGCGATAGATTTTCTGCGCCCTTGATGGAGGTACCTCTACACACCCCAGACTTTGCGGGAATCCGTACGATGCGCGGACAAATCCATGAACGGCGTCCCCCCCCTTAAAGTAATTTATCCAATACACCGGATCGGCATAGCGCGTACCATTGGGATTCTTGCCGCGCATAATTTGGAATGCCAGCCGTTCGTAAATCGGGAACGTACCCAAATACGTAGGGGTGGCTGGGATCCCGGTATTGGCCAGGGTAGTCATAACCAATTGATTGTTAACCCAAAGTTCTAGCGTCTCCGGATAACTTTCGGTCACCGAGATGTAAGTGTAGGGCCAGGGGCTCACCCGGTGTGCCAACCGGTCGCGCAAGAGAGCCTTCCAGACCTTGGGACCTGCGATGCCATCGACAGGAAGCCCATTGGCCCGCTCGAATTGCATAATCGCCCCTTGAGTCACCGAAGACATGTGACCCGGCGTCCACAAAGCTTGGAGCGCATGCGGCAGATGGCTATATTTCCACTGAAACGTCCCATTCGGCGGATTATAGATGGTCGACTGTAGCGTGCTCAGGCTCTGACTTGCGCCCGGCACATCGGGCGCCCACGACACCGGCAAATAGCCCTCTTGGGCCAATAGTTGCTGGAGCCTCAGCACCGAGCCCGGGGCCGTTGTCCACTGTAATCTGGGGGTGCTGGCAAGAACCGAACCGGACTTCGACTGCGGGCCTAGACGGCCGGACGGAATTTTAACGCTGACCAGAGCCCCTGGGCCGTAGCCAAAAGAACTTTTCGGCTGAAACGCGAACGTCCGGCTGTTTATTCGGGTCCACGTACCGGCCATGTTGGGCAAGACCTTCCATGAGGACAGGTGCGGATGAATGATGGGTTGGCTAAAGCGGACCAGCAACCGCCCACTGAGAGACACTTGCCCTGCCTGAGGGCTCGTGGCATGAATATAAGGCGTACTCTTCCATTGGACCGTCTGGTGAGGGGCCCAACGTTCCCAACTTCGGGCTCGGGCTGACACTTCCACCGTACCTATCTGTCCTGGCGCGGGTTTCGGCAAAGGTAGCCGCACTATCGAGCGGGCCGACTTTAAGGTGAGAGTATGCCACCGCCCCCCGCTCAGCCGGTAACGGACCGAGTTTACCCTCTCGTTAAAGGGTACCGTCAACCCGTCTGCGAGTCCCCGATTAATCGTCGACGGGGAAACGCGCGGAAGACTGGGCGCTTGGATTGCCGTCACAGCTTCGGTACGCTCCCACGGCAACCACCGGAGATATGCGGGGCCGGCAATACGCAGATCCACATAGCCCGACTCGCCCGGCCGAATGTCACGGGTGGGCATCAATGCCCCACCCTTCGGAATGAGTGGAGCGTCGCTCGAAGAATGCACAAAGCCAGCTGACTGCACGCGCGCCCCTAATCCCGTCAAGTGATATGCAGCGAGACCGGTCGTACTTTTGTGGAGCCTGACGCCTGGCGAGGCCCACCAAAAGGCCCCACCGACGATAACCACCACTCCCGCCCAAACAAACCACTTAGTACGTCCTGACCCAGACAAGATGGGCCGATCGTGTGCATGCCTGGTATCCGCGTGAGCCGCCATAGAGTTCGCCTTCTTCCCATACCCTGTTACATTGTAAACGCCGCTTACCCTTTCCATGTTGCATCAAGATGGAAAGAAATGACGAATTATTTGCCGACATTGTTTGCGGAATTTCGCCCCGCTCGATGCCCACAGGCGAATAAAAGAAGGCGCGATGTCCCCACCGTACGTCAAACTTTTAGCCAGGGTAGTGGGCGTTTTAACGAATAAGCCGGGATAAATCGTGCATATTAAGGCTGGGTGATGGACAATGCGTCAATCAAGCTTATGGGCCGTACTCGGTGTTGGGGTGCTCGCGTCAGTCCACGGAATTCCGGGACTCGCTGGCCTTTCCCACGCCGTGCACGTCTTACACTTACACCGCATCTTTCATTGAAAAAGCCCCCTCTCGGGGGCTTTTTTTATCGCTTCAAATGTTGGTCGAAAAACCGACTCACATCGTCCCACAATTCAAAGGCCGCTTTTTCCCGATAATTGGGGCGATAGTCGGCAAAGAAGGCGTGGCCAGCATCGCGGTACACTTTGACCTGGAAGTCCTTGTGGGCCTTTTCCAAACGCTCGCGAAGTATCCCCCCGTCCTTTGGGGATGGATTCTGGTCCTCTTCGCCTATGACAACAAAGAGCGGACAGGAAACCCTGTCCACCAGATCAATCACCGGAACGGGGCGTGCGGGAGTTGTCCTTTCATCCGGTGTCGCCGTTCGGATGAAGCCACCCCAACAATCCACCGCCGCATCGACCGCTTGGCTGGACGCGGCCATAAGCAGCGTTTGCCGCCCACCGGAGCAAAACCCGATGACTCCTATTTTGCCGTTGGAGAGGCCGGTAGCCCGAAGATAGGTAGCTGCGCCCTCGAGATCTCTGACAATTTGTTCGTCGTGGAGGTTAAACATCTTTTGGAACACCTCTTGGGTGTCGTTTGGGTTAGGCGTGCCCACCCGGGAATAGAGGTTCGGAGCCAGCGCCAGATATCCACGGTTAGCGAAGCGGCGGGCGACATCATGAATGTGGTCCACGGGTCCGAAGGCTTCGTGGATGACTATAACCCCAGGATAGTGTCCCACGTCCCTCGGTCTCGCGAAATAAGCATCGATCGAGGCCCCATCTACGGAATAGCGAATAGGCTCAGCCATAACCTGACTGGGGTCTTTGACGACACCGGGAATAGCCACGTCAATCCCTCCCAAAATTTATCTTCCCCCTCATCTTAGACTTTTTGGCAATTGGCTTCCAGTTAGGGTGATTGATCTCCGGGCTCGGCGCCAGAGACTGAAGCTTTTCGACGAGTAGAGCCTGGGGGATGCACTCACGGGCAGGAAAGCCAGCAAGCAAACTTTCTGTTATCATTTGTCAGAGTGCTGACGTGGGTTGGGCGACTCATTATTGGTTCGAGAACCCATTTCGCCCTCAATTCCGTTGAACGTCGCACACTTGTTGCCGTCCACGATCCCAGAAAAAGGCGACTGGTCCCCCCATTGACTTCTTCCCCGAAAATTCGCAACCGCTTCCCCGTCGCCATGGCGTCAAATGTCATCGTTTATAGCCTCCGCTTACACATTTGCCTTACTCTTAAACCTTGCGATTATCCGTATCGACCGACTAGCAGAGAAGCACGCCTTAGAAACGTCAGGCAGTTAATGGCCTGCTAACGGGGGGCGTCGTACACTAATAAGAGGGTTTTAACCGTTTCATAAATCTTTACCTATAGTTATCCATGGTTGTATAATTTAGGTATGAACCGGACACTTGTGGGCATTCGTGAAGCAGCCGAATTTTTAGGCGTGACTCCCTCGACGTTACGTCGATGGGAGCATG
>DAHWKG010000082.1:0-31914 GCA_027343765.1 Sulfobacillus sp.
AATCGCATCGGCATCGCGACCGCTGTTGGAATCCTATGTGGAGGTGAACGGCTAATGGCCACCCTGCAAGAATTTAAGACCAGGGAAAAGTCCTGGTGGTGCCCGGGGTGTGGGGACTTCGGAGTACTCGCGGCCATGCAAAAAGCGTTGGTGGCCGTCGGCGCGGAACCTAGCACCACCGCGATAGTAGCGGGCATCGGTTGCTCGGGAAAGCTCGGGAACTACATTAACTCCTACAACATCCACGTTACCCATGGGCGCACCTTGCCCGCCGCACTGGGATTGAAGCTCGCCAACCGGGACTTGTTGGTGCTGGCAGCCGGTGGCGATGGCGACGCCTATGCCATTGGTATGGGCCACTTTATGCACGCACTGCGGCGGAACGTCAACGTCACCTATATTGTGATGGATAACCATGTGTATGGATTGACCAAGGGGCAAACATCCCCCACCTCGGAAAGTGGCTTCCAAACCAAGACCACTCCCAAGGGCAGCATCGATCGTCCTGTGCATCCTCTAATGCTGGCTGTGTCTGCCGGGGCCACATTTGTCGCCCAAGGATTTTCTAGTTGGCAACCGCAACTCGCCAAACTGATTCAAATGGGCATCGAGCATCCCGGCTTCGCCCTTATTAACGTCATTTCTCCGTGTGTGACCTACAACAAAGTCAATACCTACGACTGGTACAAGAAGACCTTGAGCAATCTGGAGAACGACTCCGATTACAACCCTTCCAGACGGACCGACGCGTTGGCAAAACTTGACGCGACCGACGAACTGGTTACGGGCCTCATCTATCGTGAAGATTCTGAGCCCTACGAAGCGCTTCTCCCAGGGTTCAAGGAGACGCCCTTAGTGGAACAAGACTGGCGGATGGATGAGGCTACCTGGAACACACTGCTGGCCAACTTTGATTGAAAGTCGCCGCGGCCGTACGTCCATCCAATCGTACAACCTTGAGGGGGACGGGTCTCTCGTCGTTGGGCCATTTGACCCGAAAAGAATCTCACCCGGCCGACGGGACGAGATTCTTTTCTTTGATGCGCGCTAATAAGAACGAAAATTTGACCAGTGCTGACCGAGTTTCTGAGCCACCATCTCCAGCAACCGGATGTCTTCGGGCCCAAATCGCCCATATTCAGGACTATCCACATCGAGACAGCCCACCACCTGGCCCTCGGAAACCAGCGGGATCACGAGCTCCGAACGGGAATCCCCGTCACAGGCAATATGGTCTGGGAACTCGAGGACATTATCCACCACCAGTGTCTTAGCTTGAGCGAGAGCGGTCCCAACCACGCCTCGACCGCGGGCAATGCGGGTGCAGGCAGGCTTGCCTGCGAAAGGGCCTAATACCCAATCCCCGGACGCCCCTTCCGCCAAATAAAAACCCACCCAGTTAATGCGGGGCAAGTATTGGTTTAAGAGGGCCGCCATATTCGCCAAATTAGCAATCCGATTGGCCTCACCTGTTAACACGGCGTCGGTGAAAGTCAATACATCCTCGGGGCTGGCCGCTTCCTTTAACTCGATCTCCATTCTACTGCTTGAAAAAGTCCGCGTTGCGCTTAATCGAAGTCTGGAACTCCTCGGGCACCTCGTCCTCTTCGAAGATAGCGCTCACCGGGCACTCAGGCTGACACGCGCCGCAGTCAATGCAAACCTCGGGATCGATATAGTACTGGTCGGCCTCGTCGGTCGTGTGAATGCAGTCGACCGGACATACCTCCACGCAGGATGCGTCTTTCACACCAATGCAAGGATCCGTGATGATGAAAGCCATGTGTCTCCTCCTTGTCGTCCGCCCCCATGGGGCCAATTCAACTCATTTTACTATCCTGGCTAGGAAAACAAAAGAGTGACTCAGGATAAAATTAGACACCCACCCGATGGAGGACCACGGTCACCTCTTGGGCTCTGAAATGGCCCCCCTTCATCGTCAACGAGTCAAAGTAAACGCGATCCACTTCCGGGCAATCTTCGACCATCCGAGACAATCGCAACAACAACGCCGTCCACTTCTCGCGATCTTCGGATACTTCTGTGGGAGGAACCAGCCGCTCGGCGTCTTGATCCGTCAGCGGTAAAAGCCGCATGCGACCCGTCCCGTTCGCGTCTTGAAGAATCATCATCGGTCCGAACAAATCATTCGGAACAATGGAAAGCTGGACGCCTTTCGCCTCGGCCCCGTAGCAGTCCACATCAACCCCCACCGCGCGGAATAAGGCCTCCCATTGCGGAGGTTCTAGGGAAACTTCTTGACGCGGGCCCAAGGCTTCGCGCAGCAGTGTGCGGGCGCGCGGATAGTTGGCATCCTCAAAGTCCACCAACCGTCCCGCTGGCTGGCTCACATAACGACTATAGTCCCACACGCGCCGATACGCCTGAAGGGCGGTCTCGGGAAAGGGAAACACGGGCACACGCCGGGGCCCGGTGCGGAGAAATCGATCACCTAGAGGGTCGGCCAACATGACGTTGGCTAGGACTGGAAGGGGCTGTTCAGCGCTTTCGAAGTAAGCGGCCAAAGTCTCTTCAATCGCTGTTTGTACTTCCCGAGTCTCCGCCGAATTCACGGGCACAAACAACAGCAACAGACCATCCACATCATTGGGGCGGCTGAGAATGGATTCGAGCGCCCCTCGATATGCGGGTGCCAGATCCGAAAAACCGACATCGGTCACGACCGTGAGTTTCAATCCTAGACGATGGATGGCATCCTCGGCGAGATGAGTTGCAGCACCGCTATTGGTCACGACCCCAATCCGGGGGCCTTTGGGCAGCGGCTGTGAGGTGAGGACAACGGCCACATCAAAGAGTTCCTCAAGAGTATCCGCGCGAATAATCCCTGATTGCCGAAACAGTGCATCCACCGGGCCATCCACGGAGTCCGGAAATCGCATGTTGAGCGCTTCCGCGCGGGAATCGCGGATGCTTTTCACAGCGAGAATCGGCTTCGACCGCGTAAGCCGGCGAGTGACGCGCGAGAACTTCCGTGGATTGCCGAACGATTCCATGTAGAGCATAATGGCATCGGTTTCGGCATCGTCCTCCCAGTATTGCAAAAGGTCGTTGACCGAAACATCCGGCTTGTTGCCGAGGCTCACGAAGCTCGATATCCCGAGACCTAACCTGTCAGCATAATTCATAATCGCCACACCCAAGGCCCCCGAGTGGCTGGCTACCGCCAATCGCCCCGCCGTGGGTAGTCTCCCCGCAAAACTTGCGTTCATCTGATAGAGGGATTCCGTATTCACGATTCCCATAGAATTGGGCCCGATCAAGCGAATGCCGGCTTGCCGCAATTTGGTCACGATCATTTGCTCCAATTCTCGGCCCTCCGGCCCGGCGTCAGCGAGACCAGACGTGGTGATGAGAACACTGCGAACACCCGAATGTATCGCATCGTTGATGACCGGCAATAAGGCGGAGACAGGCACCACTAAGACAGCCAGGTCAATGGGTTCGGGAATATCAGCGATGCGGGGATAGGCATGGATGGAAAGTACCGAGGGTGCCTCCCGGTTGACTGGATACACGGTTCCCCGAAACCCGCCGTCAATGAGGTGTCTTAACAATTGATGGCCGAGGCGCTCGTCATCCCGCGAAGCCCCCACCACCGCCACCGTCCGGGGATGAAAGAAGGGTTGCAAGGAGGCTGCCGACGCCAATTTTTCTCGTAGCTCTGCCATGCTTTTTTGCCGTTCGGTTTTGTTAAGCGGCAACGTAAGCTCTAGAGCTCCATCCTTCCACTCTTGAGTCACGGAAAAGCCACTGGACTGAAACACGCGCAACATCCGATGATTGTCGTTCAGCACGTAGGCTTTGAACTGGCGAAACCCCTCCCGCCAAGCAGCCCCAGCGAGATGCTCAAGAAGCAGCGTTCCGACCCCCCGGCGTTGAATCCGGTCATCCACGAAAAACGCGACTTCGGCCGTTTCCTTATCGATGGCCGCATAGTTGCCGATGGCCCAAAGCGCATCGCCGACATCCGCTACCAGGGCATAGGACTCCCCCGGAACCACCCGTATCATGCGGTCCAATTCCTGATCACTGACCTCCGACACCACGTGAAAGAACCGGAAATAGAGACTATCGGGCGATGCCCGACGAAAAAGGGCGCGGAGGCGCTCCCGATCGTCGCCATTACTCTCGGGAACTCGCATTTCTGAGACTCGACCGTCGCGCAAAATGACCCGCATCGCATCCCCTCCCTAGCTCCGTGATACAATTATACAAACGATCCTTGGGCGTGAGGGGGTGTTTACCGTAGAAGCGTGCTTCATTTACGACGAGGCCTACCTTCGCTATCGATTTAGTTCCGACCACCCCTTCGACCCCGTGCGACTTCGCGCCACACGAGAACTTGCCGAAAGTCTTGGTATGCTGCCCCAAGCGGCTCTTCAAAAGCCAAGGCCCGCCACTGAGAGTGAGCTCCAGTTGGCGCACTCGCCTCACTATATTGATTTGGTGCGGCGGTTAAGCGACACCGGTCGGAAGACCCACGGCATCGAGCGGTTGGGACTAGGAACAGAGGACACGCCTGTCTTTTTAGGGATGCACGAGGCCGCCTCATTAGCAGCCGGAGGAACGCTCAGAGCGGCGGAACTCGTGGCTAGCGGCAACGCCGAACGAGTTGTCAATTTGGCTGGCGGCCTTCACCATGCCGGTTTCGGGCATGCCAGCGGATTTTGCATCTATAACGACGTCGTTCTAGCCATTCGCTGGCTACGGCGTGAAACCGGCTGGCGGGTCCTTTATGTCGAAACCGATGCCCACCATGGCGACGGGGTGCAAGACGCCTTCTATGGAGACCCTGATGTCTTCTTCTTATCGCTTCACGAGTCCGGTGCCTTCCTTTTTCCTGGCTCCGGCGACTTTGGGGAGATTGGCGCTGGCGCCGGGATCGGAACGACATTGAATGTCCCTCTAGCGCCGGCCACAGACGATGATTCATGGCTTGAGGCGTTCCAACTGGTTGTCCCCCGTGTGATGGAGGTGTTCCACCCCGATATCGTTATCTCGCAACACGGATGCGACGGTCATTATTGGGACCCACTCGCCGACATGTGTGCAACCACCACCTTCTATCGCACCGTGCCGGAACGGTTAAGTGAGTGGGTGAAAGCCTATAGCACCGGTCGTTGGATTGCCGTTGGTGGGGGAGGTTACCAGGCCCTTACCGTTGTCCCGCGCGTCTGGACATTGCTCTGGGCTCAAGTGAAGGGTTATGGAACCGAGGACCGTAACATCCCGGAATCATGGCTAAACGCATGGGAGCCTCAGTCCCCCGTGCGCCTTCCACGAACGCTCTGGGATAATCCTAAAGAATTCCCGCCCATCCGCGACCATCACCGATTGCAGTCCCAAAACCGGGAGACGCTTGAGAAAATCAAGGGAATCTTTCCTCACATGCGATTTGGCGTGCCCCGAGAAGCTTGATACCATAGTCCATAGAATAAAGGAGGTTCCCGGATGGCCCGTTTGCCCGTCATCGTGCAAAGCGACCGCACCATTTTGCTGGAAGTGGACAACCCCCTCTATGAGGAAGCGCGCGATGCGCTTTCCGGGTTTTCCGAACTTCTAAAGAGTCCCGAACACATGCACACCTATCAGTTGAGCGCCCTATCGCTCTGGAATGCCATGGCCTCTGGAATCCGAGCCGAGGCCATCACGGAGGCTCTCGGCCGATTTTCGCAATACCCCGTCCCGGAACCGGTCGCTCAATTTATCCGCGATCAGGAAGTCCGCTTCGGCCGACTGAAGCTCTTGGCGGCCCCGGATGGCGATGGGCTTTGGCTGACCTCCGACGATCCCATGGCGCTTAGCGAGGTAGGCCGAACCAAACCGGTCCTTCCCTATCTTTACGGGCCGCTTCACCCGGGTTACCGAATTCGCCCCGAATACCGAGGCCTTTTGAAGCAGGCCTTGGCCAAGGCGGGATGGCCTGTAGACGATGTTGCCGGCTACGAGCCGGGAGCCCCGTTAGTCTTTGATTTGGCCGAGTCGCTCCCGGACGGGAGTCCGTTTGTGCTCCGCCCCTATCAAGAAGATGCGGTGAGAAGTTTCTGGGGCGAGGGGCGGATTGACCGGGGAAACGGGGTCGTGGTGTTGCCCTGTGGCGCAGGAAAGACCGTGGTGGGACTGGGAGCCATGTGGATGGCCAAGACCCACACCCTCATCCTCACCACCTCCACAGCGGCGCTTCACCAGTGGCAGCGGGAACTCCTGGAAAAATCGACGTTAACCCGAGACCAAGTGGGGGAATACAGTGCGACGGTCAAAGATATTCGCCCAGTTACCGTCACAACATATCAGATGTTGACGCACCGGAAAAATGGTAGTTTCCCGCATTTTGAGGCATTGGACAAGCATCCTTGGGGACTCATCATCTACGATGAAGTTCACCTGTTGCCGGCCCCGATGTTTCGCTTGACGGCAAGTCTTCAAGCGCGGCGTCGTTTGGGCCTCACTGCCACCTTGATTCGCGAGGACGGCCGTGCCGAGGATGTCTTCGCCCTCATTGGTCCGAAACGTTTCGACATGCCCTGGAAGGTGCTGGAGGAGCAGGGATGGATTGCCGTGGCGCGGTGCCGCGAAATTCGCGTGCAATTACCCCAAGCTGTTCGGGAAGCTTATGCGGTCGCCGAAGATACCGAACGAGTCCGAATTGCTGCCGAAAACCCGGCCAAAATCCAAGTGGTCGAGTCCCTCTTGGAGAATCATGCCGACGATCACGTGCTAGTGATTGGGCAATATTTGGGCCAACTAGAACGGATGGCCCAGCATTTCCATGCACCACTCATCACCGGGAAGACCCCTAACAAAGAGCGCGAACGCCTCTACGAGTCATTTCGGAGTGGCGAGATTCCCCGTCTATTTGTATCCAAGGTAGGTAACTTTGCTATCGATTTGCCGGATGCCAATGTCGCCATTCAAATCAGCGGCACCTTTGGTAGCCGTCAAGAGGAAGCTCAGCGGTTGGGGAGAATTCTCCGTCCTAAGGGCGAGGGCGTGATGGCCACCTTTTACAGCATTGTTTCGGAAGATTCCAAGGAGCAGGATTTCGCGCAAAAGCGACAGCTGTTTTTATGCGAGCAGGGTTATCGCTACGAGATTGCCCACGCCGCCCCCGACGGCTCGCCGCGAGAAAGCCTCGCCCCCGTCATACCATTCCCGATGGGGGTCATTCATGAGTAGCCCGTGGATTCGTTCCTTGACCAGCATCCTAGAACAGCTGAGTGAGCCGGAGCAACAAGAACTGAAGCATCGGCTTGGCACCCCTCAAAAGCCCATTGAGGATACGCTCTTAGACCCTGAACGGGTCGCCCAGGTGGTGCGAAGCCTATCCCAAGACGGTATTCACGCGCTGAAGAGTTGGGTCATCGAGCGGGGATTTTGGCGAAGCATCCCCCATAGGAGCCGTCTCGACACGGGCGTTCAGGAGCTAATCAAAGCCGGCTGGGTATTTGAGACCTCGTACGGACCGTACCAGCGTCATCTCATCATGCCTTGGGAACTCATGCCGCGGGTCCTACCGCTGTTGTGGGATATTCCGTGGGACGCCATTACCCTACCCGCCGAGCCAGAACCCCACATTCCGGCGGCCCTCTGGGATCCCTTCTGGCATGATCTCTTCCAAATTTTATCCTTCGCCCGCGTTGAACCCCTTCTCCTGACAACCCAAGGCGACGTATATCGCCGCCAGAAGGTCAAGATGGAGAAGCTTCTCTGGGACCGCGGGCCCCAATCGGCGGAAGGTGCCATGGTTGACTACCTATTGGAGATTTTAGCCCGACAAGGGCTTCTCGCGTCGGCCGATCATCCCTTTCGCTACATTGTTCACGAGCCGTCGGTTGAATCCCTGTTTGCTAAGAATGCCCGCTCACGCTTCGCTTGGCTGGCCGAATACGTCTTCGATCCCGGTCGTCAGTATTGGCCGGTACTGCTATGGGTCTCTTTATCAAGCATCGCCCCCGATGAGCGGGCGCTCAATCGAGGGGAGGCTGCTCGCTGGCTCCAAAGTCTAGGCGTGGATGGTGCAACAACCCCCTATCTTATGACCGAAGGATTAAGACACCTGATCCTGACCGGCTTTTGGGAGCGTTCAGGTGATCGGCTTTCACCCACCATGCGTGCGTCCCTTGAGGGACGCTTCGAAGAGCCTGAACCAGGTGAAAGCTTGGTCCAACCGACAGGTGAAATTTTGGTGCCTCCCACCGTTCCATTGTCCGAACGGTGGGCCATTGACGGATTGGCCACTCGGGTTCGTTCCGACCGGGTATCCACCTACCGTCTTGACCAAGAGGCAGTGAAACGCGGCGTACTCCGGGGACTCGACGCCACATTGCACCAGCGACAACTAAGTGCTGTGACCCGGACACCGATCCCTGACAATGTGCGTGTCAATTTGGAGGACTGGTATCGGGCCATCGGTCGTCACCGCATCTTAGAAGTCACGTTGATCCATAGCGGTTCGACGTCTGACTCGCATGAGCTAGAAAGCATTTTGGGCCCGGAATTCCTCGGACGTCTCTCTCCTACCGACATTATCATTGGCCACGACCGGGTCAAAGAGGTACGAAAACGGCTTGAGAAAGGAGGCGTCCCGATCCTGCCCGATGTACTGACCCCCAGCGAGCCGGAGGAGGACGCGTGGGTGGAACGGGGCGTGGATGCCCGATCGCTCTACGAATTACATTTGCCCGATGACAGTCCCCGTCAAGACGCCAATGAAACGACTCTGAAGGCACGGATACACCAGGCTCTTCGATCGGGTTCCACATTGACGCTGACATTTCTCGCGGCTGGAGATTCCACCGCCCGAACCGAACCCGTCATTCCCGTCTCGATTGAGCCGCGCTGGATCCAAGCATATCTGATCCGCGAACGGCGCTACGTTCTCATCGAATGGCAGCGCATTATTGAGGCGGAATGACCGGATTAAGAGCCTACAATCCCCGTGTAATGACCCGGACATCGGGTTCTGGGATAATATGTCCATAGCCAGAAAGGGAGACCACGATGAAGCCACCCATAGCTCCAAAATACCCTCACCCCCACGAAAACCACGGAGTCGTCCGGCCGGACGACTATTACTGGCTTCGAGAGAAGACCAATCCTGAGGTAATCGCGCACCTCGAAGCCGAGAATGCCTATTTTGATGGTCAGATGACCCCATTGCGCCCTTTGCAAAAGACCCTCTTTGATGAGATGCGTGGCCGTGTCGCCGCCCAAGAAGAGTCTCCAGCCGCAAAATGGGGCCCGTATTTTTATTATCACCGCATCGATCCTGGCCTCGAATATCCACGCTATTTCCGGCGCCGGGCAAGGACGCGCGACGATCTCCCCGAAGCGGCCGAAGAGCTTTTGCTTGATGTGAATGAGCTTTCCAAATCCCAAGGATTTACGAGTGTTGCCGAAGTGACCGTGAGTCCCGACCAC
This sequence comes from Sulfobacillus sp., assembly GCA_027343765.1. Taxonomy (GTDB): domain Bacteria; phylum Bacillota; class Sulfobacillia; order Sulfobacillales; family Sulfobacillaceae; genus Sulfobacillus_B. Next base: position 9,442 of record DAHWKG010000082.1, read on the forward strand.
CGTTTTCTCGCCTATTTGGAGAACCATGATGGCACCGATCGATACACCCTGCACGTTCGCGATCTGTCGTCGGGTAAGCCAGTCGATGCTCCCATTCTAAATGTGTTCATCGGAGACAGCCTGGCTTGGGACTCTGCCAGCCGCCATATCTTTTATGTCACCGTCGACGAAAGCCAACGCCCCGCCTTTTTATATCGCCATCAGATGGGCACCCCAATTCATGAGGATGTGCGGCTCTATGAAGAAGCCGATATTGCGTTAAGCCTAAGCCTTTCCCGATCGCAGAGTGGTCGGTACCTGTTTTTGACATCCACGAGCAACACCCAAAGCGAGGTTCGCTTTCTCCGATCTGACGAGCCCACCGGTGACTGGCACCTCTTTCAACCCCGCAAGGCGAACGTGCTTTACGAACTGGAACACTGGCGTGAAAGGCTCCTTATCTTGACCAACGAGGGTGCGGAAAACTTTACCCTCCGCGCCGTGGCCGAAGTAAGTCCTCATTCCGCGGAGGCCCACGATCTCATCCCCTATGACGCCTCTCGCTATCTCCAGGGGATGTTGCCCTTCCAAGAGCAATTGGTCCTCTATGGCCGCCAAGGGGGGCTTACTCAGGTCTGGATTTATGACGGCGGATCGTTAAGACAACTGACCTGGGATGCCCCACTATACACCGTCTCGCTGGGGCCAAATATGAGCTATGACGTGCCGGAGGTTTTAGTGCGCTTCCAGTCGCTCGTTCAGCCCAAGCAGGACTACGCCGTAAAGCTTAGCAATGGAGAAAAAACCCTGATTCTTAAAGAAGCGGTTCAGCACTACCAGCCCGACCTGTACGAGGAACAGCAACTCTGGGCCACGGCTGACGACGGCACACGGATTCCCATATCGCTGGTGGCCAAGAAGGAAACCTTGAATACGGGATTGCCGGCGCCATTGGTGTTGTATGGCTACGGATCCTATGGGGCCAATTCCAACCCTACCTTTGACGCCACCCGGCTTCCGCTCTTGGATCGCGGCGTAATCTACGCCATCGCCCACGTGCGCGGTGGGTCCGAAATGGGCTATGGTTGGTATCTTGACGGGAAATTTTTGAAGAAACGCCACACCTTCACCGACTTCATCGCCGTAGCCCAACATCTTATCGCCGAGGGCTACACCGCCCCTGATCGGCTAGCGGCACGGGGGCGTAGTGCTGGCGGGCTTTTAATGGGGGCCATCCTCAACATGCGGCCTGATCTGTTTCGCGTAGTCGTCCCAGGGGTGCCCTTTGTCGACGTCGTAACCACCATGCTCGACGCGAGCCTCCCGCTCACCTCATTAGAATGGGACGAATGGGGCAATCCAAGCGATCCTATCTATTACGAGTACATGAAATCCTACAGTCCCTACGACAACGTGACCGCCCAACCCTATCCCCATATCATGGTGTACACTGGGCTTAACGATCCACGGGTGGGGTATTTCGAACCGGCCAAATGGGTTGCTCGGCTTCGCGAACGAAAGACGGACGCCAACACTCTAATTCTAAAAATTCATATGGGGGCAGGGCATGGCGGTGCGTCGGGACGTTTTGCCCACCTCGAAGAGCTTTCCGAGGAATATGCGTTCGTACTGGACAAACTGGACATCCATCAATAAGACGGACTAAGTCGTAAGGCGACAGGAATACCCGGTCCACCATCCTCTGGCACGGCAACCAGGAAGCATCGACCACTCACGGGATGACCCTTAAATTGGGGGGGAATCCCCAAGCCTGCGAGGGAGCCGAAACGGCCCCCTCCCAGATTGTGAGCCCCGGAGTAAGGATTTGATGCAATCGCGTCCAAGCAAAGAGCCACGCGGCGACTAGCTCCGCAAAAGTTCGGGAACTCGTATGGCTTGCCCGTTTCGAATTGCCGCGACTCCTAAAAGGATCAGCGGCACCAGCAAAGCGAGGCTCGGATGAGCCAGCGCGGATCCGATGAATAGCATCACACCACATGCCAAGACGGCGGCGTCATGTTCCCCAATGCGTTGCTCGCTCGACCCCCGCGTTAACAAAGGGCCTTCGGCCACCCACCAAGCCACAATGAGTCCAAGCCAAAAGAGCCCGTGAACCCACGTGACGGGAATGGACAATGGGAGGGCTATCCAGAGGGCAAAGCTCACCGTAGCGACGACGATCAACGGTATCGTGGTCGCCCGGAGGTAGCGCTGGACGTCACTTTCGGGCCAAAACTGACGAGCGAAGGGGGGTCCGATGTCATTTCGGTACCAAAGCTGCATGCCACCCAAGCGAAACCGATAGGCTACAACAATCCAAAACATCCAGGCGGTCCACGCGTGTGTCAAAAACACCGCTAATAGTGCACTACGGAACAAGGCGGCCGTTTCCAATAAGTACAACGCCTGCCGTGGCAACCGCAGGGCGCTGACGGCAAAGCGCGAAGCCTCCCACCAGGGCATTGGCCAGGAGCGGAGTCGGCCGAGGGCTTTCTTTTTGTGCAACTTGTGCCGTACCAGCAGGTCCCGGCGCACCCCTTGAGCCCCACCCATTCCAAACACGGGCATCGATGCGCGAATATCGGCATACAGCGAACTTTCTGAGGTAATCGTCATCATGTTCACCCGTCCAGACACCCAAAGTGCGAGTCCCCAGAGTAGAGCCCAGGCAACCAGTTCCTCGACCATCGCGCGGATCATTGACCCGGTTCCCAAGGTCGCAAGCAGCGAGGCAAACGGCGCCACGACCGTCGCTGTCAGAAGTCGCATAGGGAGCATTAGGCCCGGCAAGAGCCACAACCACTTCAGGGGAGGGCCAGGACGAGCGGCACGAGCACTGGACAGAATCCATCCAGCCGTCTGGATGACGGCGACGGCCGCCGCTGTCAAGAGACTCGCGCCATAGAGGTGGCGGCCTCCCAGCAAACTGAAAACCACCGTCGCCAATATGAGGGCCAAGATCAGCACTCTAAGCTGCTTCGGCACGAAGCCGGCAAATAGGATAGCCCGACGGGACAGCGGAGACACCGCCATCCACTCCAAATCTCTGTGAGGCATTAAAATAGGGAGCCGAGCCAGGGACACTGACCACCAAATCATCGCCGTCATGTAAACTAGGGTGGGAACTAGCACCGGGAGGCCCCCGGGTAGTCTAGATCCGGCCTCGTGGGCCACGTGAATGAGTCCCGACCAGCTGACCATGGCCCACCCGATCCCCATGACAAACAGGTAAAACGCGTAAATGCGCGTCATTGTCGTAATAGTCTTGGTGTCCACTCCCAAAACTTCCAGCCAATATAGGACCCGGGCATTCCATTGCCGGAAGCGGACTCTCGCAACCAGCTTGAGGTCATGCATCACGACGACCGACGCCGCGCTGCCAAAGCATCTCGGAGCAACCGAACGGCAACCATGCTTTGGGGCACCCCAGAATACCGGTCGCGCACCTCATTCCACGGCAAATCTTCGATGACCTCTCCTTGATCAAGCAAAATCACGCGGTGGGGCACACCCGAGTCGGGAAGGACATGCGTGCTGGCCATTATCGTAAGGCCTGAGTCCGCCATCTCGCGCAGATAGTGTGCTAGGTACTCCTGAGAATACGGGTCCAGGGGGCCAAACGGTACGGGCCACGCGTCAAGGGCGAAAACGGGGAGAGACCGCGTCAATGACGCCAGGCGATACTCGCCGGACACCGTGGATGATCGCAGTAGGCGCTGTATCGGGCGGCGGAAAGGCCCCCCAACCTCCCAGCGCTTAGCCGAGCGCCTAGCGGCGTTGCAGGTTTTATTCTTTGACGACTATGATCTAGAGGGGCCTGCCACCCCCTCTAGCGATTGTCGCAGATATCGTGGCCCAGTTGGCGCCCGAACACCGAACAGTGAGTGAAAAGACTCGATCCATCCTGTATAGCTACGCAGGCCGGTACAAGAATCCTTGTCCCAACGGTACGCCTAAGAGTCGAAAAACCTCAGCATCTTCATTGGTTTCGATTCCTTCGGCCACAACCATGGCTCCAATTTGCCCGGCAAAGCGAACCAACGTTTCGACCAATAATTGCCGCACTGGACGGGCCCGGGTGAGCTGGACAAATTCCAAGTCTAGTTTGAAAAACTCGGGCACCAAATCAGCCAACAACGCAAGGTTGCTGTATCCGGTGCCCACATCATCAACAGCGAAGCGAAATCCCCGTTGCCGAAGCTCCGCCACAGCCGTGTAGAACCGAGCCGGATCGGCAATTTGCTTTTCCGTCACCTCGAGGACCACGCGGCCAGAAATGATGCCGCTGGACTCTGTCCACTGGGACAATCTTTCAGCCGTCACCCCACCCATTTCCAAAGTCTCCGGCAACAGGTTAATGAATAGGAGGGCATCCTGGACGTCCTTCATGGGAAAATTTTCGATGGCTCTCTGACAGCACAACGCATCCAATCGCGGCCCCAGAAATTCCCTTTCGGCGATTTCAAACAGTGTGACCGGGCTCGCAAGATAGGGAATGGGGCCACGACTAAGCGCTTCGAAGCCGACCGGTTGAGATCCGGAAAATGGCATCACCGGCTGGTAAATGGTATGCACCGAACCGGTTTCGAGCATGCGATGGAATTCGCGCATCGTGCGCCGTCCAATGGTTGAATGAACCATGGAGAACCTCCTTGTTGGAGACTCGATTCGACATGTTCCCACGAGTTTCCTGTCCCTCGACCAAAATTTCTCGAAAGGCAACTATACTGTTTCAATCACCATGGCAATCCCTTGACCCCCGCCAATACAGAGCGAGGCCAGTCCATAATGGTTCTTCGACCGCGACAGCTCATGGGCCAGTGTCAGTAAAAGTCGCGCTCCTGAAGCGCCCACTGGGTGACCGAGCGCGATGGCGCCGCCATGTACATTGGTCCGCTCCCGATCCAGTCCCAGCTCGCGCTCAACCGCCAAATATTGGGCGGCAAAGGCTTCGTTGATTTCCACCCGTCCCATCTCAGAGAGATCCAATCCAGCCCGCTCCAAGGCCTTCCGGGAGGAAGGCGCCGGACCAATCCCCATGATGCGAGGGTCGACACCAGCCACCGCATAGCTGACAATGCGGGCCCGAGGACGAAGCCCATGAGCACGCACGAAGTCACCCGTCGCCACCACCAACATTGCCGCCCCATCGTTAATCCCCGAGGCGTTGCCTGCGGTCACCGTCCCCCCCGCTTGAAAAGCGGGCTTGAGACGTTGGAGGCCCTCCACCGAGGTGCCCGGGCGGATGTGCTCATCGCGATCCACCATCTTGACCGTCCCCTTGACCGTCACCGGAACCGGGCATATCTCCTCACTAAAAATCCCCGCCACCTCCGCTTCGTGGGCCCGGCGGTGGGAGAGAGCGGCAAAGGTGTCTTGTTCTTCGCGAGAAATTTCATAGTCTCGGGCGAGATTTTCGGCCGTCACGCCCATACCGAGTCCACAACCCAAGTCGGTCAGCGTCGAGGTGAGCGTGTCATCCAAATCGGGGGGACCATTTTTGATACCCCAGCGGCTATTGCGAAGGGCATAGGGCGCTTGACTCATATTTTCCGTGCCGCCTACCAACGCCACCTGGCCATCCCCTAGAATCAGCGCCTGGGCGGCCGAAACCACCGCTTGGAGACCCGATCCGCAGAGGCGATTGACGGTTAGGCTGTCGGCTTCGATGGGCACACCGGCATTGAGGGCGATGTGGCGGGCCAGATATGCGAAGTCCGAGGTCGAAGGCAATACCCCTCCAACGACAGCGAAATCCACGGCCTCCGCCGGAACGCCCGCATCCTCTAGTGCGGCTTTAGCGGCCAGTGTTCCTAGTTGAACCGCATCCACATCTTTTAAACTTCCGCCGTAGCTTCCGAAAGGCGTTCGTTTTCCTCCTAAAAGGTATAGCTCCGTCTCACGTGATGTTAGCATGATTCCCCACCCTTTCTATGACCTGGGTCATTCTCAACCTGGGTTGACCGCAATGGATATGATATGATGTCACGAGAAACGAGGGACTAGGGTTGGACGCCAAGAGTTTTCGAGAGACACTCGGTCAATTTGCCACTGGGATAACCGTCGTGATTAGCCGCACCGAGGACAGCCAATATCACGGAATGACCGTCAATTCCTTTACCTCTGTCTCCATCGAACCGCCCTTAGTCCTCATTTGCGCCGACAATCGCTCCGAAACCTTCAAAGCCGTGGAAGCATCCGGTCGCTTTACGGTCAGCATTCTTAGCGAAGACCACCAAGCGTTAAGCCAACAGTTTGCCATCAAAGGGCCGCAGGCGGCCTTGTTTCAAAGTCTGAATCTCCATTGGGGGGCCGACCACATCCCGTATCTTGCGGATGGCTTGGCCTTCCTCGATTGCGCACTCGACCGCATCATCCCCGCCGGGGACCATTTTTTGGTGTTGGGGCGAGTCACTGCTTTCGGCCGGTTGCATCCCGGCCGTCCACTCCTGTATTACCAAAGCCACTACCACCATCTCGAAGCTAGCCCCGAACTACAGGGTTAGGGGGAAGCCCTTCGGCATCCGACACCTCGAATCCTCCTAGAGGGACCTTGCCACCGTTCCTCTGAACCTGGCGCCGAATGGCGGCATGCACAATCGGTTTGATTTTCTGTGGCCGATACACGGTGTAGCCAAGATCCCGCAAAAGCTGTTTCGAGAACCGAACCGGGCAATGCAAAAATTCCACCGTGGTGTTAACCAACACGACCTCCGGGTCGGACCGGTCAACGCTGATAATGACAATATCCTTTTCAGTCACCATGCTGTCCCCCTTACGGGTGAGCTTTAAGATCGTCCAGCATCTCGGCCAAATCTTTCTGGCCACGACGCCGATGCCGTTCGGCTCGGATAATGGTCTCAACCCGTTCTACGCAGTCTTCCAGGTTGTCGTTCTTCACGATGTAATCATATGACTGCGCGTGCCTCACTTGTTCGATCGCGTTCTCCAAACGTCTGGAAAGGTTGTCCACTTCGGAGCGATTCAAAATCCGCCGCTTAAGCTCGTCGAGACTTGGCGGCAAGAGAAAAATGGCGACAACTCGGCGGTGACGGGCCGTGTACTTCAGCCGACCCTTGTAGTCCAGTTCGATAATCCCGTCGTGGTCGGGGACAAATAATTCCTTAGGTGATCCATAGTAATGGTCATGATATACCTGTTCGTATTCGAATAGCTCACCACGATCAATTAACCCACGAAACGTCTCAACGGAAACGAATCGGTAATCAAAGCCATCAACCTCCCCTCCTCGTGGCTCTCGGGTGGTATAGGTCACGACCTTCTGTAAGGTGTGGTCACGCTCTAACAACAGTCGCATGACCGATCCCTTACCTGCCCCGGACGGTCCCGTGAAGATAAAGAGAATTGGCTCCACAACGTCCCCCTCGCTCGTGCTCATGTCTCGAACACCTGCTGTCCTTGTTGCCACGCCTTTAGTGCCTCCTCTTCGATGCGGTCCATGAGTTGTTGCACCGGCACCACATCGCGAATCAGTCCCGTGACTTGCCCGGCCCATACATATCCCTCATCTAAGTGGCCCAACACCGCGCTTTGATAATTGCGCTCACCAGAAATGAGCGGCAATAGGGTCTCTAGCGGAGCCCCCTCTCGCTCGCTCACCAAAATTCGGTCGACATGGGGTGAAGGCAAGGTTCGGCCGGGTCGTCCTAGGGATCGCTCGATGATCGCCGTTTGATGGATGTCATGCTGTATCAGTGCGTCCTTATAGCGCGGATGGGCAATGCACTCACGGGTTGCGACGAATCGGGTGCCCATTTCAATCCCTTCAGCTCCCAAGGCTAATGCCGCCGCAAGTTGTCGACCATCCCCAATTCCACCGGAGGCTACGACGGGAATGTCCACGGCCTCTACCAGGCGCCGTGTTAAGACGAAGGTGCCCACGTCATCCCGGCCAAGATGGCCCCCGCCCTCGACACCCACACCGATGATGACCGACGCGCCCAACGAGGCCGCCTTCTGGGCTGCGCGAACCCCGGCCACCAGCACCATCAGTTGGGCGCCCGCCCGAAGAATCCGGTCTACGTAAGGGGCGGGATTCCCTCCGGTGAGAGAAACCACCGGCACTTTCTCATTGAGAGCTGCCTTAAGTAGGTCGTCTATAGGGCGATGGCCAATGGCGAAGTTAACGCCAAACGGGTATGAGGTCAAGCGCCGGACCGCGGAAATTTCTTCGCGAACCGCATCTGGGCCCTCCAATGTGGTCGCGGTGATCTGACCGAGCCCCCCCGCATTGGACACAGCCGCTGCTAGTTCCGCCCGCGCGAGATAGGCGAGCCCTCCTTGAATAATGGGCCGACGAAGACCCAAGGCCTTTGTCAGTCTGGTGCGCATCAATGACCCAAGACCTCTCGAATGCGCCCGGCCATCTCGGCTAAGGCGTCAGGGTCGGCTGGGGCCTGGCGCGAGAAGTCGAGATCCATCATGCTGTCGGCTGGGATGAGATGCAGGTGCGCGTGGGGTACGTCAAACCCCGCCACGGCCGCACTTACGCGTTCGGCACCGGTGACCATCTGAATCGCCCGGGCAATAGGCTTGGCGAACAGCATTAGGCCGGTCAAGAGGTCATCGGGCAACCAAAAGAACTGATCAATTTCACGTTTGGGAACCACCAAAGTGTGCCCCGGTCGGATGGGTCGAATGTCAAGAAACGCCAAGAACTCCTCACTCTCGGCCACCCGATGACAGGGAATTTCTCCTTGAATGATGCGCGAAAAAATGGACGCCAATGGCCACCCCTCCGGTTCTATGCTTTCATTAGTATACCGCCCGGCATGGTCAAGAAAAAGGATTTCGCCATTTGTCAGGGAATATCCTTAAAAAGAGGTCTTGAGAAGGAGTGGCGCCGATGACGTCGATCCAGCAACGAATTCATGAGGCACTTTCCAATACGGGTACCCGGAAAGCGCGCCAGCGGGGCACCCACGGTATTCGCCAGCGGGTGCCGGAGGTTTTGGCTCGATTCCCAACCCTTCAAGATCGGGTCCGCACGGTCAAAGAACAGGCGCTCGCCCATTTGCCGGATTTGGTTAAAGAGACAGAAAGCCACCTCCTAGCCAACGGATTTCACGTCTTCTATGCAAAAACCGCCGAGGATGCGATCCAATATGTGCTGACGGCTATTCCCGCGGCTAGCCTCATCATTAAGTCCAAGTCCAACATGGCCAAGGAAATTCATCTGCCAGACGCCCTTGTCGCCAGAGGCCACCAAGTGGTCGAAACCGATTTGGGCGACCATATCAACCAACTGCTCAATCGAAAGTCCGGGCACGTACTGATGCCTGCACTTGGGGTGGATATCCCGCAAATTCAATCGGTGTTTCGAACTCGCTACCAGGAGCCCCAACTCGGTGGAAGTCCGGAAGACTTGGTGGCGGCTGCTCGCCGGCACCTTCGCCCTATTTTGGAGGCAGCCCAGGTATCAATTAGCGGGGCTAATGCGATTACCGCCGACGGCGAAGTCGTGTTGATGGAAAACGAGGGCAACATCCGGGCGGTGACCAGCCTTCCCACTCAACATTTTGTGGTGGCAGGGATTCAAAAAATCGTTCCCACTTTGGAGGATGGGATCTCCATTGTCCAAGCCGCCTCACTCTACGGGGTCGGGCAAGACTTCGGCAATTACTGTACGGTCATTTCTGGCCCCGGTCGCGACATCGGTCCCGAGGTGCACGTCGTTCTCGTCGACGATGGCCGGTCGGAGGCCATCCGCCAAGAACCCGAGCCTTTTTATTGCATTAACTGTGGTTCCTGCCTCAATGTATGCCCCGTATTTGCCGAACTAGGGGAAGCCTATGGCGGGGAGCGCATCGGCGGCATCGGAATCATGCAAACGTTTCTCTTAAACGGTGCCGACGTCGCTACCCAAGACGGATTAGATCTCTGCCTGGGGTGCCAGCGCTGTATTCCGGCATGCCCGGTAAAAATCGACACCCCGAAGATTACCAACCGCATGAAAGCGGCTCGACCCGTTCAACCCAACGCGCATATCCGGCGCCGATTTTTGCAATTGGTATTGTCGCAGGGCCAACTGACGTGGTCGCGCCACCTGTTTCAAGTGAGCGGAGCCTTGGGCATCAGCCGCCGCTGGCACCGGCGCGGACAACGGGCTCAAGATTTTATTCCCGTGCCCGACGCGGCCCCCCCGCTCGCTTCCGGAACGGTATTTGCGGCACAGGGAACTCTCCGGGGAACGGTGTGGCTCTTCCCGGGATGCGTAATGGACGCTTGGTATAGAGGCATCCACCATGACACCATTCGCGTGCTCAGGGAAAATGGCTACAGCGTGCGGATTCCCGACGTTAAGGTCTGCTGTGGGGCCCTGCACGAACATGCGGGGGTGCCCGGCCCCGTTGAGTCCCTGATGGCCACAAATGAGGGGGCCTTTCCCGGCACCGACCCGATCATTATCAATGCGGCTGGATGCGGCGCCTTTTTGAAACAGCACGAGAATGACCTCACACCCCGCATCCGCGATTTGAGCGAATTTCTCCTGGAGGTTGGACTAAGACCGCCCCAAGGGCGAAACCGCCTGAAGGTCTCGTATCATAATCCCTGTCACCTGGCTTTTGCCCAAGGCATTGTGGATGCTCCGGTCGTACTACTGAGGACCGCCGGCTTTGAAGTGTTGGATGTCCACGAACAGGAGGCGTGCTGTGGATCCGCGGGCACGTATAATCTTGAATATCCCGACATTGCGTGGCGTCTCGCCCGCGAAAAGGCCGAGGATCTCGACAAGCCGGCTCCGGATGTTATTGTCACCGCTAATCCCGGTTGTCTTATGCAAATCCGTGCCGGCATCGAGGCGATTGGTCATCCCACGCCTGTCGAACACTTGGCCACCATGCTGGCCCGTGCGTATCGAGGTGAGGCCTTATGATCGATCGAATGAAAGAGCGACTTCAGGAGAAAGGGTTTACCGTACGAGAGATTCAATCCCCCGTCGACTTTTTGAAAGCTTGGAACGCCGTCATCGGTCCCCAGCCGAAACCCACGGTTGTGTTGTCTGATCCCATCACCAACCTCTGGCTGGAGCGCTATGACAATATCACCTGGATTCCCGACGACGGAGGTCGGGACGCGGTGTTTTCCGCCGCGATTGGTTTTACCGGGGCGAGCTTCGCCTTAGAAGACACGGGCACCCTACTCCTCGCTGAAAATAGCGGCTATGCACGTTTGGTATCGAACATGGTGCCCTGTCACATTGCCCTCATTCCGGTCAATCACATTGTCGCCAACTGGCAGGAAGCCCTCCAACTGCTACGCCACCCGACCTCCCACATGCCACGTGTCCTCTCGTTTATTTCCGGACCCAGTCAAACCGCCGATATCGAAGGCACACTGATCCGTGGCATGCACGGTCCCATTCGTGTCGAAGCCTGGTTGGTGCCGGAAGCGGACGTGCCGCGAATCCTCACATAGCACGCCCCCAAGAGGGAACGCTAGCCGTGGAGGTGGTCTCATTGGCTCGAGCGACAGTGGCGATCGAAGGACAGTTGTCCCCGTTTGGCCAGCTTCTCCAAGAAGCGGGCTATGACGTCATCCCTTTGAATGACCATGCGCTGTCTCGTGCCCAAGCTATCGTGGTGCAGGGCACAGACAACAATTTCTTGGGGATGGACGATCCGCTTTCCAAGGCACCTGTCATTAACGCCGACGGCATGACCCCGGACCAAGTCCTCGAAGCGGTCGAACGTCGAGCGCTGGCTCGTGGTTAGGGATTCCTCCAAAACGGCGGCCCCGTTCGGGTCGCCGTTTTATCTCCCTTGACGGGCTAATGCCCGAGCAGATGTCCGACCAGGACTGCCCACTCTGAAGGGCGACCACCCGTTAAGTTGATTTCGTCCGAATCCCGGAAGTAGCGGACCATATCCGGCCCCCTCTTCGAGGTCGACGGGCGGCAATCCGATGTCAACCAGCCAGAAGCGCTCCCGACAATTATGGGGTACTCCTAAGCGAACCGCGCCGGCTTCACTCACGGCACCCTCGAAGAGTTGAAGAGTTGAAGCCACGCGTTGCCCACTTGGTACTCCACAATGCCATTGGGCTAATATCTAACCGCTCATACCACGATCTTGCATTCGCCAAATGGAACCAGGAATTCCGCATAGTTGGGCTGGTGGCCCTCAATGGACCGTCCCAACCTCACCTCGTGGAAAACTTTGCGTCATCTCCCTTCGGCCACAATAGGCCTATAATGGCCAAGGGACAAGGAGGTCGATGACCATGATCATGGGTAGCGGAAACGCGGCTTCAGTCAATACCATGACGCTGTTTTTGGTCATTAATCTGGTGATCGGGCTCGGCGTCTTGGTTTTCGGCGGCACCTATCTCGCACGCCGGTGGCAGCACGTGACGCATGCCGAAGACTCCCGGGCACGCGCCATTTTCGTCTACGGGTTGGGTGGTCTCTGGATCCTGGATGGACTCCTACAAGTTCAGCCCTTGATGGTCCGAAGCTTCATTCCCGTGCTAGTCGCTCCGGTGATTCAGGGGCAACCCTGGCTGATAGCGCGCGTCATGTATCTTGGCATGCACCTATGGAATCTTCACCCGATCCTGTTCGATACGCTGGTGGTGTGGCTTCAAATCGGCATGGGTCTCGCCATCGTACTTGGTGGAGCACGAGGTGGGCGGCGCGTCGGCTTAACCCTCTCCATTCTTTGGGGAGTTATTGTGTGGGGTTTCGGTGAAGGTTTGGGATCGCTGTTCTCCCGGGGAAGTCTGCTTCTCGGAAGTCCGGGATCGGCTCTCCTTTATGCGCTCACTGCAGCCGCCTTGTTGATGCCTCCAAGCTTTTGGTCACACATTGGCCTCAATCGTTTGTGGCGGGCTAGCCAATCGATATTTTGGCTTTTTGCCGCGTTTCTTCAGGCCTGGCCGACGAACCAGTGGTGGTTATCGTCCGTCATTTCGCGATACTTTTTAAGTCAAGCTGCGATGCCCCAACCGGCCTGGGTTTCTGGCCCAATCTACGCTATTGCTCGTCTGGCCGGCAGATTTCCGGATGCCGTGAACGGTGCCTTCATTCTCCTGTTTTTAGTGGCCGCCGCATCCTGGCTCGTCGATCGGCGCTTTCGAATTGCCTGGACCGTGACGTTGGTGACCACATTTTTGGTTTGGTGGCTCGGACAAGATTTTGGCGTATTAGGCGGCATGGGTACAGACCCCAACACCGCCGCCCTCATTCTTCTTAGCCTCTTCGCCTTTCGCTTCACCGCGCTATTCCAACGCAAATTCGAACTGTCTGAAACGGGGACGCTGGCTTCGCATGGTCTATGAGAGACGCGACACTCGATTTCGTGTTCCGTGTGGCGGACATGCGCTTTCCCCACCTCAAGAGACAAGATGACCTGCGATATCCGTCGTTCACCTCACCCGTAGGAGCCTCCTGTCAAAGAGCCCTACGACGGAAGTCTTAGGGCTTATACGCCCAAAGACCGAAGACGCATCGTGCCTGTACTTCTATGATAAAAGAAAAAGACGGAGGACATATCCATGATTTCACCGTATCCCTGGCCCTCGGACATCGACCGAGAGCTCCATGCGCTAGAATCGACTCCCATGACGGAACTCGGCCACTGGATTCGCCAGAAGAAATCCCACCAGCAGACCATCCACCTGACGCTTGCTCTGGCTTCGGCCCGTTGGATTGACCATCATGGTCCGTTCATTGGGCACGGAACATTTAACGGTGGGCCCATCCTTCGGGCGGCCTCCATTTTAACCCCGCCCTATCAAAACTTAGCGCTGCTTCAGACTGCCTCCTATGTGGTCGACTTGTTGCATCACCCCAACTATGGCCCTTATACCTTGATGGCCATGGATCCCCTCATCCCCCCACTACCGAAGGATCCCTGCCAATCCTTATTGGAGAGCATCGAATCTGGAGAGAACGTCCTCCGGGCCGAGCATCAATTGGTGGGATTACTCCAAATCGAGTCCATGGACGTTGTCCTCCAACTGTTGCTGGAAGCAGCGCTACGGCAATTCGCCGAAAATGAGCATCGCCTCCTCATTGTCCATCGCGCGGCTCAGTTAATGGATGACACGGAAGGATGGACGTGGGGAGAGCCCTTACTTCGCGCCGCCATCCAGTATCTAGCCTCCCGGCCTCACCCCCATGTTCCCGACGAGGTGTCTCAATTGTCCGCCCTTGAACTCTCACGTTCCTGGTTTCCTGAAACCCGGGACATCGAATTCCTTGTCCGTGCCTTAGTTGACGCCGATTACGGCACCGAGCCGACACTAATTTTAGCCGAGGCAAATAAAGGACGTGGGAGAGAACCCTTGGGCGAAGCCATGTCATTAGCCGGAGCAGAGATACTGGCCCAGTCGGATTTTGACGCGCATGCCGTCACCGGCATTCACGCTGTGGCGGATTTAGTCCGAGATCCTCTCTTGCCCCATCATCTACACGCTTTGGCCTTAGGCGTCATGTTACTAGGATCCCGAACTCGTCGACAAAAGGCCCAACGCTCCCGCTGGTCACGGGCCGAGACGCCCCTACCACGGAAAGCCACGCCCGCCGACGTCCGCGAGGCGGTGGCCAGCGATGCCTCAGGCGATACCGCCTTTGGGGTCGTCGGTGCACACATTCGCGACGGTGCCGATCCAACCGCCGTGGCAGCCACGCTGACGGAAATCGCCCTCATGAGCGCCGGACCTTTCGAGGCAATCCATAATGTGAAAATGCTCTGGGGACAACTCCTAGAAACCCAGCGAAGCCATTATCCCAACCTCGCCTGGCGCCACCTCGCAGCGGGCGCGGCCACCGTGGCTCGCACCGCCAACCTCGACGATGCCGCTCCCATTTTGGAGGTGTGGCGCGCCTCTGGCCTCACATCCATGGGCACCTAGTCATTCTCGCGATAGGTAGAGGAGGGTCGGATGAGCCGCCCCGTCCGGCGCTCCTCATGATAATGGGCGGTGTACCCGCCGAGACGGCCCAGAGCGCTTGTCACCGGCCCCCAATGAGCCGGAATGCTCAGCGCCCGAAAGAGTGCCGCCGCATAAAACTCGACGTTCGGAGCCCCAATCCGTCCCGGCTTTTCACTCCTTAAGACAGCTAAGGCCGCATCTTCAACTAATAGGGCCTGCTTGACTGCTTGATGGCCCGGAGCTAACCCTCGAATATTTGATAGAGGGCTTCCGCCCGGGGATCACGGGTCCGATAGACGCGATGGCCAAATCCCATGCGCACCTTCTCTGTCAACCAAGCCTTTATATCGCTCACCGTGTAAGCCTCATCAAGTAACCCGAGCACCCCACCCCGCCGTGCAACGGTCCCACAAGCGTCGCCAGACCCGCCACGAGAGCCAACGGCAGGGGGCTGGGGCGCTGGCGCTGCGACCCGCACAGCAAACGTGGACGCATTAAGCCCGTGCTCTGCGGCCATGACCCAATAGGCATTCAGGGCCCGCACTTCCGACGCATCCGGCGTTTTGCCGCCCGGAAAACCAGAAAGATAGGCCGCGGTAGCCGAGCCATAGTCCCGAGGGGAATGATTTTCAGGGTAACGGATTTTGTGGTTGATCGCTCATTATGAAGGGCCTTCGTCATGCAAAGGTGAAATCGGATGAGGTGATTGACTTGGCCGGTGTCACGCATTCGACGAGCGCAATTCTTATGGGACTAACGGGCCGGATCAACATACCCCAATTTTCTGGCAAAGCGGGGTGCTTGCTTGAGAGCGCTTCCGTGCGCTGGCATAATCGGGCTAGGGAGACAATCCCGAGGAGGTGGGTGTCCATTGGCCTTACGGGACGAGTTAATGCGGCGGATTGCGAGTTTGCCGGAAGATACCCTGGAGGACGTGGAGCGATACCTCGACCGCGTGGCAGGCGTTTCGACGGCCGAGTACGAGGGGGCGTATGCCCGGGCTGTCACCTACATGCAGGAAGGTCTGTTGCTCCACATGGACCAGGGGTGCCTGACGCGAGAACAACTGCATGAGCGACGTTGAGTTTTGTGATACGAATGTCTTGCTGTATGCCCATGACAGCACCGCGCCACCGGAGAAACGAGAACGGGCGCCGAGCCTACTCACGGCGTTGTGGGCGAGTCGCCGCGGGTGTCTCAGTACCCAAGTCCTCCAGGAGTTTTATGTCAATGTTGTCCGATTCACGCACGCGGGACATTGTCCAGCAATATCTTTAGTGGCCCATCATGATCGTGGAACCGCCGGACCTCCTCCGCGCGATGGAACAAGCCGAGCGATATCGACTATCGTTTTGGGATGCCCTGATCGTCACCGCGGCGCAACAGGCCCAAGCATCGGTGCTACGGACGGAGGATTTGAACGCCGGACAGTGGATGGGAGACGTCGTCATGGAATCCGTTTATGCCGATGGGGTGAAGTGGTCGGAATAGACACCATGGCGCTTGCTTACCGGGTCCGCTACGGTTGCCCGTTGTGCGGCTTACGGGGGCGAAACTGCACGAAGGTTCGCCGCGACTGAACCGGCCCAAAACTCGGCGGGCACACTGGATGTAATGATTAACACCGATACGAGGAGCATGTATATGACGATGCTTCCGCGATGGCGACGGATGTTGGGGTGGGCGAGTGCCGCGGCAATGCTGGTGGTTGGTGGCGTTGTGGCGCATCGGTTTTCTGACCACGCCACCCCGATGCGAGCGCTGGCTGCCGCCCACGACCCGATTCCTGGGGTCGTGGAGTCAGTGCCGTTTGCCCAGGACCGTCTCATTGTGTCCGAAGTCCCGGTAGGGCAAGGGGCTAGCTTTAATGGGTGGTATCTCACGCGCACTCTATGGGGATGGCACGTAAACGGCTATGGGAATGTGGAGACTAACCTCGGAGGGACGCCGATCGATTGGTCGGCGGTCGCTGCCCAGGGAAAGACGCTACTCTGGGGAGTGACCGAGCGCCCCATGAACTCCGTGTTACTTGTGCAGCACGGGCAATCATTTTCGGCGACCGACGGAAAGGCCGGTCTCTGGCACATGACGGTGCCCTTTGGCGTAGGTGTCATTTATGATTGCCAATGGTCGATGCAACTGCCAAACGGGAAGACGGTACCGATGTATCCCGACCCCTAGTGGACTTTCGGGGGCGAATGCGCATTAAGACAATCCATGCAGACCGGCTCGGGAAGCCGTAAGATGACCTCTACCGGTGTAATTTGTATACTAAGCATGAAACGGATTTAGAGGGGGGACACGTGGTGGACTATTTGGACCGGATTCAAGTCGACCCGTTGGTTTGTCACGGGGCGGCTTGCATCAAAGGCACCCGGATTCTGGTATCGGTGGTGTTGGATGCCCTCAGCGAAGGGCACCCGGTAGACTGGATTCTAGCCCAATATCCGGCGCTCACCGCTGACGATGTGCATGCGGCCATCGCGTACGGCGCATGGTTGGCGCGAGACCTCACACGACCGTTGCCGCCTCTCGAGGGGCACTAGATGCGGTTCAAACTGGACGAAAACATGCCGGTCGTCGTGGCTGACATTTTGCGGGACAGCGGTTACGATGCCGAAACGTTCTATAGCGAGGCCATTTCAGGCATCAGCGATCCGGATTTGCTGGACGTTTGCCGGCATGAGCACCGCATTTTGCTCACTCTCGATCTGGACTTCGCGAACATCGTGGATTATCCCGCTGGCAGTTATCCGGGCATCGTGATTTTCCGCCTGAGTTCTGTGGGACCTGACGCTGTCCTGGTGGCTGTACGCCGCTGGCTATTGGCTGCCGCCGAATCTCCCCCGAGACCGGGCGCCCTTTGGATTGTCAGCAACAATCGAACCCGGATTCGCACCACTCCCGAACCCGGTTGACCGCGGCCAGACCTCCAGGCTCGCACCCGCGAGTTTTGGGTCCTCCCGCTCTCGGGTTTGTTACCTATTAACTCCTTGTGCCGCCATCGCGTATGAGGACGTTCGTCAAACTCCCGCGTAAGACTAGCCTCGTTCCAAATGCTTGACGAGTGCAATCATGCGCTCTTGGGGGCGAGAGTCCCGGGAGGATCTGCGTTAAGGTGCGGGACGCTCGGGCTAGGCAATGGTAGCACGAAGAGAATTATTTCGTGCCAACCGCTTTTCGGTCCAATGGTGGTTATTCTCTATTCTCCGCGCCAGCGTCCTTGCTCGCGAGGTGTAACATGGATCCTAAGATAAACGCCTGGTAAGTTGGCATGGATAGATTTGTGGCGTCCCGCCCTCCAGCCCTTTTGTGGGGTCCGCCCCCCGGGAGAGCACGAAATAGAGAGGATGTTTCGGTAAGAAGCCGTGGCGCAATGAACCAGGAAGGTGGCATCGGAGCTTTTTCTGGAAGGCGACATCCACAATCCCGCTGCCTATGAACAGCAACGGCCACACTTCACGTGGCAGCGTCCCCTTCACTTGCCGAGAGCGTGCTTCGCTGGCTTTGCCGCGAACTCTTCCGTCAGGAGCCACATGTGGACCTGATGATTTCCGTCTGCGCCTCCGCGGCCGATGGCCGGAGGCATTCACCCGCCACCATGGTTAGGAGCGAACGTCCTCTTCCACGATGTGCTGGACACGTCCCACCTGGCCATCTTCCAGCCGTACTTTAATACCATGGGGATGCGTGGGGGAATTGGTGAGAATATCGCGGACCACCCCGCGCGTCAGTCGGCCGGTGCGCTGATCCGCCTTCAAGACAATATCCACCGTAAGACCCGGGCGAACGTCTATCCGCCGTTTGCCGTCAGCCATCTGTCATGTCCCCCTCACTGCTCTTTGTCCCCAGCATAGCGCACCACGCTTGCTCGACCAAGCGTTCGTTACTTGGTTCGGCAAAAGAGGCCGGGACTCGCCAACCCGAACGTTACCTGGCCAACAGCACCGTGAATCCCCTTGCATCTTCCCCATTTGACGGTGCCATCCCCCGGGGTGCCCAAGGCGGACATTCTGTGGCATTATTCTCTGGAGATGGGGCCAAAGGGACCTCAGGTTCACCCTAGGAGGAGGAAGCGCCATTGCGCTCAGGATTGAAAGTCGGAAGCCAAAGTACGGTGTCCACCGTGGTCACGGAAAATATGGTGGCTCGCCTCGGGGGGCAACAAATTCATCCTGTGCTTGCGACGGCTCAAATGATCGAATGGATGGAATGGGCAGGACGGCGTCTGATTCTTCCCTACCTGGAAGAGGGAGAAGATGCCGTGGGCTATGCCGTCGACATTGTTCACTTAGCGCCCACGCTGGTCGGAGAACCCTTTCGCGCTACGGCCACGTTCGTTGGTTTGGAAAAAAACCGGATCATCGCCGACGTGGCCGCGGGCAATGCCCGCGGCCGTATCGGACAGGGTCGGTTTATTCAGGTGCTTGTGCCGAAGGATTCCTTGACCCGGCGTCTTGAAGAGATTCGTCGTCAAGTCCAAACTCACGGAGAATCTCCTGTTGATGCTGATTAAGGAGCGGCGGAGGCATCCGAATGGCTCCCGGCGTGGCGCTCATCTTTACCGGAATGCCTAATTGATGAATCGGTCCGGCGGTGGGATGGTCCACCACCACGTCCATCTGCCGATGTTGGACTTGAGGGTCGGCAAAAACTTGGGCGAATGACTGAATGGGTGCTGCCGGGACGCCCGCCCGAGCCAGTCGCTCCAGCCACTCATTCATCGGTCGATACTGAAACACCTCGGACTCGAGCCGCTGAATCAGCTCCGCGCGACGCTCTACACGATCCGGGTTGGTCCGATATTCCGGTGCATCCCCAAACGGGATGTTGCACTCTTTGACCATCTTCTCCCACAAGGCATCGTTCCCACACGCGATCACCAAATACCCATCCTGAGCTCGGATCGCCTGATATGGAGCAATATTCGGGTGGGCTGAGCCAAGCGGCTTAGGCAATTCTCCGGTAGCATGATAGTTGCTGGCTAAGTAGGTTTGCCAGGAAATGAGTGCTTCGTAGAGCGAGGTATCCAACCACTGACCCTGGCCCGTCCTTTCCCGGGCCCACAACGCGGCCATAATGCCAAAGGCCGCCCACATCCCAGCGCCGATATCTCCCACGGAAAACCCCGCCTTGACCGGCGCCGTACCATCACCCGTCACCGCCATGAGCCCGCTCATGGCTTGAGCCACCACATCATAGCCGGGACGCGCTGCCCCGGGACCGGTCGCCCCGAATCCAGAGATGGAAGCCATGATGAGGCGTGGGTTGATGGCCTTCAAATGCTCGTAGTCAAAGCCCCATTTGCCCATGGTGCCTGGACGATAGTTCTCAACCACCACGTCCACCTTCTCCACCATGGCTAAAAATCGGTCACGGTCCTTCTTTTGGCGGAAATCCAAGACAATCGATCGCTTGTTGCGATTCACACTAAGGTAATAGGCGGACTCTCCGTTGATGAAAGGGGGACCCCACCGGCGCGTGTCATCCCCGGCAGGGGGCTCGATTTTCACGACGTCTGCTCCAAAGTCGGCTAGCATCATGGTACAAAAAGGGCCGGTGAGAATCCGGGTTAAGTCCAACACACGAATATTGTCCAATGCCTGCAAGCGTTCGTCCTGCCTTTCCAGGGGTGAGTGTAATCGGGAACCGTGCGCCTCATTCTAAAGGAGGTGTACGAGCGCTTCGGCCGTCGCGGAATTGGTGGCCACGGGAATGCCCTGCACGTCAGAGAGCCGCAAAAGCGCCGTCACGTCGGGCTCGTGGGGGTGAGCAAAAAGCGGATCTCGGAAAAAGAACAGCATGTCAATGGCACCTTCGGCAATTCGGCTGCCCATTTGCTGATCCCCGCCCAGCGGTCCGGATAGAAAACAGTGCACCGCCAGTCCTGTTTTGTCGGCTACCAACTGGCCCGTATGGCCTGTGGCGAATAGTTCGTGACGGGCAAATCGATCCCGGTATTTGTCCGCGAATTCGACCAACGATGTTTTCTTGGTATCGTGAGCAATCAGGCCAACACGCATGAATTGATCCACTCTCCCACGTTTTCTTCATGCTAACACTGCCTCCAGCCGAAAGGAAGTGCCCAAAAAGGGGGACAAGATTCCCAACTCCGAAATTTGACAAAAGGCAGGAGGAACCGCGGTCGATCACGAAGCATTACGCGTGTGACCAACTCATAACACTAGGTAAGGAGGGATTAGGCATGTCTCTCGATACATCATTGGGCACCTCCCCCTCAACGCGCCTCACCCGCAATCAAATTAATGGTTTTTGGGCGTCATGGGGAGGGTGGCTCCTAGACGGATTTAATGCCACCGTTTTTGCCCTAGTTCTCGTGCCCTCAATGAAGGCGCTCTTGCCCAAGAGCGGCATCGCCCCCACCCCGGGACATATTGGCTTCTACGGTGCAGTTGTTTTTGCCATCTTCCTGGTCGGGTGGGGTCTCGCCACCTTCTGGGGACCGGTCGCAGACCGCTATGGTCGCGCTCGCACCCTGATGATGACCATTCTCATGTACGCGATCTTTACGTTTCTCGCCGCCTTTTCCCAGAACGTGTGGGAACTAGCCACCTTCCGGTTTTTAGCCGGCATTGGCATAGGCGGCGAGTGGGCCATGGCCGGGACCTTTGTCGCCGAGTCATGGCCGGAGTCGCGCCGTGAGATGGGAGCCGGGTATCTCCACTCCGGCTACTATGTGGGAATTCTCGTGTCCGCCGTCGCCAACTATACTGTTGGCGCCGCTTTCGGTTGGCGGGCCATGTTCCTCTTAGGCATCATTCCCGCTCTCTTAGTCGCATTCATCCGTTGGAAGGTGCAAGAGCCCGACCGTTGGGTCAAGGTAGAGAGCACCGTGAAGCGTGAAAAGAAGCCCTTGCTCTCGGAAATCTTCACCCCCGAACTACGGCGGCGCAGTTGGGGCAATGCGCTGCTTCTGAC
The DNA here is from genome assembly GCA_027343765.1 of Sulfobacillus sp. Taxonomy (GTDB): domain Bacteria; phylum Bacillota; class Sulfobacillia; order Sulfobacillales; family Sulfobacillaceae; genus Sulfobacillus_B. The sequence goes on from DAHWKG010000082.1 coordinate 31,258, forward strand.
CGTCGCTATGGTGGGACTTTGGGCTGGCACCGTCTACTTGCCGACGGCCATTCTGGGCCTCGCCAAGCTGCATCATATGGCGGCCCTGGCATCAACCCACATGGCATCCTATGGCGTGGGCCTCTTAGCTATCTTCACCGTCATTGGCTGTATTCTAACCCCTATCATTGCACGCAAGTTGGGGCGGCGGACCATGCTGGCCATTTGGTTAATTTGTATGATTGTGGGCGTGTTGGGAACCTTTGGATTAGCCTACTACACCCACAGCATCACTGCCTTCTTCTGGTTCATCCCCATTCTGGGATTGGGCGGCGCTGACTTTGCGGTGTTCACCTTATGGCTGCCGGAGCAATATCCGACGCGGGTACGGGCCACAGCCTTTGCCTTCGCCACCTCCGTGGGACGCTTCGTGGGGGCCATCATTACCTTTATTGTCGGAGCCCTAGTCTCATCGATGGGCACGCTGGGATTGCCGGTGGACTTGACGGCTATTGCTTTCATCATCGGCTTGTTCCTGCTGACCATGAGCCCGGAGACCAAAGGCACGACCTTGCCGGAATAAGTTCGTGAGGGCAGAAGGCGCCCAAAAGGGGCGCCTTCTCCGGTTTTAGTGCCGTCCCCTGCAACCGCGCCTGGCCGCCCTTCACAACCTGACGG
>DAHWKG010000118.1:0-4941 GCA_027343765.1 Sulfobacillus sp.
CGGTTGATTGATGAGGATGATGAGCCCGTCGGCCGGGAAGAGCTTGCCGAATACCGACGGATTCGAGACGAAATGCGGCACGGCGAGACGCTGTCCTTCGATGACGTGTTTCCCGAGGACTGATGTACACACTGCGCTTCAGTCGCCAGGCTAAAAAATTTCTTGAGAAGCAATCCCAGGGTACTCGGCAGCGGATACGGACCGCCTTGTTAGAGTTGGCGCAAGATCCTCTCGCCCACCGGCAGGTCAAACGTCTCAAGGGCACCGACGCGCTTCTTCGCTTGCGAGTTGGCGACGTGCGCGTGGTTTTTTTCGATTGAGGAGGAGCAGTTGCTCGTCCTCATTATCACGATCGGGAATCGCGGGGAGATCTACCGCCGTTTGTAGGCGGCCCCTCGCTTACGGGGGCAATAGTGCCGTATGCAGGGTCCATATCTCGCTTAGTGATTCTCCGGAACGGCGAGCCATGGCACATCAACGGTGCCAACGACGGTTCGAGGCGCAGTAATTATGCCACCACCAACTTGGAGATCCTTAAGATGCTTCACGAGCGCTCCAACAAATAGATGTTGCGCGTCAGACACCGTGGTGCCGGTCACAGAGCACCCGGGGACGTCTGGACAATAGGCGGTAAAGTTTTCGCCAGTCGGCTGGATAATCATAGTGTACTGGGCCACGAAATCGCCTCCCTTGACGCGATAATAGCATGAAGGCAAAGCCGCGCCTAATGACTGCTGTTTCGACTCCGTGATGACTCCGAGTTTCCGTGCCGGATGTCGCTCAGATGCTCGCCGATCATGCCCAGGTTCACGACTACGACGGAGACACAGTCGCGCAATCCTTGGACAAGAGCCATCGGAATAGGTTGTGTTAAGAAATAATTTTCCTGGTTCATCACCGAGGGCGTTTGTTCCGTAAAACCATCTGTTTAACTGGCCGTCGCTCACGTTCCGTAGCACGGGGTTGTCGAGTAGAGGGAAGCCGGCCCGCTACACCGCCAGCGGGTTGACCAGCAGAAGACTTTGTGCAACGCTGAGACAAAAATGGATTAATTATGGAGAATCGAATGATAATGCTGAAACGATTAGCTTATGGGCTCATGTTCGTCATCCTTACCGTGGGATTGGCTCTTGAAGTGCATGAGTATCACCAGTGGTCCCTAGCCACGACGCAGTTAATCCGTCAAGGGTTGTTGCCGCCCCGTCGCACACCGCGCGCCTTTCCAGTGCATATTCATATTCATACGTCGGCTTCGCGGACGATCCAAGGGGTGAGCGTGCGCCTGCCAGCCGATACCGTCCTGGCTCCCAATTGGTCCGGATGGGTCACCGGAATTCCGCGGGGTGGGGCGGTTCGGTCCATTGCGGCTTCGTTCCGTATTCCCAATGGACTACACCCCTCGCCTAACCACAACTCGGCGCTTGCCTTTTGGGTGGGGACGGGCGGGCTCGGCACTCCGGCTATTTTGCTTCAATCCGGATTGTCTTCGTACATTGACCTACAAAGTGGGGGCGCGGTGCCGTCGCAAGGGTTCCTGGAAGACTGTTCGAGTAATGTGGCCTGCTTGGCACACCTGAGCACGGCGCCGTTCACGCCGATACAAGCCGGTGACACGGTGACCGTGCGGTTACACTTCACGCCGTGGGGCGGCCCCATGTCCTGGTTCGGATTTTGGATGGACACGCGCATCATCATCGCCCGCCGACACCATGTGGTCCAGTCCTGGACGGGTCGGATGTATCTGCCGCCATGGGCCGCCGATCCGACGTCGGTTGAGACCATCGTCGAGGCGATGGGGAACCCGACAACCAATGTCACGGCGCTGCCCAACGGGGACTGGCGGGTGCCGGTCACGTGGCAGGTTCGGCTCCAGCACCCATGGCCCAGCCGTACGTGGCCGCACGCGCATTTGGTTCACATCGTAGCGACTGGTTGGTATCCCCGCAAAGGGGTCGTCACCCACGTGACCACGCAGAGTCTGCAGTTTTCGTCGGACGGCGAAACTGGGCGCGGTGTGGTTTCGTACAATGATGGAGGGCGACCATGAGGCGGATCCGAATGGTGGCCACCGTCGTGCTGGTTGCGGCTGTGCTGGCCTTGCTGGTGGGAAGCATTGTGGATTTCCGGCTTTACGTCATGGTGCACGCGGTGCCACAGGATTTCTTGCATTGAGTAAGCGCCGGAATGCTGGCGTTTGAACGGCGATCTCGCGCCCTCTAGTCGCCATTACACTTTCGAGCATGTCAGCCCGCTTGCAAATCGTTCGCTAGCCGAATCATGACGATACGGGGGCGATACTGCACTAACCAAACCGATTCGGACTATCAGGCGGTCAACTGGAATTCGGCTTGTTGGCAGCGTTTGGCGGTAGGCTGGGAAACAATCTGGGAGAATTGGACGTTATGATGGATGATTAGTGCGACAATAGGGACTAGATGAGATGAGGTGACTTTCCATGAGACGGCCAACCATGACGATGGCTATTGGTGGCATAATTGGATTCGCCATTGCGCTCCAACCGGCGTGGATGGGCATCCCCATTTTCGGTGCACCTCGGTTCGACCAGACGACGCTGTGGTGGAAAATTCTCGCCATTGTGCTGTCCTTGGCTCTCACGGGCTGGGGCGCGTGGCGTAGGGCGTCTCGTAGCAAAATTCCGCCATTTTCCACAAGTAGGTGGGTGTCTAGCGCGGCCTTGGTTGGAGGCATTATCGGGTCAGTAATCTATTGGTCATGGTTGCGACACCAGTGGGCGCATGTCAATCCGACGGTCATCGTTCCCTACCACGGTCCCCTTTGGCACATTGTTGTGTTCTTTGCCGCGCAACATCTGCTTCCAACGGTTGTCCTCACGGGTCTATGGGTTGCGATCGTCGCGAGCACGTCCACTCGGTTCGGGCGAATCGTTAACTGACATAGGAGGACTCCCGGTGAGATCCGAGAAGCCACCGGGCCTCAGGGCCGGTCCTCTCTACGAAATAAAGACCTACGAAGCCCGGGACCCAACCGAGAGAACATTAAAAAACCACAGAGATTAGGAAATTGGTTAGTGAAGGTACTCATCTGCATACGGGGGCAATAGTCCCGCACGCGGTTAAATCAGCATCAAGTTGTCCTTGCCCACCCTTGCTGCAGATGGCAGAACAAAGACTTATCTATCGGTGGCGAACTAGTCACTCAGGATGATGGACACATTCTGCCCCCCAAATCCAAAGGCGTTGATTTGAAGGCGTTCCATCGGGACAGGTCGTGGTTGTCCCATAACGACTGAGAATTGGGCTTCGGGGTCCACGGATCGTGTTCCCAACGTGGCGGGTAGCTGCTGAGTGTGGAGCGCATTCACGCCGGCAATGATGGCCATGACACCCGCCGCAGCCATACTATGCCCCATATGCCCTTTCACGGAGGTCACGGGCACCGTGCTTTGACCCGCCAACACCCGATTGATGGCGCGGATCTCCGCCGCATCGCCCACGGGCGTGCCGGTTCCGTGGGCGATGACGGCACCGATCCGGGGACTTCCGGCATCTTCCTGGGCCAACGTCATGGCCCGGGCTTCCCATTGCCCAGTGGGTTCGGGCGACGTGACATGATGGGCATCCGACACCGTCCCATACCCCCGAATTCGTGCGAGAAGCGGCTGATGCCGCTGCCGGGCATGATCCACGCGCTCCAGGAGCACGACGCCGGCGCCTTCGCCCATCACAAATCCGTCCCGGTCGCGGTCAAACGGTCGGGACGCACGGCTCGGATCCGTGGCACGCGACACCGCTCGCGCACGGATCCGACTGTGATAGACCACAGGTGTTAAGAGGCTGTCCACGCCGCCGGCGATGGCGAAATCGACCTCACCGCGTTCGACGAGGCGTGCGGCCTGACCGATGGCATCCAATGATGACGCGCAGGCGGTACTGATGGTCAACAACGGACCGTGCAATCCCCACTGTATGGCGAGATTCGCGGCGGGCATATTCGGAATCACTTGCGACATGAGGCGGGGCGATACCACACCAGCGCCGGCGACATCATAGGCGGTTTGGCTTTGCGCAAAGGCCGGGACGCTACCCATGGTACAGCCAACGATGACCGCCGTGCGGAGGCTGGGCAGGTGCTGGACACCCCCGGACTCGATCGCCTCCGCCGCGGCGCTCAGGATCCACTGCGTTAAGCGATCGGTCACGCGAATCAACGCCGGATCCAATCGGCGGGCCGGATCAAAATGAGATGGGACAGGACTCCAAAGCGGGATGGCGTCGGGCACCATGGGTATATCCGCCGGCCGGATGGCGGGACGGTCCCTCAAGAGCGACGACCAATAGTCGGCAACCGATAATCCCAGCGACGAAATTATGCCCATGCCCGTGATCGCGACGTGTTCCATCCCGTGTGAGGGCGCGGGAAAGCCCCGCCCTCCACCCCTCCCTATTGTGTTATTGGCTGTGACGAACGCGAACCTTGATGTCATCATTATGACTTGGTATTAACATATGGTCATTATGCCACAACTGGATTCAACTGGAAAGGGGCGTATGGGAATAGCGATCGTGAGACGGGCGTTGCTGCACGACCGAATCACGGACCGGGACAAGAGAACTAGGAGGCGAAAGCACATCCAGCCATGCCGTTATTTCTGGAAGCCATCACAAAATCTGCAGTTAACACGGTACTCACGTGAGTCACGTAATCCTCGCTCGCGGCCTTGCTGTGATCAGGCGGGAAGCTTCCATGGCGCAACAATTAAAGCGGTGAATCACCAGCTTTCGGGGGCGAGTCTGCATTAAGCCGTGGGACGCGCTCGGGCCGTTATACGCACTAAGGATTTGCACCTCGCCGTTTCCCTCCCAACCCTATTTCTCTGGGCAGTCCTGCATGTCAGCCGTCGTTCAGAACGGGTGAACAGAACACGCATCCCGTTGAAAGAATGGTGGTTGCCCATGGTCG
>DAHWKG010000137.1:0-2327 GCA_027343765.1 Sulfobacillus sp.
CACAAACAAACCCGGAGTGGCTGTCGACGCGCGCACCGCCGTCCCGACATCCACCGGCACATCCTCCCGGGCGACAATCAAAGACTTCGCCAACACCGCATCAAATGGCGCACGAGTGGGGCCAAACGCTACCACCTCCCGGTGAACCAGGTCGGTCGCAGTGACCCACAACGGGATCTCCGTCGACTCAAAGGACCGGTCTTTCAACCACGGATCGGTCAGGGCCCACATCCGCTCGGCATCGACGAGGTGAAGGGGCAGCCGAAACCATCGCACCGACTGCAGGGCCAAACGCATCCAGGGGACTCGAAATAACCGCCGGGAGGCACTCTTCGCTAACTCCTGCAACTCTACTAGCTGCGCACCCGAGGCATATAGGGCCCCAATCAAGCCTCCTGCAGAATTTCCCACGATTACGTCAATGGGGATTTGGAGTTCGACCAAAGCCTCCAGCACCCCAATCGCGGCTACGGCGGAAATCCCTCCGCCACTCAAGACCAGCGCGGTCATGGTGCTTCCCTCCGTTCGTCGGTCCTTCTACTTTACGCGACCGACTAACGGGCAATGCCGACCTTGGTACACCACCGCGAGACGCAGCAGTCCGCACAGTCCGGGCGGGCGGCCCGGCACACCCGCCGGCCATGCAGGATGAGCCAGTGGTGTGCCACACTCCACGAGCGTTGAGGCAACAGCTGCATCAACTCGCGTTCGGTTCCCTCCGGGTCTTTTGCAGTGGCCCAGCCTAAACGGTGGGCCACGCGAAAGACATGGGTGTCCACCGCGATCGCGTCGGCCCCAAAGGCATTGGCCATGACTACATTCGCCGTCTTGCGGCCAACCCCTGGAAGCTCCATCAGACGTTCCCGATCCTCGGGCACTTGGTTTTTGTAAACCTCGGCCACGACGCGCGCAGTCGCCAAGATATTCTTCGCTTTAGTATGGTACAGGCCGCAGTCGCGGATAAGATCTTCCAGTTCCTCTAACGGCACGCGCATCAGGTGTTCAGCGTCAGGGTACCGCGAAAATATGCGCGGGGTAATCATGTTCACGCGTTTGTCCGTACATTGTGCCGATAGCATGGTCGCTACCAAGAGCTGCCAAGGGGTTTCAAAATCTAATTCACTTCGGGCGTCGGGGTACGCCTCGGCCAAGTGAGCCAATACTTGGCGCACCTTATACGCACTGATGGCCATGAGTTAATCCTTTCCATGTGAGTTGTTTGCCCGAGCCGGCCTCTCAACTCGGTGACAGCGGCACCACGTGAACGGCGCGGGGGATATGGGACAAGATCCGAGCTCCCGTCTCCACAACCACGACCACTTCTTCCAGCCGCACCCCAAACTCGTCGGGAAGATAAATGCCGGGCTCCACGGAAAAGGACATCCCCACCGCCATCGCCTGCGAGTTGTCGCCGGTCACCGACGGGAGCTCGTGTACCTCAAGACCGATGCCGTGTCCCGTACGATGGACAAAATAGGGGCCGAATCCGGCGTCGTCAATCGCCTTGCGGCTCGCCTGATCGACTTGCCCGACCGGAAGCCCTGGCCGCACCGACTGGACGCCAGCCTGACTCGCCTGCTCGACGGCAGCATGGACGATAAGATAACGGGACGAAGGTTCGCCGAGGTAGGCCATGCGCGTCATGTCCGATGCATAGCCATCTTTAAAGCATCCAATGTCCAACAAAACCGGCCCCGCGGTCAGTGGCGTTGCATCGGGGCTATGATGGGGATGGGCGGCATGGGGACCAAAGGCGACTATTACGAAAGCATCGCGGTCCGCTCCCTCTTCGGTGAAGGCTCGCCGAATGATATCGGCTAGCTCATTCTCACGAATTCCAGGGCGGATGGCCGTAAACGCCCGCTCCATCACCTTGTCGTTGATGGCTTGGGATCGCGCGAGGGCCTCGATTTCCTCGGGATCTTTGCACATGCGCCGCGGTGCCAGGAGCTCGCCGGCCAGACGCCACTGAGCACCAGCCACCGCCGTTCTCATCATCTCACTGTGATCAAAACGAGCATCGTTGCTCAGATAAATGGTAGGCGAGGATGACGCCGCGCCGAGGCGTGCGAATGCTTGCCGGACGGCATGGACGGGATCATCGGCATCGTCAAACGCCAAAATCTCCACCGAACTTGCCAAATGCGTCCGCGCCTCCTCGGCATTTACCCCATTGATTAAGAGCACGGCACGTTCCGCACTTAGCAAAAGGACCGTCAGCCGCTCATCAGGCAACGGCGACCACCCCATTAAATACCTAAAGTCATTTCCGGGAACGACGGCTAAGACCCGACTCTGCCCGTACAAAAGATTTTGGATTAATGGCG
>DAHWKG010000192.1:0-4562 GCA_027343765.1 Sulfobacillus sp.
GACATACGACGCGCACCCCAATGGCACCTGGGTCACGAGCGGCACGCGCGCGGCAAAGAGTGCCGCCCATGTGGCCGCGGTTTCCGGATCGCGGGCCAAGGCAAAGGTCTTGCTCACACCGCGATCCCGCGCTTCGGCCGCGGTCAGAACCGTCATGTCGATTCCCCAGCCCTCGAGAATCTGCGCCATATGCGGGCCAAAGGTGTTTTCCGCGAGGAACCGGGAAGGAAGCGACAGGGCACTTAACACCCGCTCATCGGCGTTGGTCCACCAAATGATGTCGGGCGCGGTCAGGAGACCACTGAAGGACTCCACACGCACCGCCGCCGATCCGGCGAGCGCCGCCCAACCGGCCACTGCGCGATTGTCGGGATGATCGAGCAACACAGCGCCGACGCGCGCCGTCACGGCGCTTCCGCGAGAAACCGCGTGACGCGCCCGGGCGTCCAACGAGACGCCAAGGCTTGTGACCAATGGCGTAGGGCATTACGGTACGTCAGCGCATCGAGATGCGGGACTAAGAGCAATTGCGAGAGCCCCGCTTGCAGACGCTGCACGCGCGCCCTATCCTCCTTTTGCAGGGCTTCCCGCAAGGCGTTAGCGATCGCCGCTCCATCGGCCCAGGCCTGATAGTCCGGGCGCGCCATGAGTGCCACCCCTTGCTCGATCCAGTCCCGCAAGGCCGACGCCGCACGCTGACAGTGCGGATCCGCCTGAAAGCTCTCGGCCCACAACAGGAGCAGGAGGCGATGCAAGGCGCGTTGCGTCAGACCCCGTGCGGGCACGAAGAATCCGCGCCCTTGCCCATGCGCCAGACCGAAATGGAAGACCGAGTGGCAAAAGGGGCAGACCGTCACGAGATTACCGATATCGTTATGGCCATGATCGTTATCCCGGTGATGGATCTCGAAATATCCGGTGCGTCCCGATTGCGCCTGCGTCATCAGACCACAGCCCTGGCATACCCCTTGATCACGTTCGAAGGCCAATAGTCGTACGGCCTGAAAGGCGCGATCGGCCTGATCGTGATCGGGGTCTTCCTCTCGGAAGGCCCCGGGCTTCACCGAAAGGACAAGATCGATCATCGCTCAGGTGTAAATGGCGTTCACGAACATCATCAGCGCCACACCGATCGACGCCAACAACGCGCCGGCGGCGATATACTTCAACGCAGCGACGTGATGGTTCTCGCCTTGCGAACGCTCCTTGGTGAACTTGATAATCCCGGTCATCATCAAGATGATGCCCAGCAAGGTACCCACATCGATGACCACGCCCTTCACGAGCAGGATGGTCGTATCGGCGCCGGCCAGCGCGGTATTCAGATTCACCCCGCCACCGGGCGTGACACCCGAGTTGCCGACCCCACCATAACCGCCGGAACCCCCACCAAAACTGTAAGCCAATGCCGAGGGCGCCCACATCCACAAACCCACCAGCGCCAGAACATGGCGTACGCGTTTTTTCCTCTTCATATATCCCTCCTCAGGGAAAAATGGACTTCGTGTGTTTCCCGCTCACAAGAAACTTGTCGTCAACGAGGCGAGCGTGGCCCCGATATTGGCGGCCAAGGCGCCGGCCACCACAAAGGTAAGGCCCGTCCAGAACGGATGGCGCTCCTGACCCCCGCCTTCGGCCACCGAACGCCAGACATATAGTCCGCGAATGAAGGCGAACCACCCCAGCAACACGATGAGATTGGTCAAGGTTTGTTGCACGGCCTGCGCCATCGGCACACTGGCGCTGACGGGCGAAATCGACCCATACCCATTGAACGTCGGACCGAAAAACGAATGGGACACCATGGCCATGGACATCGCGATCGACGACAACATGGCGCCGAAATACAACCCGCCGATCACACCGCCCCATGAATCCCGGCCGCCTGACTGACCGACGCGGGTCGCCTTGACTATGGCGTGTAGTACCAGCATAAGGCCCACCAAGCCACAGGCATCTGGCACGATTTGGAGAATCGAATCGGCAATATTGCCGATTGCCATCCACACGGTGGCACTCGAAGCCGGGCCCGTATAAGCGGAAATCGTCATGGGTTCTCAGGGTCCCGCCTCCCGGAGATGCGCCCCGTTGCTCAAAACCAGCAATGGGGGATTGGCCTGTATGGACCGTACGGAAAGTTTCGGCATCCCCGGAATCGGGTTGCCGCGGAAGATCCGCACCAGCGCGCCATTAGGCACCTCGATCCAGGCAGCATGACCAATGATGCCGACCAATTGCACCGGGGGAACCAACGGCTTCGGTTTGGGTTTAGGTTTGAGTTTAGGCTTGGGCGAAGCCAGAGGACGCACGGTGATGCGCGGCGCATGGTGGACAAGCCACGTCAGGTGCGCAATCTCCCGGCCCTGCCGGGCGATCACCACAGCATCCCGGACGGATGTCGTCTGTTCTTTCTGGATCGCAGCGGCGAGCGCGCTCTCTTTTCGGGTGATCTGCCCCACAAGAAATGTGATCCCCCGGAATGAGCGCTCGAGGCGGGCCAGTTGGCTGGCGATCGAGCGCGAAGAGGCCGGGGTCGGTGACGGCGTTACCGCGGGCGAACTTGAGGCGGAAAGGGATCCCGCAGCGGCGGTTGTCGATGCCGCTGCTGCGTCACTCTGCGGTGAAGAGACGGGATTCGGTGCGGACCCTGGCGTGCCGAACGCGGCCGTAGGCGACAGAGGCGTCGACGCCGGTTGCAGCGATTCAACAGGCATCCCCGGCGCGCCCTGGGGTGTCGCCGGAGCGGTGGGCTGGCGTGGGGGTAGCGGCATATTCGTCACACCCGGTGGCGCTGGCAAGGGATGGATCATCGGTTCGTGTGGGGGCTGGGCGCTTTTCAGAAAAGCCACCGTCCCGGCGCCCGCCAATAGCGTCACGGCACCGGCAATCGCCGCCACCAAGGGCCAGGACGAACGGCGGGTCTGCGCGGTTACGGACTCCGTCATACGCGGACCGGAGACACCAGGCCCGCGTTCTTGCTCCCCCTCCTCTTCGTCCACCGGGCCCCTATCGGCCACTTCAGGAGAGGGAATGATCTTTTGCGGCGCCCGCACGCTCTGCGCAGAACGCCCGGGTACTGCGGGCGCAGGCATCTTGGGTGCAGCGGATTTCACGGGGGCAATGGAAACCGGGGCCACGGGGGACAGTGGAGTCTGGGCCGGCTGATGAGACCCCGTGAAATCCGTCTGGGCATCAGCGAGGCCGGTCCCCTCTTCTTCGTCTGGCGGACTTTCCGCTTCGGCTGCGGCAAAACGCGGGGGCGGCACCCCCTCTGCGGGCACTTCCTCCACCAATACTTCACCATCGAGATCCGCGTTGTACTGATCTGCGAACCCCGCGATCTCCATACGGTCATTCTCTTCGTCTTCGCCTGGGAGCTTGGCACCCAGAGTCTGCCACGGGTCTACAGTCATCACTCTCCACCATGAACAGTATACACGTATTGTTATATCCTAGACCATATGGGCCAGTCAAGGATTAACAAGATGTTATATACCACATGATAGGGATGCAGCTGCTGATGGGGCGCCAGGAAGGAGATAAGCGCCTACATGGGCGGAGGACAGGGCTCGGGGCGTGCGCTTAGCTCGAGAACGTCGGGGTGTCGGGTTTTCGACGGGCAACCGCCCGCTTCCGCTCTTGCGCTTGCCGGGCCTCAGCGACCAGCGTCATCGCAATTTAGCCCGGCACTGGGGGTGTCGCCGCTTGCTTCGATAGCGCCTGAAAGTTGACCGTGGGCAATTGATAAGGCCCCCAAGGACCTCGGCTAGTCATTATCAATATCATTTCCCTTGCGGATGAGGAGAGAATTGATGTCCCATTAATACGAAGAAGTTTCTCTTTATTAGGGAGCGATGAGTCCAACACGGAAAACTGTCCGACCACCTGAAATGCCACATCGTACGGAAGCGTTCCCGTCCCATCAGGCGCCCGTAGACTACCAATCTCTAACGTCACTTGGTATTTATTCTCGACACCTTCCACAGGCCCCACTCCTGCCTGAGTCTGCATATTGACCGTCGGTGCAATCGACTCTGGTTTGTGTCCAAAATTCGTTTCGACACGCAATTTAGAAAAGACGTACTGATCAAGTTGAAGTGGCCCATAAAGAAATGGGTATCCGGAATTTCGTGTTGATACTGGCCTAGAGATCGCCGCTTTCAATTAAGGAGGTCAATGTTGATATCCGAGCGCCATAATGGGTTTCCTGTTCGATGTCTATGCTCCTTGAGAAGGTTTTGTACGCGAACATCGAGTCCTCCATCGTCGCCCCCCGCTTGGGATATTTGGGCTTCTTGATGGCATGCACACCTTCGGTGAAGAGGATCTTTGCCCGAAGCGCCTCGAAACTATACCACACCTCATCAAGATACTGTGGCAACGGATTTTTCAGAATTCCGTCCAAGCGCAACGAAATCAACCGAATGGGTCCTCCGAATAAGCAGGTGGCCGCTATCAATGGATCCATGCGTCTCACCTCGCCCGTTGCCATGCCGGCGCCGACCATCGCCCGCATCTGGGTGAACGGCCGTGACGAACAGACCGGCATTTCCCCCGGCATG
>DAHWKG010000213.1:0-4500 GCA_027343765.1 Sulfobacillus sp.
TATCGGATCCGGGCCCCGCTTTAAAGAAAAGCGGTTAGGGCCACTGTCTTGATTCTGACGAAAAACGGCTCCCTCGAATGATCGCTAAACGACATACCTCCCCGGACACCCGTCCGGGGATTTTTTATAGGGTCAGTGGAACGGTGGGCTTGTCATCCAAACAGAGTGACAGGGAAGGAAATCGAGAGGATTTTTTCTTCGCGCCCCAACTCGATGGCGCTGGAGAAAGGAGCGACTTATGACACAAACCGAGTGGACCCGTGAGACCGCCCTGGCGGTCTTAGAAGAATGTGAACGCACAGCATCGATTCCGTGGACCCGTAAGGCTTGGGACGCGGCGCATCAACAACCCTCGTCTTACGTGCTGAGACAGTTGTTTGGATCGTGGACGGAAGCGTGGCGGGCGGTGGGTGGATCGATTTCATCGCATACTCCGTGGACTTCCGCCCGAGTTTTGGCTCGATTGCGTGCGGTTGGAGCACAGCACGGACGCTGGTTAACCATAAAGGAGTGGGAACAACACAAACTTGTTCCGAGTTTTAAAGTGGTCCTCAAAGCGCTCGGTCCGTGGCGCGAGGCGTGGCGGCAAGCTGGCTATGAAGTGCCGGCTTGGAATAAATCCAAAACTCCCCGTGGCACCTGGAATGCCGAGCGTATATTGCAAGCCCTCCGGGATCACGCTCGCTCGGACGGCACGATCATGGGGCTCACAGACTGGATAAAGCATGGTTATCTGCCTAATAGGTACACGATTGCCCATTACTGGGGTTCCTATGATCACGCCGTAGCCGCCGCCGGGCTCACCGCCATCACGGATCATCAGTATCAACGTCCTCAAGTACGCGCTCAGTGGCTTCGCGCTTGGGATACCTTGTCTGCTACGTTAGGACGTGCACCCACTGTACCGGAGTGGAATGCCTGGCCCGATCATCCGGTCGGTGTCCAGACCATGGCTCAATTGGTCACTTTCAGTCGGAGTAGAGAAGCACATCTGTCAAAGTATCGGGCGTGTGATTTGGACTATGTGTTTAACACCCGGCACCGTGCCTGGATTGAGGCGTATCGGGACGGCCAGACTTTAGAAGAGATTAGTCGCGATTATCAGGTGACCCGGGAGACTGTTCGAAAAGGAATTCAAAAAGGCCTGCACGCCAGTCGGTGGCAAGCGCGAATGGCTCAGCAAGCGCTTTTGGCGGCAGCCCAATTAGATCCAATGACCGTTCCCGACCCGGTCATGGCGCGTCTCGTGCAAAACTTGCAAGACCGAGTGCCGGTGCCCGCCATTGCTCAACAAATGGGGTTGTTGCCCGAAAGAATATGTGTACTTCTTCGTCAAGAAATCCGGGCGGCGGACAAGCGCAAGACGCTGTGGTCTCTCCGGGAGCTTTCTCTCAGAGAAGGGGAGACTCTATTCCGACAAAGACCCCATGCGGCGAGCGACCCCACCGACGATCCCAGTCTCAAAGAGACGGTCACTCTATCTCCGCAATTTGTTGCGACCCATTCAGCCGACGCAATAGAGGCCTTGTCTATCGCGTATTTGGGTCTGTCGGTCCGAGCCTATCATTGTCTGTGTCGCGCCCAGATTGACACGGTGGGTGCTTTGCGACGCATAGAGCCCGACAATTTACTACGGATTCGAAATTTCGGCCAAAAGTGCTTGCAGGAAGTCACCACGGCCTTAGCTGCGTTAAAGGATCCGTCTTCTGAGCCGGCTCCTGCCACGATCGGGTCTCACCCCATCGATACTCGGCCTGTGAGTTCCGTCCCGTTTTCACGGCGCGTCAGCCATTGTTTGGCTAGCGCACACATCACCACGCTGAGCACCCTTAGGCGGCTGTCCGACGCCGAGTTGTTGGCTATTCCCAACTTCGGTCAAGGTTGTTTACGGGAAGTGCGAGCCTTGCTTCAGCGCCTGGAAGCGAAGGTGACAGATCCGGAATCGTTGGTAGTCTCATCGTACGAATAACTCCCTTGCCGGCCCCGCTCCCAGGAGGTGTGCCTATCATGGATCGTCTCGGTGATCGGATGAAGCGCTATGAAGCCGTCACGGATCTCATCCTTACCCCGCGCATGCCCACGATTCTTCGGTTGGATGGCAAGAGTTTTCATCAGTGGACACGGCACGTGCGAGCTCAACGGCCTTTTGATACGGAACTGCACCAACTTATGACGCAGACGCTCCAGACCCTCTGCCGGGAGACGCAGGGGACAGTATTCGGCTACACCCAAAGTGACGAGATGTCGCTCGTGTTGCAAGATTATTTCACCCACACTACCGAAGCGGCGTTTGGCAAGCGTCTGCAAAAATTAGTCTCCCTGAGCGCGGCTCTCGCGACCGCCCAGTTTAATGCGTTGGCCCCCAGGGTGTTTGCCAGCGCTCCATGGGCACTCTTCGATGCGCGGGCCTTCGTGTTGCCGCAAGAAGAGGTGGCCAATTATATCCTCTGGCGCCAACAAGATGCCACATGCAATTCCATTCGGATGGTAGGCTATACCGTGTTTGCGGACCGGGCATTACTGGGTGTCTCGAATGCCCTGTTGCAAGAACGGCTCTGGCAAGATCACGGAATCAACTGGAACGCTTTTCCCGTGTGGGCCAAGCGGGGCAGTGCCTGTCTCTATGCCCGGGAATCGGGGTGGGCAATTGATGACGTCATGCCCGTGGTGTCCCAGGATCGGGCCTACGTTGAGCGGCATCTGGCACCCCCGGAGACGCTGTAAGGGGTCTTGTGGGGAACAGACCCTCGGATTTCATCAGAAAGGGGCATGATGCCATGACGATCGGTGAGTGATTCACGGTGGGATTTTCTGCGGACGTATGGGTGGTGCCCGCATTGTGGCGCTATCGACCGGGCGGGGTGGACCCGCTCTCGGCCGAGTTACCCGCGCCTGTCATCCCCGGCCGGTGCGGCCTTATCCACCGGGCCACGACGCTTCACAGGCCGGGTGGTGAACGGGAAAGGAGAGAAACAACGTGAATAAAAATGCCACAGCCTGGGAATTGTGGGCGCTGGCTTTGCTGGGACTCTGGCTGAAATTCTTCCGGGGCAAAACCGCGTCCCCGGCCTCCCCGCCCGCCACCCGGGCGACGGCCCCGGGTCAATGGTGGCAAGCCTTTGGCGGCGGAATGCTCAGCGTTGTGCATGCCATCGGCATGCTGCTGGCCTTGGGAGCCGTCATCGGGCTGGTGGCGATGGGGTTGCGCCTGTTTATGCGTCGCCGCCGCTTTGAGGCCATGGTGGCGGAGGAAATTATCCTCGGCCCCGACGACAACGCCCACCCCGACGAGATGGTCGCAACGCTGGATGCCATTCATACCACGCTGCTTACCCGTTATGGCGGCAGTGCAATCGGCCAGGTGTCCTGGACGTTTGAAATCATCCGGGATCAAGACGGGCAGATTCATTTTGTCATCGCGGCGCCCCATGGCTGGCTGACGGGCATTGAGGACATTTGGCGCAACGTGTACACCAATCTGCGCTTTAAGCCCTGGGGGGATCGGGCGCGGACCTGGCCGGTTGCTCAGCAGATTGTGCTGCAACGTCCTTGGCAGTATCCCACCCGCATTGATACGGATTACACCACCTCGGTGGTGGAAATGATGGTGCAGGCCATGGACCGGGCATCCGGGGAATTGCGGCTGCAATGGCTGATGACGCCCTTGCCCGTCGGCCCTTTGACGGCGAAATTGCGCGGGTCGCTGCACCAAGTGGAACGGGATGCACAGTCTGCCAAAGCCAACGATCCGGCTCATCCCGGACTCGGTGTCGTGGATCGCCAGGACGTGAGTGAAGCTACCGCTTTGTTGGGCCGGTCGGCTTTTCGGGCGGAGGTGCGGATGGCAGCCGATGACTGGCACGTCATGCAGCGCGTCTACGGGGCCCTGGCGGGCGCCAATGGGGCCAATCAGTGGAAAGCCCAAACGGTGTGGGCTTTCAAGGGCGTCTGGACCCGGTGGCTGGATCGGCGGGTGCCCAGTGTGGGGCTCTTTGGCCATGCCATCCTTTTCTCCAAACCCTTGGCCACGGTCATCCACATTCCTAGCGCCCGTTTACGGGTGCAGTCGCTCAACCGGATGTTGGTGCGCCGCGGCCCCGCTCCCTCCACGATTCCCCGGACTCCCGCACTGGCCATCCTCAAAGATGAGATTGGTCCAGTCGGTATTCCCGAAGGCGACCGCAAATTCAACACCCTCTTTATCGGCTCCCAGGGCGGTGGCAAATCCACCGGCATGCTGCAGCAGTTGCGGGTGGATTCGACCTGGCACGATCGCCATGGCCGGCCCAAGGCGCTGATACTCATCGACATCGGCAAAGACACGGCCAAACGGGCGTTAGGCATTGTGCCTCCGGATCGCGACGTGATTTGGTTCGACCCGGCCGACCCCGATTGCCCCTGGACGTTAAATCCCTTGATGGCGGGTGTCCATGCGGACGCTTTGGCTAATGATGTGCTGGAAAGCTTGACCCAAGTGTTCGGAGACGACGCCATTCGTTC
>DAHWKG010000223.1:0-8661 GCA_027343765.1 Sulfobacillus sp.
AGGACCCTGACAATTTCATCCATTACCGTGAAACGGGTTGACAATTCGTGCGTTCCGGTGCCTTGTCCACTCATTGGGGGTTGAACCGAGCGGCAACTGACATTGGCGCAGGAGGGAATTAAATTGTCGTGACACATGTGACGGATCCCACGGGGTTCCGTGCAAGGTTGTAAATACGTAAGGCGTATCATGCCACGTTGTAGCGGAAAGCCTCTGACTCCGCTGTTCGTCTTTCCACCGACTTAAAACCTGGAGGAGAATATCGGGCATCGCTATGGTGCGAGCACTAGACTTTGTCTTCGGAACGCTCTCGCGTCGTCGCCTCCCGGAGCCGGACAGTGTCCGATATATCGTCACCGTCTTGGTCTCCCAATCAATATCGGCCCAGTGTAATCCCAGTGCCTCGCCTTTTCGAACGCCAGTTAGAGCAAGAAACCACCACAAGGCGTGCAGCCGATGACCCGACGCCACGCGGAGGATATGCTTCGCTTCGGCCGGTGTTAACACGGGACGTTCTGTTCGCGGTACTTTCGGCTTTGGCACTTTGAGCGATGGATTGACGAGCATCCACTCCATATCGACAGCCCACTTAAACGATGCGCGAATCAAAGTAGCCGTGTACTCGGCAGTTCTCGGCTTGTGGGTCTCAAGAACACGCGCATATAAATCCTGCACATCGGATCGCCGAATATCCTTGATCAGTCGATCGCCCCACGCAGCCCGGACGTCTTGCAAGCGAGCGGCGTAACTTTCTAATGTGGACTCTTCGACCGGTTTCGTTCGTAGCATTTTCAGCCATCGATCCAACAACACATTGACCGTGAGGCTTATCAACGCCTCGGGAGCAACCGTCCCTTGTCGCAACTGCACTTCCTGCTCGCGACTCCACTTCTTAGCTTCCCGCTCAGTCGTGAATGTCTTACCATTTTGCCGACGTTTCCCAGTGTTCGGATCGTAATAGGTTACCCGCGCTTGCCAGTGTCCCGATGCAAGCTTGCGCGGAGTTTGGGCATGCGGTTCCTTCATACGAATTGTCATATCATCATCACCAAATAGACCGTTCGGCATGAGTTAAGGGAATCCCTGCGCCCAGAAGCCTGAAACTTAGGTTACATCGCGCGCGTCCGCTTCTGGCCAGCGCGGGTCTCCGCCTGCTCAAAATCTCGTATCCAATGTATCTCTAGACCCAGTGAATGGCAAATGCGTACGGCAATACTCAGGGACTGCTCCGTGAAAAAACTGCCGTGATAGATTTACAGCCCACAGGGGGCACACATCATTTAGCTCCGATAAGTATCACTCTTCCGGGTGGCATATCGCACAATCATAATACTTTCGGCGGATAACGTGTATAGCGAAGGTTTGCACATCTTCATATGTCTCAAACCCCACCCACGCTGCCGGAGTCTCTCGATGCTTACAGTACTGGCATGTTACGCGATGAATTACAACACGGCTACTCGGCTCCCATCGCACCCAAAAGTCCTCCATAGACTCCTCCTCGGCGCTCACACCGACATGAGACTGTGAAACGTCGAGACCAGAGCAGCCCCTGCCACTGTCGTGGTCGATGTCTTTTTCTTAAGTTTCAACTATCAATTCCTTGCCCAGAGCCTCACTTGCAGGACCATGTTGTCCGCATACGCCAACCATGGCTAATATAGTTCGCAGCTTCATGAGGCCACGCCTCGTGCGATGGCTTCGCGGTGGAAGCGATCTCACGACGGTATTCCACACGCTCCAGAACTCCAAAGGCCTCCTCCGCAAAACATCCCCATATCTCGCTAATCCGTAAGATTCGTTCGAAGCCCAACCCGCCACTTGCCCGTCCATCAACTGGGGCGGAGCGGGCGCTCCACCAGCTCCTCAATCTTGCGCGCGACGGCCGTAACTCCAGTGCCTCCGGGATGTGTGACCTTCTGTTTGTACTGCTCAAGGTGCCGTGTGTCCGAATGCTTTAGGCGGCTGTAGACGGGAACAATCCAATCGACAGCTGTACACAATTGATTGATTCTACGCGACGTCGTGTTTTCGGACCATCCCGGTTCGATAAACGCCCAGTCAACTCTGCCAAGAGCCACCCGTTGCCGCAACAACTGCTGGTGCGGCCCTAAAAGGCCCATCACCAACACTTTGACTCGCGGCCCCAGGTTGATCGCGCAGGGCGCTATGTCTCCGGCCTCGGGGCGGGACCGTACGCGCAAGGCCACCATCTCCTGAATGCGCGTGCCAAGGAGCGAATCATCGTGAGGATGGGTCTTCAACCACTCCTGACACTTGGTGACCACCGCCACATCATCAGCCCACTGATCGTAAATCTCAAAACGCATATCGTCGGGAAGCGCTCGCAAGTGCCGGTCCATTTGTTCGCCGATGTCAACGGGCGAGGTGCCCAGGATCTCCATCGAATCCAGCCAGCATCGTATCAATTCAGCGACCATGTTTCTCTGTCGTTTCAATAGGCGGTCATTGGCCTCATTAATGAGCACTTCCGCTGCCTGGCGCAAAGCCTCCAGATGTAACCGTTCATTATAGTGCGCCCAAAAGAGTCGGAAGGCGGAAGCCCGGATTTCCCAGTCGAGGTCTTCCGTGAGAACGACCATCTCGAGGGCATTCTCGTCCCACCCGCCACGCTCGACCCCGCGGGTCAGCCACATGACCATATCTTCAAATTGCCGCTGTTCGTAGTAGTGTTGAGCTGTGAGAAAGCACGCAAAAGGCTCTCTGAGATCCGCTGGAATTTCCAGAAGCAAATCCAACGCCCAACCGCGTTCCCCGGCACGATTCCACGCCGCAACCAGGGCGTGTTGAAGCGAAATATCGTGGGGCCGATGACGTTGGGGAATCCAGCGTACGGCTATATCGGCAGCTTGTTCCTGATTCTGCTCCACGAGCTCTACGATTCGGTCCAAGCCGTCAACCTCTAACGGAATCAATAACTGCAGTGTTCCGCGCGATTTATGGTCGGGTCTGCCTCGCAGCCGATGAACCGCTTCGTGAGGATGGCGATCGATGAGAGCCAGTGCCGAATCTACCATCCATTGGGTCGTCATACGATCCAAGAGGCGGTCTAGGTCGCGGGTTTGGACTATCGTAGCCTCTCTTAATTGAGCCCTCCAAGCCTTGGTAAGTTCGGTCACGAGGTCCTCGATGGTTCGGGGGGCGGACATCAATGCCTCATCGGCCCTAGACGTTTGTGCCTCTTGCTCACCGACCAAGCGCTCCCTCCAGTCATAGCGGATAATCCGATCGTCGTCCACGTCGTCAATGTAAAATCCACGATTCCAACGCGCTAGATGGTCCACGCAGGCCTTTACCGTCTCAAGCGGAATTCCTAATTCCTCGCCCATGGTCCACTCCGAGACTGCATCCGTGCCCGCAAAATTCTCCAAATAGGCTTCGACGACGGCCAGATACGGTATTAAGTAGGACGCTTCCTGCCGTTCTTCGGGTCCGGCACCCTCTGAGAGCCAGTAGATGCTATCCGCAATGATTTCACGCACCGACCAGACGTTGTTTTCCAGGACTTTGTCCCAGTGGTCTAATTGCACTTCGTACAATGACTTTTCCATGGGCCCATCAATGTCCTCTGAGTTACCGTCCGACCCCGACTCAGAAATACCGTCGTGAGATCGCTTCCACCGCGGATTCGAAGCGTTTACCATTTCTTTCAGGTGGTCGAGTCTTTCAGACAATCTTAGCTCGGCAAGTGGACTCGGCTCCTCGGCTGAGTCCAATGCTTCGACCTCCCACGCATCGCAAACCTGCCCGGCCGCTGTCTCTAAGTTTACCCAGTCTGACACATCGTCCGGCACCGACAGATAGGTGAACCATGTGTAACCCTCATAGAAACTACCGTACGCTTGAAAGTACCGCCATCCGACTCGGCGCAACTCGCGCATCCACCGGCGAAATGCCGACTCATCGTCATCGAACCCCGAGATATGTAATCCAAGGCGTCGACGCCCCTTGTGCTCCAGTAGCACTTGATGGCGCTCAGAATCTAAAACAATGGCAAAGTCGTAGCGTGACACGGCGCCCTCCATTATCCGATGTATTAGGCCCTTCTCGTTGGGGATAGGGCCTGTTATACAAGTGCAAAGTTCCCAAATGCCCAGCCTTCCCGCCATAACGAGAAGCCGAAGCACATCCGATTTGACCTACCTTACCTCCGAGGCTCCGCGATCCCAAAGATGTCGGAATATCGGGCCAGTTGTGTGTCCCAGGGCGTCTCGTAATTCAACACAATCACGCGATAGCCCCGATCGGCGAGCTGTTCGCGTACCTCGGCATCATGGGCGTGGCGCAACGGCTCTCGGTGGGCAGGGCCGTCCAGAAACACGCAGACGCCGGGGCGGTCCGGCCGATCATAATAGAAGTCCGCCTCCGCCATCACCTCCGGCGTGGGGCGATATTGTACCCGGTCGGGCAAGCGATAGCCCCCGTTGTAGAGGGACTCTAGAAACTCCGCCTCCCCGCTGGCCTGATCTACCCCGCGCAACAAGGCTTGGTAGTGATCCTCCGGGGTGGTTCCCTGTACCTCTGCGACCGCCGTGGCCGCCTTCAGGGCGAGCAACACATCGCGCACGAGGTGTCGATCCAATAGGGCGTGGTACCGTTGGTTCCCGTAGCTGAGTAAGCACTGATAGCAGGCGTGCACACAGGGATCGGGGCCGGCCGCCTGATCGGCGCCAGTCTCTGGATCGAAATGACACAGCGCGAGGGCCGTTTCCGCCACCTCCTGCCATGCGGCGGGACGCTCCAAGAGCCTCGTCCAGGTCCCCGTGCCCCCCTCAACGTTTTCCCAGAACAGCAGCCGCCGCGCGCCGGGATCCCCAATCACTTCCACGGCGAGTTCTTGATCTTCGACATGGTAGCGGAGTTGGAAGGCCCGATTGAGCGCGTAAGCCAAGCTCCAGAGGACGGAGTCCCGGATCCCCTCGGCCAGCGGCATCGCCAATTGCACCAGCAACAGATTCCGCACGTCCCGGACATACGGGCGCAGCCCTTGGAGGGTCGGCCGGGCATTCTCCGCGTCATCGTCCTCCTCGTCCCGCCGTTTGACCCAGACCCCGGACTCCACATCCAACGCGAAGCCCTCCCGGGGATTTTGGGCCCGGCGCCAGCCATGATTCACACGCCAGACCGTCGCGTGCGGCGCGTGATGGACCTCCAGCAGGGTAGCCTCCCCTTGTTGGATCTGCACATGACTCGCCGGCACGTCGTCACCAAAGCGATAGTAGGTGTCGATCAGGTACCCTTCCCGAAGGCGCTCTTCCTCGTCGGACGTAATCCGATCGCGGGGCTGCGCAACCGCCGTCGGCATCGCCAACAAATTGGCCCAATACGTGCCATGCGCCCCATCCAGCGTCTCCCCGCAGTGTTCGCAGCAGTCGACCAGGCTCTCCGAGTCATGCCAGTAGCCGCATTGATTGCAGACCAACGCAGTCTGCAACCGGGCCTCAAAACCATCCGGCGGGACCACCACGCCGCGGATTTGATACTTCCGGCCTTCATGGTAGAGGCGATTTCGCGGCCCGAACTCCCCGAGCCCCAAAAACCGGGGTCGCTGCAGCACTTGCGTCTCGTCTGAGACCGGCACCAAGGCCTGTAACGGCAGACGCGGAAAGTTGTAGCCCGGCAAAAAGCCTTGACTGGCCAAGTAGCGATAGGGGTAGAAGTCGGACTCCGCGTGCCCCCGTTGGTTGAGCAACAGATCCATCTCATTTTCGGCGAGACGCCGCCGCTGCCGGGCCTGATCCTTCGCCCGCGCCGACGCCCGCGGATCGCCCGCATCACGGTGCGCCGCATCGGATTGGTCTTTAGCCGCACGATACAGTTCCCGCCACGCGTCGAAGGCCCGGTCAAAAGCCACCGGGGCCTCGGCTACAATCTGGTCCACCCAACCCGGGGCCATGGTCCGGCCATCGAGTAGCGAATCGAGCACACGGTGGGCTTGAACGGCCAACGCGGCGTGAGCGCTGGCGGTCAATTGGGTCCGCAAAGCGTGGTCCGGCAAGAGCGGGTACCCGGGTTGCCCGAGATTCAAAACCTGCGCCATGCTGCCCCCATGCGCCGCGAGATTGATGCCGGTGGCTGCCATCCACATGGCTTGCAAGTGCGCCTTTAAAAGCTCGGGGTTCTGCAATTCGAGACGGGCCGGGGCGACTTCCCCCGAGACCATGGCCTCGGGCCGTTGGAAAAAGTACTGATCGTGGGCGCTCCGTTCCCCCGCAAACGTCACGACTAGCGCCGATTGGCCGCCCCGTCCGGCGCGTCCACTGCGTTGGGCATAGTTGGCCGGGGTGGGCGGCACGTTCCGCAAATGCACGGCGCTCAGATCCCGAATGTCGATCCCCAATTCCATAGTGGGGGAACAAAAGAGCGCCGCCAACCGTCCGTTCCGGAAGGCGTCTTCCCGTTGTTCCCGTAACGCCCCGGACACCTGGCCGGTGTGCTCCCGGCCTTCCATGCCGGCCAACTGCGGTGCGAGATCCTGGTACAGGAGACGGAAAAACTGGTTGGCTTGGCGGTCGTGCTCCCACAAGCGTGCATGACGCATGGTGCGTGTCCGCACCGGGTCGGGCTCGATGGGGGTGCCATCCCCGCGCGCCCACAGCAAGCTACCCGCGAGAATCTGATACCTCACGTCCCCAGACGCTACGGTCACCCGCGTGAGATATTGACCGGTCAGTACCCCCAACAACGCCTCCAGCAAAGCATCATACTCGGCGGTGTTCAAGGCCGCCGGGATGTTCCACGTGTCCGCCCGACGCAGGTAGCGCCCGATCGCACTGGTGGGCCCCAGACTGCGCGCATCCGGATCCGTCAACCCCACTGCGCGAGAAAAGTAACGGGCCCGCGCCCATCCCCGCCGATGGCCGAGATCCCACTGCGGCAACAAATCGTTCTGGATGAGTCGTTCGAGCTCCTCCTGCTCATCCTCGGTGAGGATCGTGGTGTCCACCGCGAGTTCCCGGCGAAAATGATCCAGCAGGGCCCCGACGACACGGGCGCGGACCGCCGGCGCCGTGGCCGCCAAGATGGGGTGGCCCTGCCACACCCGCGGATCCGCCGCAAACTCGGCCACGCTGTCAAAGGTCACGCACATCAATCCACATTGTTCCAAATTGGGTTGGGCGACGCGCCAGCCACGCCGCAAGTCTTCGTACACCCGATATTCCAATAGCTTCTTCAGCGCGCGTTGGGCCCGCTTGACGCCAGGCCCTGCCGTCGCCCCATCTTTGGCATAGGCCCACGGCTCGAGCCCGTAGGCGGTAAAGACGCGGTTGGCAATCGCCTCAGCACCAATGGGTTCGTCAGCCTCCGCCACGGCCCGATAGAGCGCTGCGCGAAACTGCACGGTGTGCACAAAATCGTTAAAGTGGCCCGCCTGCAGCGAGGCATCTTGCCGATTGTCGGTGAAGCTCAAAATCTTGGCGGATTGCGGATCCGCCCCGCCCATCCGCAGGCCGGTGACGGCGGCGATGGTCGTGAGCGTCGTGGCCGTGCTCCGCCCCGTTTGACCGAGGCGCGTGAGTTTCCGAAATTCCGCGTGGGGGCGGCGATCGTAGGCCACGCCGCACCGGAGGCACACCGCCAGCGGCATATGCAGGAACCACCCGCGGACCGCACTCGGTCCGGGGGGCCAGGCCACGACACGAGGACGCTCGCCCAAATAATCGCGCTTCAGACGCCGCCCGTGTTTCGTTTCTTCAAACCAATAGTCCGGCAGTTCCTCTTCGCGATCGGGACTCCAGAGGTCGTCCGTGTCGAGGGCTAGGTAGCCGCGTTCAAAGCCCGGCGGCTCACCGTCCTCGGTCCACGGTTGCAAGGACTCGGACTCGGCATTCCAGTCCACCGCGTAATATTCTTGCCCACACTCGCGGCAAAACACGAGGTCAAATAAGGGGCGGTCCGAACCGTCCGGCGTGGGTGGCGCAAAGCGCTGAGGCTTCAACGTCAGATACCGACCCTCAGGGGATTCCCACGTCGCATAGACCGTACCGCCACCCGTGAGAAATTGGTGCAGGCGAAACGCCAACAAGGGCTCATCCGGCCCCACCATCAACTGGTTCCCGCGGTCCAGCCACGCTGCCAACAAGGACTGGGCCTCCGCCGAATCCACACCCGCGGCCTGCGCCAGCTCGGTCGCCGCGGCCTGCAGCCGAAGCGGTTTCCGACGGCGCCATTGGCCGTGCTCCTGCTGCAACCCCAGCGTCTGCTCAATCCAGGCCGCCATGGGATGGGCTTGGAACGCCGACACGTCGGTCGGCAACGGGCTGCGCGCGGCCACCTGCAGGGTGGCTGCATCGGTCGGCACCGGCGCGATCATGCGCAACCGGAGCGTCTCATCAATCACCGCGTCCGGCCCGATGGCGGTACCAAACAGCGTCCCCGCCACAGCCGCCGCGGCCGCACGCCGGTCCTGGGCGGCGCCTTCGGACGCCATGGTAGCGCTGGTTCCAATGCAGAGGAGATCCGGATTGCCGCTCCGCTCTTTGAGTCGGCGAATCAAGAGCGCGACGTCGGCCCCCTGCCGGCCCCGATACGTATGAAGCTCGTCAAAGACCAGAAATTGGAGCTGCTTGGTGGCTTGCTCAATGAAGTGATGCTCCGTGGGCCGCGTCAGCAACAGTTCCAGCATGACGTAGTTGGTAA
>DAHWKG010000227.1:0-5849 GCA_027343765.1 Sulfobacillus sp.
CGACAGCGGCATCGGCGAGATCTTGATGGCGTATGGAGACCCAGCACTTCCTCGCTCTCGAGGAAACCGTACCCGAGGTCATTGTGTGGGACTGGCTACTCCCCGACGGCGGGAGAATCACAGCCCTGTAGACCCTCCGTCAACGTACTGCAGCCCAAATTTTGATGCGCCCGGTCCCGGATCAGGGGGCTGACATTATTCGCGCACTCCAAGTCGATGCCCATGATTACGTGGTAAAACCCTTTAGCCACGGTCAAGTTCTTATCCGACCTACCCATCGATAGGCGACGACGACAAGTCTGGCGCGACACTCAGCTCCGAGACCTCACCGCGCTCGAATGGAACCCGCTCATCCTCCTCGCCACTCACCCTGGGCCGCATAGGGCCGCTGAGGAATTATTGGATCGTATTTGGGGAGACGCAGCCGACATCTATGAACGCGCCATGGATGGATGCACGTCGGCCGCGCGCTCTACCATATGATCCAATACACGATCAACTGCATACGAATCGGGCCTATTCGGCGTGACGCCATAATACGCTGGCAGCACCGTGTCGGTCATCCAGGATTGGAGATGAATTTTGGCGGGGGGCTCAATCAGGCGATTGAGGACCAGCGAGGTCGCCCGCTGGGTGGCGCAATGGATGTTTGGGGTCACCTGCTTTCAAACCAATGACTAGGCGGATCAATTGTCCGCCGAAGCCGTCATCACCTGGTATCGTCGGAAAAATCGGATGGAAGGGGATCTTTCATGAAATCAAGTCCCCGCTGGCCTTGCGTCGGTTGTTCGTGAGTCCTCTTAGGACCCTAAATCCTCACTTAAGGCTCCGAGAGAAAACAACACGTGATGCTTGACTCGGCCGCCTTCTCGGACCGATTCGACGACCTTGTAATGGGTATACGTTCTCCCCCGAATCGTCGTGCTTGTTTTGGTCAACAACACGTGGTACCCTCCATCATTAGTCTAATCTTTACCCATAAGTTTTGGTGACTTAAGCGCCAATTTTTCCCAGGGTTATCAATCGTGGGCCGTTGTTCTCATCGACAAACAATTTTTCTCGCAGTGTCCCACGGCAAAGGTATTGGCGATTACCTGTCGAATCTCTAAGATATGGTCCTAGCGGTTAAGACAGTAGGCTTCAATCTCACCCAGACGGTCGTGCAAGGTGTTGCATTGATGATTCCGGGCCTTGCATCCCGCCCAATCAGCACGGGCCAGTCATCCAACCCTGCTACCGTGACCCAACGATCACCGGTTCTGGATAAGGTTTGGCCGTGGCATTTACAGGCACCGTGCGAAAAACAACTGGGTTAACTTGAAATGCGGAACTCAGTCCCGGTGGTTTTAACATCGTTATGCGGTCTTAGCGTACTACACGTGCAATGTGGCACGCTTCAGATCGAGCTCAATCCGGACAGCTTATCTCGTCTGGGTGTCCCGTCGTCTCGTCGCCTCATCCCTAGTCCTGGCACCTCCGCTTTAACTGCGTGCAGACAAGAGAGGGGCAAATCGAGGGTCCCCAGCTTAGGCCGAGGATCTTCCACACTATCGACCGCCGAAGACGCCGCCGACCATCCCGGCCATACTGGCCGTCATGAGCGCCATGCCCGTCTGAGCCCCGTGCACGCCCACGAGAGCAGTGGTGATGCCGCCGAGAAACCCTCCCAGTGTACCGCCCACCATAGTGTCCATCACCGAACCTCCAGCGAGCCAACGGGAGCGCTCGAAAGAGATGAAGACCCTCATCGCCAACGCTATCCCAAGGATGACGAGGACTGCCGTCACAAGGGAATTGGCGATCAGCAACGAGACCATGACCCAGCCCAGGCCCGCGATTTCCACCGCGATCACGAAGGGAGTTTGCGGGAGTCGTGTGCGACGGTATGACATCCCATGCGCCTCCCCCGGGGTCATAAATTGGCATCGACTGTGGTCACATCAGTTGTTATATATGCCCACGTCCCCCAAACAATGCGGTTCTCAGTCCCTCACCTTTCAACAACCGCATGGACCAATAATCGTCGAATTGGCTCGTGATCATTTATCTTGGGGTTGCGATTACACCGGTGTCCGGATTGGTGATAGTCGGTCTAGCGGACCAAAAACACCAACTGGGGACCCCTACCTGGTGCGCGAAGCGGCCCGGCGCCATCCGGGAACGAGATCGTGTCAAAAGTCTTTACGCGGCGCGTAATCGCGACATATGGGGATCGGCTAGGCTGACTCATCCGTCGCCACGAGCCACAGCATGAGGCGACGGGCAGCCGCACGATTCCTAAAAACGCGGCGCGGCATAGGATGGGTTCCCATCAAGCCTGTCGCCATTACCCCTACTGCTTTGACAGTCCCTCGACCATTAGGGGCTTCCAGTCGATCTGACGACACGGCGAGCCGAGGCGGGGTTGGCGTCGTCGGGACCATTATCCCCGCCAACTCGGTTCTTGGTAAATAACCCCTTTTTTGTGACATCGTGCCCCGCAGAGACTACGATTACACTTCAAACGCCCACGAATAATCATCTTGATTGCCCTGTACAATGTATTCTGACGTTCGCGGGTTCAGTCGATACGTTCCGGCCACTTCGCCTCGACTAATCGCGGTCAAGGCCTGGGTCAAGTAGCGCACCTCCTCTTCGGTATTGTACAGTCCGAGACTCACGCGTACGGCCGAGGGGACTCGACGCCAATCATCGCGACGGAGATCGTCACGGATCTGCGCCATCTGGTCTGGGGGCACTCCCAAAAGCTGCATCAGGTAGGGATGCGCACAGAAACAGCCTGCCCTGACCCCAATGCCCCATTCATAGCCTAAAATTGCCCCCACCATCATCGCGGGCACATTGTCCATGACAAAGGCCACGACCGCAATGCGTTGCGACCCCAGGGCTTCGGGATTTCCTAACAGGCGCAGCCCGGGAACGGTGCGCAGACTGTCGACCACAACCTGGCCGAGGTAGGTTTCGCGATCGTGAATCCGGTTCATATCCCAAGATGTCAGCGTCTTAGCTGCGGTCGCCATCGCAATGGCCCCCACGACATTGGGCGACCCCGCTTCGTCTCGCTCCGGCGCCGCCTCCCACTCCACCGCATCCAGTCCCACAAATTTTACCGCGCCGCCACCGCGCAACAAGGGTGCCCCCTCCTGGAATCGCGACTGGGGTCCCACTAACACGCCGCTTCCATACGGGGCATACATTTTGTGCCCCGAGAAGACCACGTAATCCAGGTGGGCGGGATCGTCCAGCGACCGCATATCAATGGGACGATGCGGTGCTAATTGGGCGGCATCAACCACAATCTCCGCATCATACCGATGGACTAGGCGCGCGATGTCGTGAATGGGCGGCGTATACCCACTGACATTGGACGCTCCCGAAATGCTGACCAGTCTCACCCGTCCGTGATGGGCGCGCAGAGCATCCTCTAACGGGCCCCATTGGATTCCTCCCCGTTCATCCACCGGGATATAAACCATGGTGGCGCGTTCTCGCCACGGCAGCAAATTGGCATGGTGCTCCATCACGGTGGTAATGACCACATCGCTAGGCTTAAACGGATACCGAGCGGCCAGCACGTTCAAGGCTTCCGTCGTATGTTTGGTAAAAATCGCCAAGCGTTCATGCGCATCGGCCCCCAAAAACGTCAGAAGAATTTGGCGTGCGTCCTCGTATGCCTGGGTGGCGAGACGCGATTTAAAACCCGTACCGCGATGCACGCTCGCATACCAGTCCAGAAAACGATTGACTTGGTCCCGCACGGGGATTAAGACGGGTGTCGTGGCGGCATTGTCTAAATTCACGTACGGCCGCCAACGGCCGTTTAGGAGCGGGACCTCCCGATCGATCCCTACGGTTTGTGAACGCCATTCCCTCCATGGGGTGGCAGGATTGCCCATCATTGTCCTCCTTAACGTCGACACATAATCTCTCACACATTTAACGCTTGATCCCTGTAGTCCGATCGCTACTGCCACACCGGCCTAAGGCCCTCAGCGAATTGCTCTTACGGGGATCCTTCGACCAGTTGGCGGCGCACGTACACCCGGTGAATGCCGTGGTGCCAGACACTCACGGCATCAGAGCTGCCCGGGTTCACGTACACTTCGCCGGTGGCCGTGTACCCCTCTGGGGGCGTCTCGAGTACGGATCGATACCGGCGGGGCCAGGTCCAGACCATGATACCGAACACGAGGCCCGCGCCTAAAAGATACCCGCCGATCACCGGAAGGCGGAGGAGAAAGAACGCGAGGGCCCCCAGGAGACTGGCCAGGCCGGTCAACCCAATGACCCGCCGACCTACGCGCACCGGTCCCGGTGGCGGTAAGGTCCCGGGTTCCTGGCGGGTCCGCGCTGGCAGTTGCTGCGCCGAAGCGCGCCAGGTCCGCCGCATCATGAGTCCGGTAAAAATCAAGATGGGCGGCGTAAAGAGCTGCATTAAAGTTGTGAAGCCAATCCCCCAATGGGGATTGAGATAGTGGATGAGGTACAAGGGGTTGTCTCGCGTCGTTTCCCCAATAAATCCCCGAAGAATCGCATAATAGAACATGGCGGACCAGAACTGATAACCCGGTGGCGGTGTGCGTCGATGCTCAATCCAGAAGTAACGCGCGAGTAAAACGACGCCGATAAACGATCCCCACAACTGCTCCGGCCAGCGACCAAACCCGAGTTGCGTCATGTGTCCGAGCACTTGGTGATCAAAAATGTTGCCAATCCGGACCATAAAAATCCCCAGTGCGATGCCGGGCACCGCCCAATCCATGATGTGATTGAATACCATCGGCCGCTGCTTCAATTGCATCCAAAACGCCACAAGACCAAAGAGCAGGGCTCCGTCGATGGCCAAGCCGCCTTGCCAGATCTTCACCGTTTGCAGGGGAGCGGTCCAAATCCATTGCGGATCATTGGCCAACACGAAGACCACCCGGGCTCCAATCACCCCCCACAACACCGTCCACAACAATACGGTCGAGAGTCCATCAGGATCGTATCCCGCTTGTTTGCCGCGTTCAATCAGGTAATAGGATCCGCCGAGAATCGCCATCACCATAAAAATACCGTACCAATGCACCCCGACGGGCCCGATTTTGAATGCATAAGGACTAAGCCGCGGAATATACATGCATCTCCTCCTTTGCGCATCATCGTCATCTGACCGCACTCAGTCGACACCCTTCCACGCCCCCGGAGCCTCGAGCGCACGTTGTGCCGTGGCTCGGGGACGGTTGACGTTTATTTTCCTTCGCTAGTCCTGAACCCAAGTGACGGGCACGGGATGTCGCACCATGTCTAAGACGGGTGACGTCTTTTTGACATGAGCCATGAGCGCTGCCCATTGGCCTGACGAGGCATCCGACTCCGCCTGATAGCGCACGCGAATCCCTTCATATCCGGGTCGCGTGGTTTCCGAGAGGCCTAAAAAGGCGTGCAGATCGATGTCCCCTTCGATTTCTATCCGCAGGGTTTGGAGGGTAATGTCCCGGGCTGCGGCGTTGTACGCAATCCCCACCGTCAAACACGATGCGAAGGCTGCGAGATAGAGTTCGACGGCATTCGGACCCTGGTTCGTTCCCAACAGGACTGGGGGTTCATTGGATCTCACGACGAACGGCACCGGGCGAGAGGAGTCTTCTTGCCCCCCACCCGCGAACGATTGAATATGGGTTTCGGCAGTCCTCCGTGAACCCATGGGGTTCGGGACCGAAACTGAAACCGGGCCCAATCGGGATTCTCTTGAATCGCGTCAATGGGGGCCCCCAACTGCTCCACTGCAACACCATGATGTTCCAGGCTCATCCACTCCTCGTGTGCTTGTTCACTCCGCATCGATAGGGAGCCCGCCGTCACCG
>DAHWKG010000228.1:0-4966 GCA_027343765.1 Sulfobacillus sp.
CCCCACGAACGTCTATTCACCCCGGCCCGCTTACGCCGCTACCCTCATCAGTCCTGCCTGATTATCAAGTCGATACCGTGGGGAAAGTCGGATAGAGCCAAGAAACTGTCTCGCATCATGAACGAGCGCTCTCGGCGCATGTGGGCGATTGCTCAATTTATTATTTCACAGCCACTAAATAGCGTTGACGAACATCATGAGCGCCACCCCGATCGAGGCCAGAAGGGCGCCGGCGCCGATATACTTCAAGGCCGCCACATGATGGTTCTCACCCTGCGAACGCTCCTTGGTGAACTTGATGATTCCCGTCATCAGCAGGATCACGCCGAGCAAAGTCCCCACATCGATCACCACACCCTTGGTCAACAAGATCGTCTGATCGGCGCCCGTCAACGAGGTATTGAGGTTAACACCGCCCCCCGGCACGACGCCGGAGTTCCCTACCCCACCATATCCGCCTCCATAGGATCCGCCGCTGAAACTGTAAGCAAAGGCCGCGGGCGCCAGGGCCAGCAGACCCAGGGCCGTAAGCACGCGACTCGCATGTTTCCGAATGGCTTTCATACCCACCCTCCTCAAGAATTGGGAACCCCGTTGGTCCCGGATCAGAAAACACTCACCGTGATGGACGCGATCGTTGCGCCGATATTGGCGGCCAACGCGCCCGCGATCACAAAGGTCAAGCCCGTCCAGAAGGGATGACGATCCCGCCCGCCCCCGTCTCCCAGCGTGCTCCACACATAGAGTCCGCGGATAAACGCAAACCAGCCGAGAAGCACGATGAGATTGGTCAGCGCCTGTTGGACAGCCTGCGCCAAAGCCGTACCCGTGCTGATAGGCGTTATGGCGCCATAGCCATTGAAGGTGGGCCCGAATACCGAATGCGAGACCATGGCCATGGCCATGGCGATCGACGACAGCATCGCGCCAAAGACCAACTCCCCGAGCACACCGCCCCAGGAATCCCTTCCCCCGGATTGCCCGACGCGGGTCGCCTTGAGGATCGCGTGCATGACCAGGATGAGGCCCACCAACCCGCAGGCATCCGGAACGATCTGAAGGATCGTGGCCGCGATATTGCCGATATGGACCCAAAGCGTCGCACTCGAGGCGGGACCGGTATATGCGGCACCCATCGGCTCTAAGGCGTCTCTTCACGCAGGCGCACGCCATTACTCAGAATCACCAGCGGCGGATCGGCCTGGATCACGCGGACCGAAAGGGGTGTCCCGGGAATCGGGTTACCGCGAAAGAGGCGCACCAGAGCACCGTCGGGCACCGCGATCCACGCCGTATGACCGATGATGCCCACGAGATGCACGGGCGGAACGAGCGGCTTGGGTTTGGGCCGAGGAGCCGGCCGACGCCGCGCAAGAGGTGGAACGGCGGGCCGCGGCTCGTGGTGGAGGAGCCACGTCAAATGGGCAATCTCGCGCCCTTGACGGGCGATGATCATCGCGTCGTGGTGCTGCGCCGCCCGATTCTTCTGGACAGCCAGCGCCAACGCGCTTTCCTGCCGGGCGATCTGCCCCACCATCAACTCGATCCCTTTGAACGATCGCTCGAGTTTGCCGAGCCGGTCACGCATGGCCGGTAGCGACAGGGGGGCGGATGGCGCCCCGGCGGAAGACGGCGATCCGGAAAGCGACGAGACCCCCTGCGGGGCTCGGGCTGTTTCAGTAGCCGTCCCTGCCGGGAGGAGGCCCGCGGTCGCATGACCCACCCGGCTCCCGGGCAGCCCTGCAGAAAAGACGTGCATATCAGCACGCATGTGTGGCGCGCGCGGGGCATTGGGCGCAGGGCTTGGGCCTCCCCTCTCTCCAACGGCTTCGGGGGGGCGCGCGGCGGGAACCTGGGGCAGCGGGCGCACAGGCCTCTCCCCGCCAGCCGATTCCGTCTTCAGGACCGCCACGGTGCCGATCCCCGCGACCAACGCCAAACCCCCAGCCACGGCGGCCACCAGGGACCAACGGCCACGACGCGGCGTGGCACCGCCCTGGCCGGGGTGGGAATGAGCGGACGCGTAGGAGTCGGGCTCGGAGACTCCGACTCCCTGTTCCCGCTTGTCCTCGCCGGAGTCGACCGATTGCGGCGCTGGCTCAGGACGCGTCGCGTTGACCGTGTGAGCTGCTCCTATCGGCACGCGCGCCGCCGGGACCCGCGGAGGCGGCGCCGCGGATGGGGCCGGCCCAAGCTTCGCTACGGGCACGCCCTGGGGTGCTACGGAGACATTGGCTGGCCTATCGGACTGACTGGCGGCTTCCAGGGCCTGAAAGGGGTCTTCCTCGTCCCCCCCCCCTCCAAAACCGAGCGCCTCGCCCAGGCTGTCATCTCCTTCAGTCGCCCCAAAACGCGGCGTCGGGACCGCTGTGGCTGAGCCTTTCGCTGCCTCCTCCTCACCTTCGAGCCTTGGCGGGGGGTTCGCCGGCTCGGCCAGATCAATCGGATCCTCGCCGTCCTGGGGTGCTGCGCCCAAGGAGTCCCAAAGCGTGTCCGGCATGTCGCTCATCCCTTCTTTGGATAGGATTACAGAAGCATCCTATCCATGGAATGATGTCTAGTCAAGGATATCTGCTCTGTTATATCCCTCGTCTTATAGCGACTGCGCAGCCGGAATGGCTTGCATGTACGCTGGCGATTGTCCGATCAGAAAGGCTTCACTTGGGTTTGTGGCTTATGGGTTCGCATAGCGGTATCGCGCGCCGCCGCCACCATTTGTCTGATGGCCGCCCAGCGCACAGTCCGCAAACCGTCAACACGATAGTGTCGTGCCGAAACATTGAGCGCCTGCCCGCCAACAAGGATGGGTGGCTCTATTCCGTGTAGCGCCCAAAGCATGGCGATCACGTCGTCGGCAGACAATGCATTCGGGGGGGAGACTCAGTCGAACAGATCCGATTTGCCATCAGCAATCGAGTCGCGCACAACTACCCACTGCGACAGATCCACGCTATAAGGGATAAAGGCGTTTTTGCGGGCCAACTGCTCGGGCGTTATCACGCTCTTCGTCAACAGCGCCGCATCGGCACGACGGGCCGATTCCTTCTCGGCCTTGCGGGCCGCCGGATTGAAAAACAGAAACTCCACTGGCGGCAAGCGGGCGTTCAGGCGGTTCGCCCCATCCGTAGGCGGTGTGCTATCCCGCACGACGCTGCCGGCTTCAGAGCTCCGTAAGGGTTTTCTACTCATGGGCACATGTATGGCTTAGGGGGCCATTTCCAGCAAGTTACTTCCGCATTGGCAATACGGTCGGTTTCGCTACCCTGGTGCGGCTGGCATGGCTGATTGGTGCGCCATTTCCTGAAAATTGATAGTTGGTAACTGGTAAGGACCCCATGGTCCTCGTCCGGTCATTATCAATATCATTTCACGCGCAGCCGAGTACAGTACGGACGTCCCGTTAACTCGTAGCAGCTTCTCCTTGTCTTTGTGGGATGCATCCAGAACGGAAAACTGTCCGACGACTTGAAACGCGATTTCATACGGCAACGTGCCGGTTCCTTCCGGTGGCTCAATACGGCTCACTTCCAGTGTCACCTGATACTTATTGTCCATTCCCTCCACTGGGCCTAAACCCGCCTGGATCTGGATATTCACCGTTGGGGCCACCGTGTCTGGCCGATGTCTAAAATTCGCCACGGCATGCAGTTTGGAGAAGGTATACAGATCGAGCTGGAGCGGGCCCATTGCGTTCAACCGTTCACGATATTCGGAAGAGGAGGTATGTCCATCGTCTCCAATTGGGGATTGGGCTGTAGGGGCGTCGTTTTAGGTGTTCTGAATGGTACAACCGATGCCGTTGTTATTTGCTGATACATACTTGTTTCGCGACTATCTGTCGACGCCTCCGCGACTAACGATCCTTCACTAAAGCTTGCCACCTCGAGACCTTGTGGGCTCCGATCCGCAATCTCGGTTATCATTCGGCTAAATGGTACAAATTTCACGAGCAGACCCACGTCGAATGCGTTCGCTAATTCCACCAAGGTCTTTACACTCAGGCGTCCGTAATCTGGGTCCTCTAGCCGGGACACGGCATTCTGTCCTTTGCCGAGTCTTTGACCAAGCTCATCTTGAGTCCATTTGCGCTGCTCTCGTAGCGCCCGAATCTGATACGCGATACCCGTCGCTGTCTCTGCGGCGACATAGGCGTCGCGGTATTTCTTGCTTTGCAGTTTCCCGAGCAGCCTATTAAGCATCCCAATCATCGACGTATCCCCCTCCTAGCCCCCGCTGCGGCGCCTTGGGCTGGCTGGAATGCGCTGCCATCTGATTACGCTCCAGCTCCGATACATACCGTAATGCGACCACGCATGCGTTTTTGGGCCGAAGCGCGCCCCCTTTTTCAATAGCCCCGACCAACAGCGTGAATTCATTTGCCCCTGGACCAAAAAACCCCAGGGGCCGATATTGCACCCGCCCAACCTTAAAGCGGATTTCGCCGAGCCCGGCGCATGGACCGTGTAGCATTCGAAAATGCGGCATCGACCATCCATTACGCGGCTGCTGCCTCAAAGAACGCAGTCTCGCGTCGAAAGCGGCCCGTATATTGTCATCCAGCGCCTCGTACCAATCCCGGAATGGATGACTCCCGTTTCCGGAAACGTAATGTCTGATCGTCCACATGTTATATCACAAATTTGTGATATAACAAGGTGTCGCAAGTCAGAGATAACTGGCACTTATCGGATATAATCACTTATATGTCCGGCACTTAGAATGATTCGGATTAATCGCCTGGCGTCCCGATAATTATCATTTATGGATCCTCGGAGGCGCCCCAAAATGTATCCTTTGGGCGGGGCCGACGTTTACCATGGGAGTCACCCTCCTGCACGTAAGCGGCAACCGTTGTCGCCGCTTGGATCTCATCCAAGGCTTCCCACCAAGTGTTACACAGCCTTACGGGGATCGCGAGCATCAGGTTCAGCGGCTTCCCAAAATCTTCAATGGCATAGCCCTCCTG
>DAHWKG010000229.1:0-5749 GCA_027343765.1 Sulfobacillus sp.
GATGCCCGACGAGGGCGTCATCGCCAACGCACGCGGGTTCTGGTCGTATGCCTAAGAAACCCCAATCCCAGGACACCTTGCAGGTGTTCGTCACGATCCCCGCGAGCCATCGCGAGCTGTTGGCGGATCTGCAACCCCTGCCGGCGCGGGCGCGAGCCGAGCGCCTGCGGATTCTGGCCGCCATAGGTCTTGTGAAAACCGCGTCCTCGCCTCCTTCGCCCACATCCCCCGAGCCCACGGACGACTCCGACGCGGGCGATCAAAGGCGCAAGAAGATGGCGAAGTTACGGGACAGGGGACTGCTGGCGTAGCGCCCTGCCGACTTGCGTTTTGGGCCGACCTGGCACACTGGTCGCCAACGATCTTTCGGGAGGGGCCGTACCTTGAGACAAGCCGGTCATCATGCCACGGGGCTCGCGGGCGGGACGCTCGTCGCAGGCGCCGTCCATCTCCTCCATCCCGGCATTCCCCTCGTAGACCTCATTGCCATCGGGGGCGCTGGCTGGTTCGGCGGCGTGGCACCAGACCACCTCGAGTACCTTCCTTTCGTCCGCATTCCGTGGGTACCCCATCGCACATTGACGCATTGGGGCGTGCTGTGGGTCGCCGGTCTCGCGACGAGCCTCTACGTGTTCGTGCATGCGCCCACCGTCGTTCCCGCGACGGTCTTGGGCTTCGCGTTTGGCGGTTGCCTGCATCTGCTGTTCGATTGGCCGAACCCCACGGGGGTCCCGTGGATTCTGCCCGTGCCGTCGTGGCGGCACTCGTTGCATCTTTGGCGATCTGGGGAGCATGACCTGGCGCTGTCCATCACCATGATTACGGCTGCCTTGGTACCCTGGGTCGCCATCAAACTGTTTACCTAGTGGAATATCATCCCAAAGGAGAATCAACCATGACTGCCACCGGCGCAACCCAGATGATGGCTAATGTGAACCATCTCGCGAATGATATCGGCTACATCCTTGTCAAGACCTTTTTGGCGTTTGGAGGCTTGGTTATTGGCCTCGGGATCATAGTTCTTATGCTGATGCCGTTTCTCGGTCTTCGCGCCATGTTCGAGGCAAACAAGCCCACAGAAATCACAGGGGACGTTGACCGCGCGCCTCATCTGCCGGGCGAGCCAATTGATACGGAGGGGCCGCAATGACCGATAGGCATGCGTGGGAACGCTATGCCACATGCCGCCATTGCCAGCATCCGTTGGACGACAACCCGCGCATGAAGGACGCACTCAAAACCAACACCACGGCCGGGTGGGCGAAACAGCAACTCGGGATCCTCGCCGATATGGCGGGCGACCATGCCTTGCCGGCATGGTATGTCGACGAAATTCGACGTATCGCCGAAGGCATCCTCTTGATACCTGGACCGCTATCACCAACGGAAGAACGAACGTGAGCGACAAATCGGGGATTGCTTGGACTGATGTGACGATGATAGTAGACCGAAACGGTCGCCGTATTCGGTATTACAAGCGGAAGCGCCCAGATGCCCCGGGTGTGCAAATGCGGCGGAAAATGGCGCTCAAGGATATGAGATGGTGCCGCATGTGCGCGGTGTGGTTGCCGACCGAATCTGTAACGAAACGCGGTCTGTGTCGCAAGCATGAAAGAGAGGATTATCGCCGACATTATGCGGCCAATCCGTCTAGGATTCGGAATCGCGTTTATGCCAGGAAACGCGGGATATTGCCTGTTCCTCCAGACGCGCTATTGGTTGCAGACTTATTCGACAATAAGTGTGCGTACTGCGGCGGCCATTTTGAAACATGGGATCATATTGTTCCTGTTTCTCGTGGTGGTGACACAACTCCCGGGAATCTTGTTCCTGCATGTCGAAGCTGTAACTCTTCCAAAAGGAACAAGCCACTAAGTGATTGGCTTGACTCTGGAGGCCAGATTACAGAATACATGATTGAGTACATGGTTTCTATTCATGGGGGGATTTGATCATGCCGACCAAGATCGCATGGTGTGATGAAACATGGAACCCGGTCACCGGCTGCACCAAAGTCTCGGCGGGCTGCAAGCATTGCTACGCCGAGCGCGAATGGGCACGGTTATCCGCCAACCCCCAATCCGCCATCTATCACGAGCGGAAATTCACGGACATCGCGTGTCACCCAGAGAGGCTGGGCCAACCCCTACGCTGGACTCGGCCACGCAGGATCTTCGTGAATGCGATGGCCGACCTATTCCATGAAGACGTGCCAGACGCGTTCATCGACAAGGTATTCGCAATCATGGGGCTGTCGTTCGTTCTGAGGAAAGGACACGTTTTCCAGGTATTGACTAAACGCTCGGCACGGATGCTCGCCTATTTTGCCGACCAAGATACGATTTGGCGTGTCACCCGCGCGATGAAGGAGGCGTACCCAGCCGGTCTGGCTGGTGAAAACTCGCCGCCTTGGTGGCCCCTTCCGAATGTTTGGATGGGCGTTTCGGCGGAGGACCAAAAAACCGCCGACGAGCGCATCCCAGTATTGCTCGGGACGCCCGCGGCGGTCCGGTGGGTGAGCCTCGAACCGCTCCTGGGGCCCGTCGATCTGAAGAAGGTGCTGGGCCCAGATCCGGCGATAAAGCTCGACTGGGTCGTGTGCGGCGGGGAATCGGGCCCCGGCGCGCGCGTGTTCCGTGCAGAATGGGCCCGGGAGATCCTGCGGCAGTGCCGCGCCGCCGATGTGCCCCTCTTCATGAAACAAATGGGCGCCGCCTTCAACGACGGCCGGTTCACTCTGAAACTCCGCCAACGGGCCGGCGCCGATCCGGCCGAATGGCCGGAGGACCTGCGGGTGCGGGAGTACCCGCAGCATTCGGCGCGGCACTGGCGGATTGCTCGTCTGACTTGATCGTCAGGCTTATTTCTTCCACAACCGCCACAAGGTCTCGCGCGGCTCGGGACGCGTGTGGCTGTCCGCGAAATTGGCTATGGACGAGTCATGCCGGGACCGTCTGCGCTGCGGGTTGGCATGAGAGCAGTCTGGCGTAATGGGCCAGACACGGCGTCAACAGGTCACCCGCGAGATCACTGGGAGCAAACAACCCTATGTCGCGTCCGTACGGTTCGCCGTCGGCCAACACGACATCCCGGTATTGGGGAGGCAATGACGGCGCCACCCGCACCTCAAGGGTATTGCGTCGTCTATCGAAGAAATGCGGCCCACGAATCGTTTCTGTCGGTTTACCATCCCGATAGGCAAGGACCGTTCGTTTGAGACAGGGGTCGTCTCTGTGCTCGGTGACCTGCAGCCACACAGGCTCTATCGGTTTGTCCGGATGCCCCTGCGACCTTTTGACGGCAATCGCCTCATCGATAGTGAGCAGTTCATCGCACAACAAGGCCAGTTTCGCCTCACCGTTCGACACCATCAGTTCTTCGTTTAGTTCGCGCAACCCCGTTTTCCCGGGTAATGCGTCGCAGCGTCCGGCTGGTTCTGTCAGATGTTTGGCGAGGCTCGGCGCCTTGGCATCGCGACGCAACAGGGCCAGTTTGTCGTCGATCCAGAGAAACACGCCGGACGACAACAGCGACAACCCGTTATGGACACCCGCCTGCATGTCGGTTATCAGAAAATCATCAGGCGACCCGTAGTCAGCACGGTATTTTGCGTTCAACCAGACCACAGGATCGGTGCCGCGCAGATGCACGGTGATAGGGTCCCCATCTTTGATGCGGGCTGTGACGTACACCTTGTCTCGTGTCGGTGCGGGGATACGTCCCGCCAGAACATCGGCGACGGTCAGTCGCCGCTCACCCATTTCGTGGGGTATCGGACTTTCCATGACAGGGTCCTCTCTTATTGGGTCGATGGACTTACTTTTTCCACAACCGGGACAGGGCTTCGCACGGCTTAGGCCGCGTGTGGCTGTCCACGAAATCCGCGATATTGCGTGCCACTTGGGACGACAGGGTGCAGCCGTGTCCATAGGGCATGTTCTGCCAGATAAATCGGGCGGCAACCGCTGGCTTGCTCATGCCGGCCCCGACCGCAAACGATCGAGGGCCCCACAGCGGCGGGGCGTATCGGTGCAAGAACGCCACCATTTCGCCCTGGCCGTGCGCGCCATGGCAGACCGCGCAGTGAGACCAGAACTCTGTGCGGCCCGCGGCCACCGACCCGGCGGTGGTCTTGAGCGGGGCGACGTAGCCGGTACCTGTCGACGCGGAGCCCACCACCACGCCGCCGTGACGGATGGCGAGATAATGGGCGTACGCCTCGATTGCCCGCACGGTGTGTCCGTTCAAGGGGGGTGCCGTGCCGCGTTCCGAGAACAAAAAGCACTCCTGGATGCGTTGCCCAAGAGTCACCACGCGACCCGCCTTCTTCTGGTAGCGCGGATACATGCCTGCGGCACCCCACAACGGGGCCGCAAACGGCGTCTTGCCGGAACCGAGATGGCAATTCGTGCAACTCAAGGCGTTGCCCACATAGCGTGGTGCGGCCTGCGGCGTGTGGTCGAAGATGCGCCGACCGTCCTGGGCCAGCGCCAGAAAGCCGGCCGGCGCGCGATGGGCGAAGGCGTCTGGCGCGCCCGTGGCCGACAGCACGCCTACCACTGCCATAACGAATACGAGCGATAAAGAACGTGACATGGAAAGGACCCCCTTAGCGCGCGCGATGTGCTTTGATGTCGGCCACGGTCTCGGTGTGCCCCGCCCCGCCTGCTGCCATCCGGACGGCCTGGTTCCGATCCGCGGCCTGGACCATGGCCGTAAAGAACGGCATATGGGGCAGGTCCTGGGCATACGGCGCGTACTCGGCGCGGGAGGCCGGCACAAATCGGGCCCCATGGAAGACCTGCCGGGCGATAGCCTCCCCTTGGGGCGACAGCAAGGCCGCGCGGATCCGGGCGCGCTGAATGGCTGTCAACTGGGGGCCGGCCGAGAGCGCGAGGTTGGGATAGGCGCGGGTCTTGTACAGCACCCGC
The DNA here is from genome assembly GCA_027343765.1 of Sulfobacillus sp. Lineage (GTDB taxonomy): Bacteria > Bacillota > Sulfobacillia > Sulfobacillales > Sulfobacillaceae > Sulfobacillus_B. The sequence continues at coordinate 4,932 of DAHWKG010000229.1, forward strand.
AAACCAGCGCGCGCGGCAGGCGGAAGGTGGCGCACGAACCGCGACGGAAAGATGGCCGCTTGGCACTCGCCGCCGAGCAGCCCTTTGAAGTCTTTCCGTATGCCCCCCATCGGCTCGATGTAGGGAACTGCCACTGGCGATGTCTGTGCGAGCAGGATCATTGTGGCCATATTCGGAAGCGGGTTGGCGCACACGGGGCGACCGTCCAGGTCGGCCATCCTCCGGATATCGCGAGAAGCGCCGGTGGTGACCACCCAAAACCGCATCGGGCCCTGCAACCGTACCAGGGGATGGTAATGCCGGGCCTGGTCCCGCCAGGCCGTGAAAATCGCCCCGTCGAAGGCCAGCGCGAACCGCCCGGTAACTATGGCGTTTGCGTACACAAACCAGTTCCGGCCGGGTCGCCACACTTTAACGGGGTGTCCGGCGGCGCGCGCGATGAACCGCCCGAGTGGAGCGTACACGGTGCTCGCGTGGCTATGCCGAGGGGCCACCCCCATCAGCCAAGGGGCTGCTTGTGCGGAGAGCGGCACGCAGGCCACAATTATACTGAGAACGGCGGCGCGCGCCGTTTTGCGTAACACGATCAACATGGAAATCTCCCTTTTCGCGGCAATGGGCCGACGGTACGACCCGCGATCCTAGAGGGCCGCGTCTCGCGCGTGGGGGCGAATAACCCCTCTTTCTTGGCCCCGTTTGCCCGATCTCATCACTGCCCCTCCCTCCGGGCGCTTACCCATCGGCTCGGAGTTCTCGGAATCCCGGAATCTTCGTTAGGAATGCGAAAAACCTAGGGCACAATTTGCCAAAGAAGGTGG
>DAHWKG010000096.1:0-13066 GCA_027343765.1 Sulfobacillus sp.
TTTTTGGCCAGTTGTTCTAAACCGTGGATAATGCGTTGGTGAGCAGTCCGAACGAGACGTTCCAAATACCGCGACGCTTGCCACGAAAGGCTGATTTCATACCTCGTGTTGACGACGCCAATACAGGCCCAAGGCTGTCAGGGCCATCACCATGAGAAGAAGACGCCCGTCAGGAAGGGGATGTTACATCATTCCCGGATAGAGGGATTTATTCGACCACGCCATCCTTACGGCGATGGTCCATGCCTTCTAAGAGAGTCCCTGTCGGTTGCTCATGGGCGAGCAGCCACCGCTTTCGGGCCAGGCCGCCCCCATACCCTCCCAAATCGCCACTCCGACGGATGACCCGGTGACAGGGGATGATGAGGGCCAAGGTATTAGCCCCATTAGCCCGCGCGACGGCCCGGACGGCGGTCGGTTGACCGATGGCCTCGGCGATCGCTCCATAGGACCGCGTTTCGCCTCGAGGGATCGCACCGAGTGCCTCCCAAACGCGCTGTTCGAAGGGCGTGCCGAGCGGGTGGATAGGAGTGTCGAACGCCGCAAGTCGGCCGTCAAAATACGCGGTGAGTTCCCGCCGAATGGAGGCGATCGGCGGGGTCGTTCCCGGCACGATGGGGGCTCGCGCCTTCCGCCGCAGGCGCTCAATCTCCCGCTCTAGACCGCGTCGGTCCACGAATTCGAGAAGATATAAGGCCTCCTCGTCCGCCACCGCCATCATGGGACCTAGCGGGGTATCGATCCATGCTGCTCGGAGAAGGCGTGCGTCCGTAGCCCATTGGGTAGGTGGAGCGCCCATAATACGCGTAAATGCGTCCCGAAATCCGCTGCTCGATTCAAAGCCCGCGGTCAGTTGCGCGTCGATGACGGCGCCGCCGGCCCGAATTTCCTGCATCGCGAGGCCAAGACGCCGGGCCCGGGTATATTCGATAAAGGTCATGCCAAAGCGTTGTTGAAATTGGCGGCGGGCCGTGGACGCCGGGATTCCAAATTGCGCCAGGTCCGCCGCTGTCCAGCGCTTATCAGGGGCCGCCTCAACCGCCTCCACCAATTGTTGGATGATCGGCGACACTTGCCCCGGATGCGACAGCGGTCGGCAACGCTTGCAGGGCCGGTAGGCGGCCAATAAGGCTTGCTGCGCATCGAAAAAGAACTCGCAGTGCGCAAACTTGGGTTTACGTGCTGGACAAGTGGGACGGCAAAACACGCCGGTGGTGGTCACCCCGACGTAAAACACGCCCTCGTAGGTCCGATCCTTCCTGATGAGGGCGCGGTAATACTCCTCGCGTCGTGCGTCGGTCATGGGCACTGATTTCTTCATAGTAGCCTCATCATAGCTGATGGGGCTCGAGCCCGTCGCCGAAAATCGTCCATGGATTTTTTAGACCGAAACTGACATCCGACACTGACAAGCGACATCCGGGAACTCCGCTTTCCTGGGCGACATCCCCGCTGGTCGAAAAACGGTGTCCGGGCAAGCCCCTTGCCCATCGAACACAATTTTCGGCGCGCGTGGTTCAGGTCACGACCGACACGGTCGTCTCAAGCCTGCCCCTGCTACCGCAGCACCCCAGATGCCCTCCCAGGCGACGGTGGTCGCCTCCGAGCAGGGGATGTGATGGTCAGCCGGTCCAGTATCTGCGGGCGGTTGTGGAGCCAGTGGTTAAATAAATCAAAAGAGCTGTCCCCACGGGGAGACAGCTCCGGGCATTACCAGCTTACGACTGACCGCCAGGGCTCGCGTCCAGTGCGAGATGATCCACCTTGCTAATCGGGATCTGGCGCGGTCGGGCTTCCTCGGCCTTCGGGAGTCGCAATGTCAGTACGCCCTCGTTCCAACCGGCTTCAATATGATCGACATCAATGTCCGCCCCAAGGCCAATTGTGCGCAGGAAGGTGCCGTAGGGGGCTTCAACGTGAAGCCAGGTTACGTTATCACGGCGCGGCAAATGCCGTTCGGCTTTGATCGCCAATCGACGCTCGCGCACCTCAATTGAGACATCCTCCCGCCGAAAGCCCGGCAAATAGGCTTGAACCAGCAGCGCGTCCGGCAACTCGGCCATGTCGAAGGGAATGGGATTGACGACCCGCCCGGACAGACCGTCTACCGGCATGCCATCCAGGTGGTCCATGAGAGATTGGCCGACTCGCATCAACTCAGTCAAGCTATCCTGAATCGCCATTGCCATCGCCTCCATACGAATTAGTGGTTTTTCTAATTCCCATTTTCATCCGTGAACGCGGCAATTCAAGATCCGTGACGCCCGTCAGCGGATGATTTGGGGCGATTTTTCTCCGATTCCCGTAAAGCGCTGCTGTTCTCTCATGCGCATGCAACGATACTGTTTCTTTTTCCTGATATTTCAGCTATCCTTCAGGTCCGCCATGCCCTTTGGTAACAGATTGGCAATGAGTTTCGGGCTTACTGAAGAGGGCACACGATCCCGAATCCCGTGGAAGGAGTCAAAAACCGATGACAAAAACCTTACTCATGGTGGCGGCCGGGGTACTAGCGGCGGGAAGTCTCGCCGGGTTGGCCACAGGCCAGGGCTCGGCCGTGCAGGCCGCCGCGATCAAGAACGTACCCAAGGCCACGCACGGGGCCTGGCATCAGGCACCGAAACGGAAGCCTTGGGCAATCCGGGGCGTGGCACGAAAGGACATCGCGTCGGCGCTTCAACTGTCGCCGAGCGCCTTGAAGAAGGACTTGGCTCAAGGGGAGACTCTTGACGCGATCGCCACGAAACAAGGAATGCCCCCCCAGACGGTCGCATCGACACTGGAAAACGATGCGAAAAAAGCGCTCGCCAGAGCCGTCAGCGCGAAACGAATATCAAGCCAAAAAGCCTCTCAGATTGAGGCCCACATGCCTCAACGGATTCAGGCATTGATGACCCGCCGCAACCTAAAACGACCTTTCTCCCATCCTGTGAGGAGTATCGACCGGCGTCTCTTGCAGGAGGCGAGCCAGGCGTTAAAGACCCAGCCGGCGACGCTCAGAGCCGACTTAAAATCCGGAAAGACGCTGGCCGAAATCGCAGGCTCACGGTCCGCCGTGACAACGCTTCAACAGACGCTCATTTCTGACACGAGGGCCCGTATTCAAAAAGCGGTGGCTTCCGACCAATTGACCCAAACGGTTGCCGCGGCACGGGAAAAATCGCTCGCGGTGCGGGTTTCGAACCTCGTGTACCAACGCCATCCACTAACCCATTGGGCCCGCCCACATCGCCGATTTCGCTGGATGAGAGGGATCATGGGTACTGCCGCCAAACAGTTGGGCCTAACCCCGACCGCTCTGAAATCCGATTTAGCCCGAGGCCAGACGCTCGCCACCCTGGCGGCCAAAACCCCCGGTGGTGTCCATGGCCTTGAAAGTACCCTCACAAACGTGGTCGTGAGCCGGATTCAGTCCCGAGCCAAAGAAGGCCACATCAACGCGCATCGTCTGAGCAGTCTTGAGGCGCACATGAGCCGTATGATTGACCACATGGTCACCCATTCGGTCTTCATGCAACACGCCGGTTGGGCCAAAACCTCCACCCACTAACCGCCCCACCAAACGGCCCCCCACCTTCCCTCGTTAAGGGATGTGCGGGGGGCCTTTGCTGAGCGGGAGCGCCTAGTGACGACAACCGGCCGGGGCACCCTTATCGTCGCGCGTGCGAAAGGACTGGCCACAGCCACAGGACGAGACCGCATTGGGATTATCGATGGAAAAACCGCCCCCCATCAAAGCCTCCACGTAATCGACCCGAATCCCTTCCAAGAGGGGTGCACTATCGGGATCAATAATCACCTGCAACGGGCCGAATTGGTACCGGGCATCCTCCTCGCGGGGGATATCAAGAGACATCCCGTAACTAAAGCCGCTGCAACCCCCGCGGGAAATGTAGATCCGAAGCCCCAATTGGGAATCCCTACCCTCCAAGAGAGTCATCACCTTCCGCTCGGCGTCTTCTGTCAATGTCACCAATCGTCTCCACCCCTTTCTGAAATTTAAGTGAGACTTCCGGCCGCTTCGAGCAAGCTGTCATCAGCGGTATCTAAACCGACCGCCACGGCCAGCAAATCGGCCATGTCGACCACCCGTAGTTTGTCCTCTACCCCCATTGCCGTCACTGAGGCCGAGAACATAGAGACGTCTTTCGGACAGGCGACCACAAAAAATGGGACGTCAGGCAATCCCAACGCTTCTCGGATGCGCTGGTTGGCGGGCCTGTCGGTAATCCCCGTTTCGTCCATCCAAATGCGTCCCCCGCCGGCGCCACAACAAAAACTTTCGGCCCCATGACGCGGCATCTCCACCAACTGGACGCCTAAACGGCCGAGAAGCGTGCGCGGCGCTTCCGTGATGTTATTCCACCGCCCGAGATAGCACGGGTCGTGATAGGTGGCACGAATGGGAACGGGTTGCCGAACCGCTATTGTCCCGGCGTCAATCCACTCCAAAAACGCCTCGGTATAGTGCTTGACCTCGGCATTCAAGCCGAATTTCCGGTACTCGTTCTTGAGCGCATTTAACGAATGCGGATCGGTGGTAAAAATGCGCTGATACTGGGCCTTTTCCAGCGCTTTGAGATTTTTTTGCGCCAAGGCTTCAAAGAGCCCGTATTCCCCGACCCGGAGCGCTTCGTTGCCGGCGTTCACCTCCGACTCATAGAGAATCCCGAAGTCAATGCCGGCATGCGTTAAGAGTTCGGCAATGCGTTGGGTGAGCTTCTGGACGCGCGGGTCCAAGGAGGCAAAGTCTCCCACAAACCATAACCACTCGACCGGTTCCTTGCGGGCGTCCTTAATCGGGATCTCGATATTCTTGGCCCAGGCTGGGCGCTTTCTCGCCGGTTGCCCGAACGAATTCCCCTGGCGATCCCACGAGACCAAGACCTTTTGGGCATTCGGATCGACGACGCCCTCTTCCAAGAGCGCCGCGCGCATTCCCGCGATTTTCGGCACGTGCTCGATGAATACCGGGCACGCCTCTTGGCAGGCCCCGCAGGTGGTACAGGCCCAAAGCTCTTCCTGAGAAATCACGCCCCCCGCCAAACTGGGCTGATCCGGATCGTTTAAGGTGCCTGCGGCCATGCGTTCATTCAACGCGTCGCGAAGTTTCAGAATTACCATTTTCGGTGACAAGGGTTGCCCGGCGGCATGGGCGGGGCAAACCGCCTGGCATCGACCACATTCGGTACACGTGTAGAGGTCGTGCATGTCTTTCCAGGTCAGATCCTGAAAGGTGCGAATGGCCATGGTGTCCTCAATCGGGGCCGGAACCAACTCTCCTTTGGGGCGGAGGTTACGAAGGAAAATATTGGGCACTGCGGCAAAAATGTGGAAGTGCTTGGAGTACGGGAGATAGGCTAAAAAGGCTAACACCACCCCCATATCGAGGAGATAGCCCACGGCGTAGCCAATGCTGGCTGCGACCGGTCCCGTCCATCCCAGAGCGACCCAAAGTCGCGAGAGCGCGTAGCCGAGAAAGTGTGCCCGCGCCACCGGATCTGGAACATGGAGAACCTTCGCGGCCACAAACGGAAAGAAGGAATCGTGAATCACGATGCCGACAATAATCGCGCCAATGAGCCCCAAAATGAGATACGCATCTTTCTCATCCGAGCCCTCGAAGCGCTCCGGACGTAAGACGATCCGGTTATAAAGGGCGAGGACAATGCCCAGCGCCACGATAATCACCCAGATATCGACCAAGGGGGCCAAAATGGGACCAACGGTAAATCCGGGGAAGAAAATTTCCCCGACCGTTTCCACGATATCAATCAGCAAAATTACAAAGCCACTGAAGATGAAATAGTGCAGAACCCCCGAGAGGGTAATGCGGAGCATGCGGCGGTGGAACACCACGTGTTCCACCACCGACTTCAACCGCCGACCGATCTGGTCGGTCCTATTGGCAGGCCGGGCTGTTTTCATAACCGCCTGAATGGCGAGCACCCGGCGAAGAAAGAGGGCCACACTCACAACCATCATGGCCACGGTCATGGCCATCAGCCCGGTTCGCAATATCACTATCCTGCCCTCCCCGTGAGCTTTTCCGCTAAGGCCGGCATGAGGTCTAAAATGTCCGCGGTCGCTCCAAAGTGAGCCACGTCGAAAATCGGAGCCCGCTCATCATTATTGACGGCGATGATGAGTTCCGCATCCTTCATCCCCTGCAAATGCTCGGGGGCGCCGCTAATGCCGAGGGCCAAATAGACTTTGGGCTTCACCGTCTTGCCGGACTTGCCCACTTGGCGCGAGCGCGGCAACCATCCGGCATCGACCACCGGTCGGGAACAGCTCACCACGCCGCCAATCGCTTCCGCCAATTCGTCGGCCAGCTCTAAATTATCTGGATCCTCGATACCACGCCCCACGCTGACTAAGATGTCCGCCTTGGTAATATCCACGTCTTGCCCCGATTCGGCCTCAATCACCCGTCGCAACTCGAGAGCCTCCGGGGACGGAGCCGCTTGTTCCCGAATCGCCGGCGTTCCCCGTCGGGATGGGTCACTCGGCCAGGACCCGGGGATGACGGTCACCACCGCGCCTGTTAGTGGAACCTCCACTTCCGCGTTTAGCTTGCCGCCATAAACCTGACTGGTGGCCACTAAGGTTCCATCCTCGAGGACTAAGTCGGTGCAATAGGCGACCATGGGCAGATTTTGACGGGCAGCTAAAGACGCCCCCAGATCCATGCCCATGGTGGTGTTGCTCACCATGACCAATGCGGTGTCGTCGGATAGCACCTCCCCTATCGCGCGTTCATAGGTTTCCGGATGATACGTCGCCACCGTGGGTCCTGAGATAATCACCGCCTCATCGGCGTCCACCTCGCGCACCCCGTCCCGAGCCTGGTCACCGAAGGCGACTACCGTCACCGTGTGACCCGCAGCGGAGGCAATGTCCCGGGCCCGTGTCAAGAGCTCTCGTGTGGCGTCCGCGAGGGCTCCTTCCGCAAATTCCGCCAAGACTATGATTTTCCCCATTTGCATCAACCCCTTAAGAGCTTTTTGTCTTCCAACAGACGAATGATGTTCTCCGCCACCTCATCCACGTCATCGCCCCACATTTCGGCGTGGCCCTGCGCGACCGGCTGATACACCCGGCGGACGGCTAACGTGGGGGTTTCCGTGAGATTCCCCTCCACTTCCGTGATTTCCCCGGACTTTTGGACTTGCCGCACCTTGGCAATGGTCACATACCGGGGCGGTTTACGGGCCGCTTGGACGCCCAGCAACGCCGGCGTCTTGGCCGAAAACTCCGCCATCCGACCACCGGAGTATTCTTGGATGAACTGCACTTGACCGTCAGCCGTGTGGACGTCGCGCACTACCGAGGCATGCACCACGCCGAGCGCACCGGCCACCAACCCGGCGATCTGGCCGTCTAAGTCGTCAATCGCCTGCACACCGGTCAACACTAGGTCCGCCGATGCGGTTCGGAGAAAGTCGGCGAACAGTTTAGCCCGCTCCCGGTTGGTCAAGGTGCGGGAAAAGTCGCCGACGATTTTCACCGCCTGATCGGCGCCCTTCGCCAAGGCCGTGTACAGCATGGTATCCACATCCCCGGTATCGATGGCGGCCACGAAAACGTCGGCCCCTTCCTCTTCTTTAATCAAGAGCGCTTCTTCCAAGGCCTGGTCATCCCACTCACTGGGCACAAACGTCATATCCTCGAGGGCTAACACCCCATCTTCGACTTCCAATTCGTCGACCAGATCAGGAACGTCTTTCATCAACACGACAATTTTCACCGTTTATCCTCCCATCTTGTGTCTCGTCGATGTCGGCCAGCGCTCAGCCATGAGACTGGCCATGTGCCCGGTCACTTCTGCCTCAGCCATGCCAAACGTGTGACCCTCGTGCCCACGGGCTTCCAGCACCCCGTAAAAATCGGACCCGCGCACAATCGGCACCGCCAATACGCCCTGAATGCCAAGCCATCCCCCTTGATAGTCCGGAAAGGACCGAGCTTCCGCACAAAACTGGGCGGTGCGCTCCGACGCCGCCAATCCGGCGACCGGAGCCCCCCATGCCACGACGAGGGGCCCGACGGTTCCGGCAGACGCGGCCACATAAAGGTCGCCCTGGGGCTTGGTGGGCATATAGAGACTCACGCCGGCCCACGGACCCAGACGCTCTCGTAAAATGCCGAGGGCGCCGATAAGGCGGGTGGTCCAGGGTCCCTCGAAATCGAGACATTGAACCACCAGGGCTTCGACCTCCGCATCCTGCGACCGGGAGTTCAGGCGCAGTACATCTCGCCATAGACGGTTCACGTCCGCCATCAAAATGTGATGACGACGTCCGCCTCGGCCGCCATTTCGTTCAACGCCGTGCCTCCCACTACACCGTCGACCTCAATGAGGTCATCGATGGTGCAATTGTTGAGATCGAGGCTTGGCGCACACACGTACAATTTCACCCCAGCCTCGCGGGCCTGATCGATGAAGAACTTAAGTGTCGAACTCTCGCCCGTCTCCTTAATGTGAAGCGATTCGGCGACGCCCTTCTTTAACAAACTGGTGGCGGTGATGGTAAACACCATGGTGGATTCGTGATCCATGAGCGCTGCCGTGGTCGCCAGAAAAAACGGCGACGCGGAGCGCTCCGGCGTTTCCGTTCCATGGGTTACCAGATAGAGATACTTTTTCGTTTCCTCTGCCACGTCTTCTCCCCCTGTTCCTGTCCTCACTATTTGGTACGCCGCAACAAAAAGCGGTAGAGATTATCCTGTTGTTCGGCCGCTAACAGCTCGTGGCCGGTGGAGTTGGCAAAGGCTTTGAAGTCGGCCATCGATCCGGGGTCGGTACACACCACTTCGACCACCTGCCCAATGTCCACCGACTTCAAGCCTTGCTTAGCCTTAAAAATCGGCATCGGGCACGCGAGACCCTTGGCGTCGATCACCAGCGCAATCGCTTCCTGTTCCATGTCATTTCCCTCCCTTCCTTGGAATGCGCGAAAGAACGGTGCGGTTAGGGCACGGGCTCAAGCGAGTGACTCGCTTCAAAGGCCAGAGTCACGTCATCCGCGGATACGCCGGGCACATCCAGTGTCGCCCATCCGGTGGATAGAGCCCGGCGGAAGCTCTCGACATCTGCCGGTTGCCCCCGGAGCCGCGCCTCCACCGCACTTAAGCCCTCGGAGGGATGGACAAAGAAGTCCCCACCAATGACGATGTCATCGATGCGACCCTCCGATTCGCGCCACACCACCCGCACCAGTCCACCGGGCGCTTTTTTCATCCCTTCTAAAAGCCGCACCCCATCTTTAATCTTGACGCCCGGCTGCAAATAGCCTTCATGGCGATACACAAAGGCCGGGTCAAAAAGACGGGTACGGTAATCGTCCAACCGTTCGCGCTCCCGCTCGGTCAGATGATCGGTCACCACCGGCTCCCCTAAAAGGGTCGCAAACGCCTGCACCAACATTTGCGTCGCTTCCTCGCGCGACGGACTCATATCCCCGAGTTCACGCCGCACGGTGGTCATGTAGTCCTCAAGCGAGGAGACCATCTTGTCGCGAAATTTCTCGGAGGGTACGTTCAGTACCCGCGCCATGGCCGCCGTATCGAAGTCCATCATGATGCTCCCCACCAAGACATCGGCTTCGCCCATGGTATTGGCACCCGTCCCGCCAATTTTGCGGGAGCCCACGACGATATCATTGACCGGGCGATGTTCGGCTAAGATTCCCATCTGGCGGTAGGCTTCGACGGGGGCCGAGAGATATTTTCTGTAGAGGGCTTCGACGGGTAGATGTTGGCGTGGCATAATCAAGTGCCAGAAAATCTGATCATGATCAAGCCACACGGCGCCACCCCCAACCATGCGCCGTCCTACGGGAATACCCTGTGCCTCACAATAGGGTTGGTCTATTTCCCGGCTCGCTACCTGGTGGTACCCCACACACACGTAGGGACGGTCCGGACTCACGGTGACGAGCGTCACCGGGGCATCCGGGGTCATCAAGTCCGCCAGGGCATGATAGATCGCCTGCGATTCCTCAGCGGAAACGGTGCCAAGATTGAGGTAGCGCATCGTATCCTTCCTTCTGTTCAGACGTTAAAGGTTAAAGGTTGAACCAGACTCAGGACCTTCGGCGGCCTCCGGTAGATCCGCACAGCGCATACAGGTCAGCCCTTCCGCCTTCAATTTTTGGCGATAGGCCGCTTGGGCAGGTTCGCCTCGCAAGAGGCCCGATTCTGACAACGGGATCTCAGGACGAAACTCCACCAACCATCCCGAAACATAGGGATCACGGTTAATGATGTTGGGATCGGCGAGGACCTCGGGATTCGCCTGAGTCACCGTCCCCGTCAGGGGAGACGGAACCGGCCCTACCCATTTGGCGCTTTCCACCGTGGCGACGCTCTTTCCTTGCGGCACGCGTTTTCCGGCTCGCGCCCGGACGAACAGAATGCGGCCCGCCCGCGTTTGTGCCGGATCCGTCATGCCCATGCGTACCGTGCCGTCCGAGCGTTCCTCGACCCAAACATCGCGGTCGACGTCGAACCATAAATGGTCTGGCAACTCACAGGCAAACACATAGGCCACGGACTCACCCCCTTACACACTCAGGACTGACACTGAATCCCCTCGGCCTCGAGCTTAGCCCGGTAGGCAGCGATGCCATCGGGGCCCGTGACCAGGATGCGCGCCCCTTCCTCCCAGTTGTCCGGGCGCACTCGAATAAGCCACCCCGCCCCATAGGGATCCTCGTTCACAATTGCCGGGGTCTTTTTAACGGTTTCGTTAATCTCCGTCACCTGACCGGCCACCGGGGTGGGGATCGAACCCACCCACTTGCCGCTCTCCAAGGTTCCTGCACTCTTTCCCTGCGCGAGCGTTCGGCCCGGCGCCTTCAGATTGACCACCACGATTTTTCCCGCGAGATGCTGAGCGACGTCCGTCATGCCCACCAGAACAGTGCCATCGGCCTCCGGCCCCCTCACCCACACATGTTTCTCCGGCCAATACCAGAGGTCATCGGGCAATAAACATCCGTTTACCTCGCTCACAACATATCCTCCCCCATCAAATATTGGCCGTCACCAAGCCCATGGCGTGGGCCAACAGTTCGGCAATATCGAGAACCTTCAACTTGCCCGCGTTGCCCGTGTTCTTGACGGCATCTTCAAAGCGTGACACCTCATAGGGACAGGTGACCGCCAAAATGTCGGCGCCGGACTCCACCGCTTCCTTGACCCGGCGCTCAGATAAACGCATGGTCAGCCGCTCCGAGGTAAAGCTGTCCATCCACATGCCTCCGCCGCCGCCACCGCAGCAATAGGAGTTCTCCCGGCAGCGGCCCATCTCAATGACCTCTAGACCGGGAATGGCGTGCAAGAGTTCCCGTGGCGCTTCGTATTCGCCATTGTGGCGGCCGAGATAGCAGGGGTCATGAAACGTGACCGTCCGGTCGATCGGCACGGAGAAGGTCATCTCATGGATTTTCGGCGCGAGAAACTGCGTGTAGTGAAAGGTGGGCCACTCGCCCCCGAACTTAGGGTACTCGTGCAAGAAGGCGTTGAAGGCATGCGGATCGGTGACCATGAGGGTGTTGAACGTATACTTGGATAAGCTCTTAATGTTATCCTCCGCTAGCATCTCAAAGAGCCCCGCCTCGCCCGCCATTCGCTGCGAGTCGCCCGAGCACTTTTCTTCGTTACCCAAGATGCCGAAGTCCACCCCGAGCTGATTCAAAATCCGGGCCAAGGCGACGGAGGCTTCTTTACCGCGGGGGTGGTAGGCGGGATAACATTCCACGAACCACAGCACATCCACCGGGGCTTTATGCTGGCTCATAATCGGCACCGGCACACCCGCGTTCTTAGTCCACTCCGCGCGCTTACGGGCCGGCTCCCCTAGAGGGTTGCCGTAGCGCGCCGTGTTCTCAAAGGCTGACAAGAGCTCCGCGGGGGCGTTGCCATCCATGACCGCCCGTTCCCGGACGGCTGGCATAATGCTAATCATGTTGACTTCTTTGGGACACACCCGAAGACAATCCGAACAGGTGGTGCATAACCATAAGTCCGCACTCTCCAGGAGCGACGCGCCCAACTGCGTGCGGCGAAAGACCTTACGCGGCGAATAGTCGCCGCCAGCCTCCTCCACCGGGCATACCGAGGTGCACTTTCCACACTGATAGCAATAGGCTAACGACTCCGCCCCGGGAATTTCGCTGACCTCGTCTAGCATCGACAAGTCATACTCTGAAATCACCCGCGGCTCAAATATCCGGTTCCAATGGCCATTCAGTTCAACCCCATTGACAACCGCAACTTCGAGCTCGATCGGGGTGGCTTTTTGACTCACTTACTTTCCCTCCCATCGATTGACCCCAAGCAACGTGCGCACAACGACCGGAAAGGGCGGCAGTACCTGGGTGAATTCCTCGGTCAGCTTCCAAGAGGCCATCGTAAACATGTACACCGTGTACACCACCGCCAAGGTCACCTGCGGTTGAAAGACCTCCGAAATCCCCGAAAGCGAGCGCGTGCTGGCGAGCAACACCCGCAGATACTCCGTCGCATCGGAGAGTGCGCGATAGGTCTCCCGGACCCCGTCTTGTTTCAACGAGACGGGATTGTCTACCAGGAGAACCAGGGCTCCCGTCTCGGAGACCGGTCCATAAACCCACCGAGCCCACCAGAGCATTTCCGGGTTGACGAGGCTCATCCAAAATGTGGCCCAATCCAGAAGCCACGGCGGTGGAGATGGCCATGCCGCCAGGTGGTCGAGCACACCCTGGATGTGACCCTCGCTGATACTTTGCCGGAGATCGGCCAAGGACGGCCCGAGACGCTCGCGGTCGTCTCGGGAGAGCCGGCGGGTCGCCGGGGCCAAATCCCAGAGCTCCGGAAATTCCGGGAATCGCTGGGCGACAATGCGGCACCGGGCGTCAAGGTCTTGAGATAACTTGGCCTGAAATTCAGGCGTCAGATACATCTCGGCCTTTTCAAAAAACTCTCGCAGCACCTCGGCGTCAATGAGCGGCGGCTTCCCCCGCGGCCCGGGCGCCATCATGCCGAGCTTTTGGCCAAACGGTTCAACAATCCCACCGCT
>DAHWKG010000251.1:0-3884 GCA_027343765.1 Sulfobacillus sp.
TGATTGCTGGCGTAGCTCAGTTGGTAGAGCAACGGTTTCGTAAACCGTAGGTCGTCGGTTCAAGTCCGACCGTCAGCTCCATTTTTTTATTATTTCCCGCCTTGGAGACGTTATGTTGTCATTGGGTCGGTTTTCGCGATGAGAATTCTAATTGCGCCCGATCGCTTCTATCCCACCATGAAAGCATTGGCCGTGGCTGAAGCTATGGCGCGCGGCTTACAACGAGTATCCCCCGATTTAGAACTCCTTATGTATCCTCTGTCCGGGGGAGGCGCAGGCACCACTGATTTGGCGGTGCGTTTCGGCCGTGGGCGTGTCCGTCATGAAACGCTAATTTCTCCTTATAAAACTACCCGCGAAGTGAAATGGGCGATGCTGGCCGACGGCACGGCCATGTTTGACGCAAGAGACGCCTTGGGGTCGCCTGATGGCCCGAACCCGTTACGTCACACCTACCATGACAGTTCGTTTCTTGGACTGATGATTCGGGCCTTGGTGAAATATCGTCCGAGTCAAATTGTGGTGGCATTGGGCGACGTGCTCGCGGCCGATGGTGGGCAGGGACTCTTGAAGGCGTTTGGCGTGGCCCCATTAGACGACAAAGGGGACGTGCTTGCGCAGGGGATCCGCCCGCTGCTCCGGGTGGATGATGTGCGCTTCGACGATATGGCCCTTCCTCCCATTCCCATCGTGGCTTTAACCGATGAAATGGTGACATGGAATGATCGTGTGCAACGGGACGATTTTCGTCTAGACTTAATTTACGGCGGGCTATTGGATGCTTCGGGCCGACTCGGAGATCTTCTAGCAGAACATATTGCCGTACCCCTACGGGCGATGCCCGGGACCGGGGTTGGCGGGGGATTGGGATTAGCCTTGGCGTTTTTGGGGGCGCAGTTCCGTCTCGGTGCGGACTATTTAAGCGAAATGGCGTCATTAAGAGAGATGTTGTGGCAGGTTGACTGGGTGATGACCGGGAGTCATACATTAGGGGATCGTTCGCTCAGCGGAGTCGTGGGTCGTGTCGCTCAGCTGGCTCGGGATGCGGGGATTCCGGCCGTGGCGTTGACTACGGAACTTCAGGCAGACTATCCCCTCCTATACGAAGCCGGACTCATTGGCATTTACCCGGTATTGGACCGGCCGCGGAGCCTTAAGGAGACTCACCGTACGTTGGCGGCCCTGATTGAAAAGGCGGCTTGGCGGACTGGTATGTGGGTTCAGGCCTTGTCTGATATTCCCTAGAGTAGAACGGAGGAGAGTCTTATGGCATATCGGTGGCTTGAGTGGAACAATTCTGAGGGTGTGGCCACAGTCGCACTAAACCGTCCAGAAACTCTGAACGCGTTAACTGATGACTTGTTGAAAGAACTGGGTGAAGCCGTAAAGCAAGCAGAGCGGGATCGCGAGGTGCGAGTGTTAGTCCTGACCGGTCGGGGCCGTGGGTTCTCGTCGGGCCAAGACTTGAAGTCGTTTCAGGACACCCCCGGCGAGCGAGATATTGGTGCTCATCTTGACCACTACTATCACCCTTTGATGATGAAGCTGGCTAATTTTGAGAAGCCCACCATTGCCATGGTGAATGGGGTGGCCGCCGGCGCTGGGATGTCGCTGGCTCTTGCCTGTGACTTTCGTATCGCAGCTCAAGGGGTACGGTTTTCTCAAGCCTTTGTCCGGATTGGGCTCGTGCCCGACTCGGGTTCGTCGTACTTTTTACCCCGCTTAATTGGAGTATCACGCGCGTTGGAAATGGCAATGACCGGCATGATGGTTGATGACCAGACAGCACTCCAGTGGGGACTCGTGAATAAACTGGTGCCTTTGGAGCGGCTGGAAGAGGAGACCTACGAATTTGCCCGCATGTTGGCCTCGGGACCGCCGTTGGCCCTAAACATGATTAAGCGGGGCATCACATACGGCGCGTCCCATACCCTAGCGGAGGCGTTGGAGCGCGAAAAGGATTTTCAGATTGTAGCCGCCCGCACTGAAGATCACGCGTCCGCAGTCCAAGCGTTTTTCGAGAAAAAGACGCCGACTTTTCGGGGGCGATAACATGCGGGTAGTCATTGTGGGGTCCGGCACGATGGGATCCGGGATCGCAGAGGTGGCGATTACGGCGGGAGACCAGGCAGTTCTGACCGACCCCGACCCAGTAGCACGCGAGCGGGCTCGACGGCAAATTGAGACACACCTAGCTCGCGGTGCAGAGAAGGGCCGGATAACGGAAACGGTATCCGACATTATGGCCCGTCTCGATGTCTCGGAGACAGCGCCTCTGGATGCGGTTGATTGGGTCATTGAAGCAGCACCGGAGGATATCCGCTTGAAACAGGATCTCTTTCGTGATTTGGATGAACGCTATCCGGAATCCACGTGGCTTGCAAGCAATACTTCCTCAATCGCGATCAACACCATCGGCGCTACCGCGCGGCGATTTCCCGGACGCATCGGTGGCCTGCACTTCTTTAACCCGGTACCGCGCATGGTCCTGGTGGAAATTGTGCGAGGCATGGAGACAGCGTCTCAATATGTGTCTTCTGCCCAATCGTTGGTGCGACGCTGGGGGAAGACGGGCATAGCGGTTCCGGATCGACCGGGCTTTCTGGTAAACCGAGTCGCGCGTCCCTATTATCTTGAAGCGCTGCATCTGGTGGACGAGGCGGTCGCCTCATTGGAACTGGTGGATGCGGTCATGGAGGGTGTGGGCTTTCCCATGGGGCCATTTCGGGTGATGGACCTAGTGGGTGTGGATGTGAATCTCTCCGTGACTCGCGCGGTGTACGAGCAAACCGCTTTTGACGAACGGTATCGTCCGCATCCTATGCAAGAACACCTGGTGCAACGGGGACGGTTAGGCCGGAAAAGCGGATGGGGGTTTTATCGTTATGACTGAGACGGTCTGGATGGTCGGGGATACGGATGAGGAGCGTCGCCGTTGGCAACCCGTTCTTCCCCCTGGGGTTGGCTGGCTCGGCCCCGACCAAATTGAGCGGGCCTCTGGGGCGGCTTTGGTGCTCGAGGTATCGCTAGGGCCGCTGGGTCCAAAACGCGACCGACTACTGTCTCTGCGTGATGTGGGCGTGTCCCGTATTGTGAGCGCCGCTACCACGGCCACAATCGCAGCTCAGCGACAATGGCTGGGGGACACCGTTCCCATGACCGGTTGCGATCCCTTGCTCATGTTGGCGGGGGGCCGCGTACAGACGGTGAGTGCAGGCGACCATGAGGCGCTGGCGCTGTTGGACCGCATTTGGCCCGAGTGGGAGTTTACGTCGGTGGCGGATTCGATTGGAATGGTCTTTTCCCGGGAAATACTGCCGATTATTAATGAGGCGGTGGCATTCTTTGAGCATGGCGTCTCGACTGAAGACATTAACCAAGGGACCAAGCTCGGCCTTAATTATCCCCGGGGCCCGCTCGAGTGGGCCGAGATGTTTGGGTGGTCGTCCGTGTATTGGGGGCTTCGTGCGTTGGAGGATATGTACGGCCCGCGATTTCGGCCGCATCCGTGGATTCGGCGAAAGGTCGGCAGTTCTCTATTAGAACGGGAGGCATTGTAATGCGGGAGGTTGCTGTAGTCGCTGCGCGTCGGACCCCAATTGGGCGTCACCGAGGGGTCTTAAAAGATGTACGGCCCGACGACCTGGCGGCGCTGGTATTGAAACAGGTTGTCGATGATATTGGGATAGATCCGGCGGAGGTCGACGATGTCTTACTCGGTGCTGCCAACCAAGCGGGCGAGGACAACCGCAACGTCGCACGCATGGCGCTTCTTTTAGCCGGTTTTCCGGTGAGCGTGCCAGGAGCAACATTTAACCGATTGTGTGGCAGCTCCTTAGAAGCCGTGAACCGGGGATACCAAGCGATCAAAAGTGGTGATGCGG
>DAHWKG010000261.1:0-3247 GCA_027343765.1 Sulfobacillus sp.
GGGTTGAGCACAACTCCCAGTACGTCGAGGCGGCCAAGTCGGCCTTCGCCTCGGGGGCCGACGGCTGGATCACTGCGTTCGCCATGGCGCATGGCCATACCGTCGTCACGCAGGAGGTGGCCAGCCCCACCTCTCACACCAAGGTAAAGATTCCTGACGTGTGCGCCGCCATGAACGTGACCTGCGTAAATTCGGTTCAAATGATGCGGCGTGTTGGGGTGCGCCTGGACGGGTTTACGATACCGACAGCCTCGGAGCGGCAACCGATCCCATAGCTGTCGCTGCCACCCGCTGCTGGCCACCCTCTTGGAGGGTGGGTAGAGAGAGCCATTTGACCTTCTTCGGCAGGACCGGGGCTGAGCCGACCAGGCATTGTCGCCAAGCCCCTTCAGTCAGGGGCTGTCGGGGCGCCTCGCCTACCGCCTCCCTATCTTCTTTGCTTAAGAAGGATTAATGGGACCAAGCTTCTAAGGGATCCCAGGATTCGTCCGGGAAGCAGGGTGCCTACCACTCGTCTTGGTGACCTGTGGACTATGTCCTGGCTGGTGTGTTGGCCCGTCTCAAGGTCAATGGGGACCGCTGGCACACCCTTGGACTCTCTCAATCGCCCCACCCTACGCTTACCCTCATGACAACTCAGGCAAAATGCGTCTGAGCAGCTGACGCAGGGCCAGGTCATCCCCGACGTTGCCAGGAAACACGATGTAGGGCATGCCCGCCCATCGCGACGCAGAATCTCCTTGCCATACCGACACACCCGAGACAATTTGCCCAAGCACGTGGGCGCGGCGAATACCCAGCCCACGGGCAGCAAGCTCCCGGGCCGTGACGCCTCCCTTTGCCACCAGCATACGCGGCGCGGTGCCCAGCGATTGGACCAGGGCCACCAACGCGTCCGATACGGCCTGCCCAATCTGGAGCGTGCCCGCTGGGTCTACCCCTCTGACGGGGTCGCGGGTGGTGGACACCACTGCGTGGCGACCTTCACTCAATGTCATGGTGACCGGCCCAGCCACCCGGGCCAGCTCGCGAGCCCGCTCTTGGGGCACCATCAAGCGCTGCACGTTCAGCTGTTGGTGGTGCAACGGCACGGCTGCCAGTGCATGCTCCAGCTGCCGGGTGGTGCCGGATGCATGCGAGCCGACGATGACCAGGGCCCCACGCGAGCGCAACTCAGGGGGCACCGGCACGGAGTCGATCCATCCGGAAGCTTCTGGTTGCCCACTGTATGACTTAATAAAGGACGATGCCGTGCGAAAGAGAAGACGTTTTCCTTCGCCGCGAGCCCGCAGCACAGCGATGCTGAGAACGTCCAAGTCGGCATAGCTGAGCGCATCGCAAATTACCGCGGTATTCCGGCGTGTCGTCCTCAAGACGGCCACCACCGCGTCAGGCCCCTGGCGAACTGTCTCAAGTCGCAGCTCCAGGCAGTCGCTGGCTCTCATGCGCCCCGCCGATTTTTCTTCGATCCAGTCGGCAAGTTTGGCGGTTCCGAATCCAAACGCATGATCCTGCGCATATTCGGTCTCGCTGACCGGGATCAGGCGGGTGCCACGCTGGAGATACTGGACCCCGTGGTAAGTGACCCGTCCCTCCTCAAGATAGGCTGGCACGACGAGATGGGCATCCGGCCCGCGCTCGCCGTACTCCGTTAGGCTCTGCGCCATCACGTCGATATCCAGTGGATAGTGACCGCGCAGCGTCGAATCACTGCGGCTAAGAAATTCAAACGGCGTCCCGGTCTGCCGAGCAACCACCTGAACGGCCTGCACGACCTCCCGGTTGACCGCTTGGGCTTGGGCGGCTCCGTATGCTCGGGTATTCGTCAGTATGTAAAACAGATGGCCCGGGCCACGAAAGGCGACTTGGAGATTGTCGGGACGCCAGTCAGTGAGGACTTGTACATCCGAGAGGGTTTGCGCTCCCATGGGATCGTCATCAAGCACGACGAGCTTTGCCGGGTGCTCGGCCCAGTGCTTCTGAACGGCCTCTCGGAGGCTGGACGACGTCCTCCATTCGGGGGGAACCCTGCCGTCCAGCTCATGTCGGTCGATCCAGCTCATCGCACCGCCCCCGCCATTGCCGTCACTCGCTTCGCCGGCTGTCCGCACAAGGAGTCGCCGGACGTCGTTCACAACCCGTAGAGGCGGCAGCCCCCGAACACTATCGACTGAGCCAATTGGCGGCCGCCCTCAGCGCGGCCACCTGGCCATGCGCGTTGGCCACCCCTCGGCCTGCGATGTCGAACGCGGTCCCATGATCCACGGACGTGCGCCACACGGGAAGCCCCAGCGTCACGCTCACCGTCCCGTAAAAGTCCAGCGTCTTGGCAGCAATGTGCCCTTGGTCATGATAGAGGGACAAAACGCCAGGATAGCGTCCATGGCGCGCCTGATAGAATACCGAATCAGCGGGAATCGGTCCCTCCACCCGATAGCCTTCGGCTTGCGCTTGACGAATGGCCGGGCGCAAGATCAGGTCCTCTTCTTTGCCCAAGAGCCCGTTTTCCCCAGCGTGCGGGTTAAGGGCCGCCACTGCCAGGGTGGGGTGCTCCATGCCCATCTCGTCGAGAAAGCCGAGGCACCGCACGATGCCCTGGTACACCATGGCCACGGTGAGCATTCGCGGGACCTCACCGATCGGAAGATGGCGTGTTAAGAAGAAGATGCGCAGCTCGTCGACCTGAAACATGGTGTACACGCCCTTGACGCCAAAGCGCTCGGCGAGCATTTCCGTATGTCCGGGATAGTTGTACCCAGCCATTTTGAGCGCCTCTTTGTTCAACGGGGCCGTGTTGATGGCCTGGACGGTACCGGCCTGCACGGCCGCCACGGCACCCAAGATCGCCCGCCCCGCTTCGTCGCCGCCGCGGCTCGAGGGCACGCCCACTGGCACGGGGCTAGGATCCGTGGACGTCGCAACCAAAGACAGGACACCGCGGTCTGGGATTGCGTGGCTCGCATCTTCAACTACCTCGATGTCGAACGAACATCCCACAAGCCGGCACGCCGCCTGCAACACGGACGGATTCCCAAACAGTACGGGCGTCCACTCGCGAATTGGTGCCAATTCCCCCAGGGCTTTTACCACGATCTCCGGGCCAATCCCCCCAGGGTCCCCCAGAGTGATCCCGACGCGGGGCTGGTTTCGCATTCTGGTCCCTCCTCAAGTGTGCTGAAAGAATGCCGAAGCTCGTAGCTAGTCGCCTTGAGTGCACCATTACACAACGGCGGAGGCCACCGGAGCC
>DAHWKG010000262.1:0-15629 GCA_027343765.1 Sulfobacillus sp.
TGGACCGATGATCAGGTCTCGAACGCCCGAACCATTGGATTGGGAAGTGACCGAAAGGCCGGTAATATACATATCCCTTGGGACGGTCTTCAATCAGGCTCCGGATTTTTATCGTTTATGCTTCCAAGCCTTGAGCGAGAGCCCGTATCAGGTGGTAGTGTCCATCGGTAGCAAGGTGGTCTTGGACGACCTAGGATGGGTCCCCCCGAACTTTGTTGTCAAACCCTATGTTCCTCAGCTGAGTGTGTTGGATGATGCCAAACTCTTCATCACACACGGTGGCATGAATAGCGTTCATGAGGGCTTGCTTAAAGGGGTGCCTCTGGTGGTGGTTCCCCAAGGAGCTGACCAATTTGATGTCGCCGCCCGGGTCGCAGAAGTGGGCGCGGGGGTTGTGCTAGACCAACGAAGCTTGTCGGCGGGCGAATTGCGAAACCAGGTTGGGGACGTCCTAGGTAATCCCAAAATTCGGAACGTGTGTGGGAGCATCGGCAATTCCTTGAAAAGTGCCGGGGGTGCGACTAGGGCTCTAGATGAGATTTTTCGGTTTAAGGCGGCAATGGGGATCGCGTGACCACGACTTCATCGTGGGGCGAGAGAGAAAACCAGGGGGAGGGTGATCCGGTGCCGTATTTTATTGGTGTTGTCCCTCCCGCTGAAGATCAGCAGCGTATCCGGCAATTTCGCGAACGCTGGGGAGCGTCGCGGCAAATCATGACGGGGCCACATGTGACGGTAAAGTCCCAGAGCGGATTAACGACGACCTCCGTTGGCTGAGCGCTGTGCGCGCTGTCTCGGCAACGACGCACCCCATTCGGGTGGAAGTTCAGGGACCGGGAGTCTTCGGAGCATCGGTGGTCTATCTTCACGTCTCGTCTTCGGGCGTACGGAATTTGCATGATCGTCTGGTGAAGGCCGTGAGACCATCTTTCAAACCCTCCAGCAATATTTCGAAGGGGCACTCTACGAGCCGCATCTGACGTTGGGAGAGTCCGCTTGGGGACTCACCGATATGGCGCTTCGGGAAATGTACGAGAAATCTCTTTCTGCAGGGCTTAAAGTGAGACCATTTCTTGCCTCTAAGATTAGGATTTTTCGCGGGGAAATACCCGGGTGAGATGAACCCTACGTCGATTTTCCCTTGGGTTAAAAAGCAAAAAGCCGAAGTCCGACGGATTTCAGCTACGTCCATCGGCTTGGCGTTCGTTCGGATGATTCAAGGGGGAGCACCCACCGATGTCATGTGCCCGGTGGGGATGGTAAGGGCAACTCGCCCTTTCGGTCGATGGCAGGTGGCGTATGTGCTTTCGATATTCGGACGGGGACGCTTACGATGACGGACTATCATTGACGGGAGGTGCGACACGGGCATCAGAATTACCGTGCGGCGAGAGGTGCGGACCGCCCATCCGAAGGAGATGCTTTGGCAAGACGTTTTGCCGGGGTACGGGTTCGGTGTGGGCTCACTGAAGGGGGCAAGAGCCACGCCAGAGTAGGCGAATCTTGTGAGGATTACGGGTTTCGTGAGGGACCGCGACATGCCGAAAGAAATGATTGTAGGTTTTTCTAACCATGTGGTGGCATCTTCCGGTTCATAGGCATGGCCGTGTCGGCACCTCTGTGCTAGGTATTTAGCCGAGGCCGTGCCCCCGACTAGGGAATGTTCGGTGCCGATGTGCTCATAAGCGTCCAACGGCGCCCTCCATTTAAGGTTCGCAAGACGGCCCCATTCGTGTCCATGAACCCCACATGGCCGTTCAAAAAGTCAAGCGCATGACGGTTAAACGATAATCTGGACGGCAATGTCGTAACGGTCCAATGGGTTCCGCCATCGGTGGTGCTCTGAAGTTCATTGACAATGCGTATCTTATGAAAGATTTTAGTGGATCCGGGTTTTTGAAACGTTTGCCGGGTCCGTACCAATTTTTGCAAGAGGACCCATCCCACCTGGCGGTTCAAAAAATCCACCGACGACATCTGATAGAGGGTATGGGACGAGGCTGTCCAGGTATGCATGAGGCTTTGCCGATGGTCATGGACCCACGTCAAGGTGGCTGGGGTTCCCCAGCCGTGCCCAGGGGTATATACCACGCGTTCTTGGCGGGACAGGTAGGAGGCAGTCTGGCCGGGCTTATTGGTGATCGCATGTCGCGAACGGGTCCATTGGGTTCCCCCGTCGCTGGTGGTGTATACGGCCGAAGAGGTTCGCAATATCGCCTGCTGGGGTCCCACCATGGTGATTCCGGCGGTAAATGAGGGATGGGAAAACACTTTGGTCCACGAGCGGCCGCCGTCGCTGGTGTGAAACACCTGGGCGCGATACGTGCCATGGCTGTTGGTGCCGGCCTGCACGGCGAATCCTTCCGATCCCCAGAAAGACATGGCGCTAAAGGTGGCGGGCGGGTGCGCGTTGACGAGCCGCCACGAGCGTCCCCCATTATGCGTGGCCAAAATCGCCCCCGAATCGATGGCTGTCCCCAACCCATAACCCCGTTGGGCACTCACAAAATCCGTCTTCAAGGGGCTTAACGCGGGCCATTTTTGGATCCAGTGGCGTCCATTATCCTTGGTGAATAACAAGGCATTGTTATTGGCCACACTGGCCGCCCATCCTGTGCCCGAAGACGTCATCGACTGCGCGCCCAGATTCCAATGCCCGCCCGATCCCGTCGATGTCCAATGGGCTCCGCCATCCGTGGTCACTAAAAGGCCGGACGCGGGAACGCCCAGTGCCCCCGATGTGGTGCCAAGCCACCCATCGCGGGTTCCTTTAAACGACAGCGCGATGGGAAATCCCGTGGCTCCCTTTCGCAAAAATGCTTGGGCAGACACTTGCCGGGTCCACACCCGGCCGCCGTCGTGGGTGACCTCCAACGATCCCAACTTGGGTGTGCCGGGACTCTTTCCCAACAGGATGTGCCCGTCTTGGGTCGTGGGAAACGATATGGCCACGATGGGTGCGGGGCTATCGAAAACGAGCTGAAAGTGCTTGGCCCCGTCCGTGGTGGCTAATAACTCATAATGAGATCCCTGCTTCACCGAGACCCATCCGATGCGGGAGGTCAAAAAATCTAGTCGTTGAGGCACGGATCCCTGGGGCAAGGGCACCATTACCCCCTTTCGATGGGCGGCCGACATCCCATATAAGTGGGAACCGACGACAACGTAACCGCGGGTGGCCGTTGTCATGGCCAAACTGCCCGAAACGTCGGTGGCAAAATTTCGTTCGACCGTCCAAGTTTCCCCCCCGTTTGTTGTGCGAAGGAGGGATAACAAGGGGTGGGCCCCTGTTCCTCCTTGCGTCAAAGCCCACCCCACATGGGCCGTGAGAAAATCTAGGCGGATAAGCCCGTCATGGTGCGGCAACGGGTGTATCTGCCAGGAGAGCCCGCCGTTGGTGGTTTCCAAAAGGGAGTGATTCACGCCCGCAAATCCCACCCGCGTTGTCAAAAAATCAATGGCAGAGATATTGGGCGAGCTGGCGGCGAGCTTCGGAAAGGCGGATGTCTCTCCTCCGGTGGCCGGCTGGGCACTTCCGCACCCTGCTAGCGTCGTGGCGAGGGCAGCACTCATTACCCACGCCCAGGGTTGCACACGCACGATGATTCCCCCAGTTCTCTTGTCTAACGTCATGGGCGGGAAAAACGTTACGGCTTTATGGTAACCCGGAGGCATTCCCTGTCGTTTCGTTCACCGGTAGGAGAATCCATTTCAGTAGGGGGTCTTTACGTGACTATGGGTCGTATCACCACGACCGGGGTCGTCTGTCTCTTTGGGGTGCTTGTCTTAGCGGGATGTGGCTCTGTCACCCAAAATGTGGTATCGTCGTCGAGTCCCGCTTCCACGTCGCGAAGGGCGTCCCGGGCACCTAAAGCGACACCGTCATCCACGCCCATGACCACGACCTCATCACCCTTTGCCAGTCAGCCTGCATCACCCATGGTGACCGTTCGAAACGCGGCGCCGACCCAGTTGGAAGCGTGGGCAAGTCGGCACACGCTCTACGTTCTCAGTCCAGCCAGTGCGTACGCCACCAATCCGAAAGGCACAATTTTTTTGTTGCCCAAATCTTTTCGTATCCCTACCACACTTCACCATTGGCCTTCGGACCGCTTCACGAGCGTGGCCAGTGTCAATCAACCTGCGACTCAAATTGGGACATCGACGGGCACACTCTGGTACCAAATGAGTGTGAGTCTCTACTGGTTGAAACCGGCAGGTTCAAACGTTTTGCCTCAAGCAATGGATGCCTCGACATCAGCCCAGGCGATTTTTCATGTTCCCGCTAGTCAATTGTTTGCCGTGAGATGGCCGGATGCGGCTCATCCCGACCGGGTTTTGTTTTTAAAGCCGCGAACGTTTGCCATGCCAAGGATCGTTCATCATTGGCCCTCCCATCGTTTCCGTGTCGTGGCGGTGTATCCCTCAAAATCTCTTCGGAGCATGGGGAACTTAATCAGCCAGGTGCGTTATGTGACCGAAGGTCGACAAATTAATGCCCGCGCTAGGAGCGCTCCCTTAAAGGCGCTCCCGCCGTTTTTTACCCGCTATGCGGACGTGAGGAACACCGTAGGACGTCGCTTGGCCCACACGTCTGATGTGCCCGTCTACTTGCCCCAGCACATCCTAAGCGGCCCGTATCACGGACCCATGGACGTCCGCTATAACGTCCAAAACGGCGGATTTGCGCTGACGATTGGTGGCGGGCCGCGACGTCCTGCCAATTCGCCGCACATCCACTTCGGCAACGCGGACTTGTTCGGCACGATTAAAGGCATGGCATGGACGCCCGCATTTCACGCGCGTCAGCGCTACATGCCCTTTTACCCCCGGACGACCTCGTCGGGCACGACCCAAACGCTGAGTTCTGGCGTCACGGCGACTGTCTATTCCGGACAGGCCCAACAGGGGCCGGTTGCCCTTTGGAATCAAGACGGCTGGACCATCAATGTCATTGGTTCGCCCGGTACATCACAAGATGTCGTCCGGAGCCAGGCTTCCTCCATTGCGTCCTCACTCGGCAGCCAAAAGCTCCCCGGGATTCATGGTCGCGCCACGTTTGCAATAGGATCGGGGGCTCCGTCGGAGGCGACCTATGACGTGAAGGGAACCCGGTACTTTATCTACGCCAACGGCTTTAAGGCGGTCCAACTCGTGCGCCAAATGGCCATCGTGAAACCGTCATGATCGGGGGTGGAGGTACGGGAAGGTGCCCATCTTACACCTCTTATGTGGTGCACGATGACGCCCTGTATTTGACAGAGGGACGTTGAAGGGCGATGCGCGAGGCGGGGGTGGTGCGGATGATTCTAAACTTTCGGGACCTTTCGCATTGGGGTAACTTGGCTCCGTGAGTGCTCCCGAAGACCACGGGAGGACTAACCGGGGACCTCCGATGGCTCGTATATTGATTCCTCAATAACATCCCCCATCTTGGCGTCCTCGAGTTTCCATCGCCACGGAAACGGTGCCGGATCCTGGTGGAGCCCGTTCGCGTACGAGAATTGACTGTCCCCCGTTTGAGGGGATCCCCTCCGCTTGTTAGAAAGAAGTCCAAGCGGTTCGACGCGATCGGGTGAGTAATCCAGGGGCTTTGGGTCGTTCACTCCAAAAGGGACAACAAGCATCAGCGTCGGCCACGAATTCAGACTGTCACCCCCTCACGTCCGCCGAACCAACCGCCGCATGAACCCCTGGTAATTTGCGTAGAGGTAACGCCCCTCCCGGAATTAGCCGGTGGATGGCGGGAGAACTGCCGACCTGATCCGAGTGGCCCACACGCTCAAACCGAGGACGACGGTACTACCCGACCAGATTAGAAATGTCATCGGCGCGCCCATGGCCCCCGCCATAAGCCCTTCGGCAACCGCAGCGACGGGTTGTCCGGCCGTTAACAGGATGGTTTGAAGGGCGTTCACGCGGCCGTAAACGTCGGGGATGATTCGATATTGGGTCATCGTGTCCAAAATCATGGTCGTGGGCGCGATGGCTCCATCCATGCAACCCAAGGCCACGAGCGCCTCCCAAGGAGTCCGCGCGAGCGCCAGACCCGCCATGCCGAATCCCGATAACACGAGAGCTCCGGAGATTATTCGGGGGACACCCAACCAGTATGTCAGGCGCGCGCCGACCAGGCCCAACCCCACCGGGATGGCGCCGGCCACCATGGTGATGAGACCGACTTCGGTCGAGCTCCAGTGGAAGAAGTGACGAAAGTGGTATGTCACCAACGTATAGGCGCCGCCCCAGGTGAGATACCAACTCGCAATGATCAGGGTCAACGAGACGACGCCCGCATCATGCCGCCACGCTCGGAATCCCACCATAAAGCGGTCAATGGGACCGGACGCGGTCTCCGGATCGGCGGCTGTTTCCACCAGGCGCCGTTCGGGCGTGGGGAGGAAGAAGGCCGGAACGATAACGGCCAAAAAACTGGCACCATTGAGGATCACGGTCCATCGGACCCCGACGATCAAGATGAACAACCCGGCCAATCCCGGCGACACGTTCCACGAGAACGTCGCGATGGTGCCTAGGAGACCATTTAAGGTCAGGCGTGCGGGACCCGGTACATGCATCAGAATTAATTTATTTGCGGCAAGTTGGGTGATGAGGGCACCGGCTCCCAGAATTAATCCTAAGGCATCGATAAAGGGCAGGGTGAGCCCCCGATTAGCAAAGGCTACGACAAGGACAATGGCGAGGATCTGGACTAACCCGCTCACTTGCACGATGCGGCGGGCGTCCCAGCGATCCAACATGTCGCCCGCCCATGGTGCCACGAATCCGGCAAGATACTGCATCATGGTGAGTAAGCCCATGGCCGCCGCTGAATGGGTCACATCGTAAAGCCACCAAGGTAGCGCCAGCCGATATAAGCCACTCATGAAGTCGCTAACGGCTGAGCCGGCCAAGAACACGCGCAATGATCGTGGTACGAGGAGCAGGGTGGTGCGCACCGCCGGTTGTTCCGCCATGTCTATGAGCCCCCGCCCCTCATTCTACAAGAACATACTGAAAGCCGGTATCGACACTCCTTTGCAGAGAAAACGCCGAGCCGATCAATAAACCGCGAGCCGATGCCACGTTGCGTAGGTTGCGGGCTGTACCCTCAGATCGGGATTACAGAACGACTACTAACATTGGCGAAGCCCTGCGTGTTGGTGAGGACATGGCCGTATAGAGCAGGGAGGTGTCGTGGACAGTACACCATGGTGGGAGTCGTCCCCGGCTACGAGCTCTAGTTTTGCCTAATGGTAATGAATGAAGGACCATCTGGCCGGGATGTCCCTTAAGGATTGCTATTCTCGGATTGTGACGGCCAAATTGGCGGATGAATCCATCACATAATCGCAATTGGCCTCCGCATGATGAAGGAACTCCGGAAGCAATCATAAATCCCGATATCCAAAAATAAAAAACCGAATTCCGGAAGGAATTCAGTTTTGCGAAGGACCCCTGCTATGGGTCAAAATATGGTGCCGGGAGGGGGACTCGAACCCCCACGAGTTGCCTCATACGCCCCTCAAACGTACGCGTCTGCCAGTTCCGCCATCCCGACAAGATGGTGCCGAAGGTGGGACTTGAACCCACACGAGCTGTTGCTCACAGCGCCCTGAACACTGCGTGTCTGCCTATTCCACCACTTCGGCGACGCACAGCCTATTCTATCAGCTTTAAGGATGTATTTCAAGCCTTGGACGGGGCATCTTTATCGGTCGCGCGCATCGGCATGGATATTTTGTCCAGCCTCCGGACATGACTAATGGTATCACTGTGAAGAGTCCGGGAGGTCTTCGTGTCCAAAAAGTTACGTTTGCAAATCGGCGCCTTGGTGGTGGTTGCTGCCTTGGCCTATATGTTGCTTCAAGGCGCGCATAATTTTTCGAGTTATTTTGTGACAGTGAAGACGTATCATGCCGAAATGGCCAAATTTGGTCGGGGTACGGTGCGGGTGCAGGGCACCATATTGTCCAAAACGGTGCATTACGATCCTAAGACCGGGTCATTGCATTTTACCTTGGAATCGGGTGGGGTATCCCTACCGGTTACCTATTACGGAGCCGTGCCCAATGAGCACTTCCATAATGCCGGGGCCATTGCTAAAGGGCACTTAGGAAGCCATGGATCTTTTGAAGCCACTAAGTTAGAAATCCAGTGCCCAGATCACTATGCACCGGCTTCAGGAGGCCGGTCATGACGATGCCGTGGCTGGGGCGCATGGCCCTCATGTTGGCATTGACCTTGGCTCTTTATGCCATGGTGGTTGGCTGGCGCCTTCGCCGATCCGAAAAGCCGAGCTGGCAAGAAAGCATCCGCGGGGCGGCGTTGGCCGTTGCCCTCAGTATGACCGTGGCCGTCTTGGCCCTCGAGTATTGCATCTTAACGGGCGATTATCAAGTGCAGGCGGTGTATAACCACAGCGATCGAGCTCTGCCCTTTTTCTATAAAATCGGGGTGCTTTGGGGCGGCGATTCTGGTTCGGTACTGTTCTGGGGGTGGATTCTTTCCCTGTATACCGCCTATGTCGCGGTGCGCGGTTGGCCACGGGAACCACGCATGACTCCCGTGGTGGTGCCGTTGATGATGGCGGGCATGGTCTTCTTTTCGGGCCTTTCCAATGTGGCCGTAAACCCATTTCGCCTGGTGGCCGGCCATCCATCCAATGGTGTGGGATTGGATCCCTTGCTCGAAAACGCGGTGATGACTATTCATCCTCCCGCCATGTATACCGGCTTGATCGGGATGACGGTGCCAGCGGCCTATGTGGTGGCAGCGGTGTGGAATCGCATTCCCTGGCGTGAATGGGTCCCCATTGTACGGCGCTGGATGCTGTTCTCCTGGATGCTTTTAGGAATCGCCTTAATTCTGGGTGGAATGTGGGCGTACATGGAACTGGGGTGGGGAGGCTATTGGGAATGGGACCCGGTGGAGAATGCCGCGCTGTTACCGTGGCTAACGGCGACCGCCTTTTTGCACGCCTTGCAACTGGAGGAAAAGCGCGGATTATTTCGGCTGTGGACGGCGGGGCTCGGAGTTGGCACCTTTCTCTTGACCTTGGTGGCCACCTACATTACCCGGAGCGGGGTTTTGAAAAACTCCGTGCACTCGTTCACGGGAACCGGTGTTGGGCCCTATTTCGTGGTTTGGTTTTGGGTGGCTTTAATCTTTTCCGCGATTGTCTTCTGGACCCGGCGGGACATGTTTCGCGACCGGTTTCCCCTCGAGGGAACTTTCTCCAAGGAAACGGTATACCTCTTAATTGACCTCAGTTTCTCTGTGCTCGCTGCGGTGGTTGTGCTAGGGACCTTCTATCCCGTGATATCCAAGGCATTTTGGGGCCAGACGGTGGTGTTAAATGAACGATTCTTCAATGATATGACCCGCCCATTCTTTTTGCTGCTTATCCTCCTCATGGGAGCGGCACCGGTGATGGGATGGCGACTGGCAAGAATCGGCCGAGTGGCCCGAGGTCTCAAATGGCCAGGGTTGGTGGGCCTGGCAACCATGTTGTTTACACTCATTCATGAATATCGGAATCCTTGGGCAATTTTCGGGATGGGCTTGGCGGCCTTTTCGGCCACCTCCATGCTCCAAGAATACGGACGGGCGGCTTGGATCCAACGTCGAGCTCATGGACTACCGCTTTTTCGCGCCCTAGCCCGGGCGGTCGGTTCCAACCGGCGTCGCTTTGGCGGGTACTTGGCGCATTTAGCCTTCCTATTGGTAGTGTTCGGGGTGATTGGCTCGCACACCAACGCCACCGCCGTGACCCAGGTCATGAAGCCCGGTCAGACCGTTTGGGTCAAGGGTTATGCCCTTCACTATGGAGGCTTTGAAAACCGTCTGCACCGCGGCTATGTCACGACCTCGGCCGCGTTTACGGTGCGCTATCACGGAAAGACCTGGAAGGCGGCTCCGGGGCTCTCGTTCTTCTCCGGGTCCACCCAACCAGTGGCGGACATTAGCATCCACCACGGCTGGATGCGGGACCTCTATCTGGTGTTAGAAGGAAGCCCGGGAGGGCAACAGGCACTCTTGGAAGTGATGATTAATCCCATGGTGAGTTGGATTTGGCTCGGAATGGTGGTGCTGGCGATGGGAACGCTGGTGGCGTTAACGGCCCCGCACGGTCGTGACCAATCATGGACCAGGCCTTCGGAACGTGAGGGCGGATGGTTAGCTTGGGACGGGATCGGCACGATGACGGAAGGGCGGGATTCACGATGACCACGGAGGGGATTCTGGCCGTGTTGTTAGGGGTTTCGACGGCGTCGCTGGTGGTCGTGCCGCTTTTGCGGCCGATGGAGTATCCGCTGCCCCAACGGCCGCCAAACGTGGTCGATGGGGCTTGGGTTGAGCAATGGCTGGACGATCACTTTTGTGGCGAATGTGGTTCGCCGCGTGACATGCGCGATCTGATGTGCGGTCAATGTGGGGCACAACTGGTACCCGGTGAGGGGATGTCATGAGACGCGTGCTAGGCGCTTTTCTGGCCCTAATGGGTGGTCTCCTCTTGTTTCCGGTTGCGGTTCAGGCGGCTCCATCGCTCTCTCAACCCATTGCCATGGAAATGGTGATTATTATCCCCAAAGGACATGCGCTTCGGGTGTTTCAGCAGGTGGTGCTTCCACAGTCTAAGCCGGTCGTTCTAGGGATCCTGTCCCAATCATCGCACCTTCGGGTTATTGGTGGCAAACTGGATGCGTTCAGTGACCGGGAGGCCCGGGTGCTCCCAACCGGGTCCCGTTTTGCGGTGCGCTATCAAGTGCCCTGGAACGGTCACTCGTCGACGCTGGCGTTCACCAATCCGGAGACCACCAAGGCTTTGGTGGTGCTGACGACGCCCCGCGTGGGCCTTCCGCCGATTTTAAATCCCCGCTGGCAATCAATGGGCGAGGGACGGATTCCCGGGGTTCCCAATAGCCCCGTCTTTCAAGAATATGCCGCTACCCGTGTGCTAGCGGGGCAGCGAGTGCCCTTGGTGTTGGAGCGGAACACAGGGGGACCGGCCGACGCGCTCTATACCGGGCCCGGAACCTATCCTGGGGCCGGACATGTGGCCCTGTGGCTGATGGGTATCTTGATCCTTTTGTGCGGGTGGCTGGCATTTAATTGGCGGCCAGTGCCACAAGAGACCCTGTCGGACGACAGGCAGTGGCGCCTCTTGGGGGAATTGGCGGCTCTTCGTGCCGCAAAAAGGCGTGGAGAGTTAACAGAGGATGGGTATCAAAGGGAGCGTGCTGACATTCTTAGGCTCATTTCCGGAATCCGGAGGTCGTCCGATGCCTAACCCGGTCCTCTCCGCCGAAGGCTTAATCCGCATGGAAGGGGATTTGCGCACCTTAAATGGTCTCGACGTGTCTCTCTCAAGGGGGCGTGTGTTAGCTGTCATGGGGAGCAATGGAGCGGGGAAGACCACCTTACTTTACGTGGTGGCGGGGCTTTTAAGCTATCAAGCGGGAAGTCTGTGGCGGAGGGGCTCGCGCATTCCCAAGGAAAACGCGCCTGACCCGGGCGTGGCGCTCCTGTCTCATCAAAGTTTTCTCTATAGTCATCTGAGCCTCGGAGAAAACCTCATATTTTATGGCCGCCTCTACCAGGTTCCCGACGTGAGCGAGAGGGCGCGTTGGGCGGCTCACCGGGTGGGACTCAATTGGGCGATTCACGATTTAGTGGGCACATTTTCACGTGGGATGCGCCAGCGTGCGGGGCTCGCTCGGCTCTTAATGCAAGACGCTTGGCTGTGGTTGTTGGACGAGCCGGAGACGGGACTCGATGACGAGGGACGACGATGTTTGGAGGGCCTCATTCACGAACAGCGAGACCGGGGGACTGCCGTACTGGTGACCACTCACTGGCTTGATGAGGCCATGCGATTGGCGGACGCGCTAGCGGTATTGAAGGCGGGGCGCTTTCTTTGGTGGAGCCAAGACCGTAGCCACTGGCCGATGATGGCGCGCCGCCATCTCGGGGGTAGGGAGGACCATGCATAAGTTTTGGGCCATGGTATCAAAGGACCTGTTGCTAGAGGCCCGGCAAAAGGACCTCTGGCTTGTCATGTTGGCTTTTGCACTACTCGATCTGTTTCTGGCGGCATTTTCATTTGGGTCCATGGCACGATCCGCCGCCCCCGGAATTTTATGGATGGCCTTCCTCTATGCGGGAATGCTAAGCATAGGGCGCGGATTTACACGAGAAAGCGACGACGGCACCTTACTCGGTATTTCGCTAGCTCCGGGCGGTCGATGGCCAGTCTTTTGGGCGAAACTGGCCGGGGCCTTTCTGGCGCTTTTGGCCATGGAGGGGATCCTCGTGCCGCTCTATCTGGTCCTGTTTGGGCTGGGGTTAGACAGATTGTCGGTGGCGTTTCTGGCGGTTCTGGTGCTGGGAGCCGTGGGGGTGGCTTCGGTGGGGATTCTCATGGCAGCCATTAGCATGAATATCGGGGGGCACGATGCGGTAATGCCCGTGCTGCTGATGCCGCTATTGGTTCCGGTGGCCATCTTGTCCGTCAAGGCCAGCATGGCGTTATGGGTCCATCAATCGGCAACCTTTTGGATTCGTGGCCTGGGAGCGGTGGATGCCATATTTCTGGCCTTGCCGCTTCTGGCGTTTGAGTATTTATGGGAGGGGTAATATGACACGGCGCAGCCAAGATGGGTGGATATGGGGTCTCTTGCCGTTAATGGGCTTGGCCCTCTTTTTGAATTTCGTCGCGAGTCCCGACGACCGCGTGCTCGGCCCAAGCCAGCGGATTTTCTACTTCCACATGGCCACGGCCACGGCCGCCGGTGTCGCCTTTACGGTCACGGCAGGGGCCAGCATTCTCTACTTGGCCACCCGGAATCTCCGCTTTGATGCCTTTGCAGCCGCGTCGGCGGAGATTGGGACGGTCTTTACCAGTATGTTATTGGTCACCGGGATTCTCTGGGGGAGGGCAGCTTGGGGCGTGTGGTGGACATGGGACCCACGGCTCACGGCCACCGTAATTTTGTGGGTGGTGTTTATGGCGTACTTAATGATTCGGGGCTGGACGGAGTCCCGGGAACGGCGGGCTCGGACGGCCGCTGTGCTGGCGTTGGCGGCTTACGTGGACGTGCCCATCGACTACATGACTATTCGCTGGTGGAAGTCGATTCACCCCGTGGTGATTACGACCCATGGCATCCACATGGCCCCGTCAATGGTCTGGGCGATGTTCGTCTCCATGGCGGCGATGTTGGGGATCTATGCGGCCTGGATGCAACTAAGGCTACGTTTGATTCGCGTAGAAATGGGGTTGGACCGGGTCAAGCAACATTTAAAGGACAAACTTGAAGGATAGCGGGGGGACCTTAAGGTGAGTGGGACAGAGCGCATGTATTTAGAGTTTTTGTTTTTTGCCTATACGGCGGTATGGGTGATGATGTTCGGATTTTTGTACCGCATGGGAAAACGAGCGCGTCAGTTGGAAGAAGAAATTCTGATCTTGGAGGAGGCCTTTTCCTCTGAGACGAAAACGCCTATCGAGCCCGGTTTTCACGGCCCGAGCGTGTGATTGCCTAGGAATCGTGATATGCTGTCTGGTGAATTCGATCCAGACCGTAGTGTGGCGACCGGGGGTGCAAATTATGTTAGGGTTCGGCGTATCCCATTTTGGGTACAAGCCTTCTAAAAGCGTGCCTCTTCCGGGTGCGCTTTTGCTTTGTTTTGAGCACCCTTCCCGCACGCTGCGATATGATATGGACGGGAGGGAATCATTGTGATTCGTGTACTGGTGGCGAAACCAGGGCTAGACGGTCACGATCGCGGGGCTAAGGTGATTGCGCGAGCGCTTCGTGACGCCGGCATGGAAGTGGTCTACACGGGGCTTCATCAGACGCCCGAACAAATCGTGGATGCGGCCCTGCAGGAGGATGTAGAGGTGCTGGCATTGTCAATTTTGTCGGGGGCTCACCCGACCTTGGTGCCCCGCATTATGGAACTCGTCCGGGAAAATCATCTTGACGATATGTTGGTGCTACTCGGAGGCATTATCCCTGACGACGATGTCGAAGCCATGCTGCAAACGGGCGTGGCGCGTGTGTTTGGCCCAGGCACCGATACCAAAGACATCATTCAATTTATTCGCGAACGAGTGCCGGAGAATGACTGAGTCGGAGCTCATTGATCGCATTAGTCAGCGTGAGAAGCGGGCGATCGCACGTGGACTGACTCTCATCGAACGCGATACCGAAGAAGGCAAAAAACTCGTACGGGCCCTTTTCCCCCACGCTGGGCACACCCATATCGTTGGAATTACGGGGGCTCCGGGGGTGGGAAAGTCCACCTTGGTCAATAGCTTGACCTTGGCACTCAGGAAACAAGGCCTAACGGTGGGTATCCTGGCCGTTGACCCCTCCAGTCCCTTCACCGGCGGAGCCATTTTGGGGGACCGCATTCGCATGCAGGATTCCGTGATGGACGCCGGGGTGTTTATGCGCAGCCTCGCCAGCCGAGGCCATTTGGGCGGGCTGTCACGGGCGACTTTTGGTGCCGTCACGTTGCTGGATGCGGCCGGATTTGACGTGGTGCTCATCGAGACGGTCGGGGCCGGGCAATCGGAAGTAGAAATTATGAAGTTGGCCCAGTCGACCATGGTGGTGTTAGCGCCTGGCCTTGGAGACGACATTCAGGCGATAAAGGCGGGCATTTTAGAGATTGGACAAATTTTTGTTGTCAACAAAGCTGATCGGGAGGGGGCCGATCATACCGCACGCGCCATTCGCGGCATGCTCACCCTGGCCTTGGAGCATCCCGAGTGGTTTCCGCCTATTGTGAAGACAGTGGCGGAAACGGGGAGCGGGCTAGACGAACTTATTGACGCTCTCGGGCGCCACCGCCAGCACCTTCGGGAGACGGGGAAATTGGCCCTTCTGCGTGAACAGCAGACGGACCATATGTTGGAACTCGCGCTGGAAGACCTGGTGGCGCGCGGTGTGAAACAGGCCCGCCAAGCGGCCGATTGGCGATCGGTGTTGGAGAAGGTGGCTTTGGGTGACGAAGCAGCGGTTGATGCGGCTTGGGCCATCTTAGAGAAGCTGGTGAGGGGGCGCACGCATGGGGCTTAGCATGTTAACCGCGGAGGAAAACGCGATACGCGATGCCATTCGCGATGTGGTCCGACGAGAAATCTTGCCCCGGTCGGCCGAGTTCGATCGCCAGGAAATATACCCGCGAGCCAATTTGGCTCTTTTAGGGCAACAGGGATACCTCGGAATGATTGTCGACCCGCGCTATGGAGGTGCCGGCGCCAACTACTTGGCACAGACCTTGGTGGTGGAAGCTATCGCGGAGGCCGACCCAGCCACGGCAGTAATTTATGAGGTGCACAATTCGCTGCACATTGAGGCTATCGCTCGATTTGGTACGGAAGAGCAGAAGGAGCGCTGGCTCCCCTCCTTGTGCCGAGGTGACGCGATAGGCGCGTTCGCTTTGTCCGAAGCGGAAGCCGGGTCCAATGCCGCAGCCATACGTACGCGCGCACGTGTGGTTGACGGGGGATATCGGATTGGCGGTCGCAAAATGTTTATTACCGGTGGAGGAGAAGCGGACCGCTACCTGGTTTTTGCCACCTTAGATCCGAGTGAGAAGACGCGCGCCATTAC
>DAHWKG010000021.1:0-6583 GCA_027343765.1 Sulfobacillus sp.
GCTCAGCACTCCGTCGCGGATCTGATGCGTCAGATCCAAACCGTGAGTGAGGCCGTCCTCGCTGACGTGCGTGAGTTGTATCACTTATATCTTACCGAGCAGGACGCCTTGGCCCCCGTCAGCCCCGAGGAATTAGAAGCGTTAATGGCCAAGGAATCCGTCTATCTGATAGATGTACGCCCGCGCACCGAATACGAAGCGGCCCACTTGCCCGGGGCGGTCTCCGTGCCGCTCCCCGAAGTGGCTGACCATTTTGCCTCCTGGCAGGATAGCCGCCCTATCGTAGCCTATTGTCGCGGTCGATATTGTCTATACGCGCGCGACGCTGTGCAGCTGCTTCAACAGCGGGGCCTGGTGGCCCGACGGAGTGAAATCACCGTGGGCGAGTGGGGCGGCGATCGCCCCAGTGCATAAATACTGTTCGACCTAGGGCACATCAACAGGCTTCAGGAGGCGTTCGTATGATATTTCGCCAGTTTCTCCACACAGATCCCGTTGTCGCCGCGTCGTATCTCTTTGGGTGAGGGGGCCGCGCCATCGCGGCAGTGGTGGATCCACTCCCCGACCTGCATCCATATCTGAATACTTTGCAAGAGACCGGTCTTCAGTTGCAGTACGTGATTGATACCCATACCCACGCGGACCATCTGAGCGGTGCCCGAGCATTGGTCGCCGCAACTGGTGCCACCTACGTGCGGCACGCCACCGCCCCGGTGCGCGATCCGGTTCTTAGGGTGGAAGACGGCGATCATCTGGACATGGGCAATGTCGACGTCGCCGTGTGGCATACGCCGGGGCACACCCCGGATCACTTGAGCCTCGTGGTCACGGACCGGCGCCGGGGGCCGGAACCGTGGTTTGTGTTGACGGGCCACGCCCTGATGATTGGGGACGCGGGACGCCCCGACTTGACACCCGTGGAGGGTGCTGCTGATCTCTATCAGAGTCTCGCCAAGCTGATGACCCTCCCGGACTATCTGGAAGTATATCCAGGGGCGTTTTCGGGCTCGACGTGAGGGCGCGATCTCAGTGGAAAGGTCGTTTCCACGATCGGCTTTGAACGACGCTTCAATCCCGCGCTGAAACCCCGCACCCAACAACAATTTGTGGACTTTATCCTAGAAACACTTCCCCAAAAACCCCATGACTTTGCGGCCGTGGTCGCCACCAATTAGGAAGAGGAGGACTAAGTCATGGTAACAGCGGGCCAGACCATCGCCCCCACCCTTGGCAAGAATCGGTGGCAATTCGTCTGGCTTGCGATAAATGTGCTGCTCGTCGGCGCAACCCTCGGAGTCGAGCGCACGGTGGTGCCTATCTTGGGACGCCATGTCTACCACCTGGGGTCAGCGGTGGCGCTGACATTCATCACCTCCTTTGGGCTTACCAAGGCCCTACTCAACCTGGGGGCCGGCCGCTGGTCCGATCGCTTGGGACGCCGACCCATCTTGCGCCTCGGTTGGATCGCGGGCATCCCCCTAGTAGTCTTACTAATCACCGTCCATCACTGGTGGGCCGTGATTGTAGCCAACGTGTTTTTAGGCGCGAATCAAGGGCTCGCCTGGACCATGACGGTCACCGCGCAGCTCGACCTCGTGGAACCGGAGAAGCGGGGCCTAGCCATGGGTGTCAACGAAGCTATGGGCTATCTCGGGGTGGCGGGTGCCACGGTGGCGGCCGGACTTTTGGGAACCCATGGGCATTTGACCACCCGACCGTTTATCCTCACCGCGGGTGTGGTCGCGGTCGGCCTGGCAATGAGCGTTGTCATGATTCGCGAAACGCATCCCCAAGCGGAGAAGGGTCCGCAAGAGCCCGCCAATCAAACCCCCTTTGTCGAGATTTTTCACGAGGCAACCTGGCGGCATCCAGCGCTCTCCGGGCTGACGGCCGGCGGGTTCCTCAACAAACTGGTCGACACGGCCGCATGGGGCGTATTACCCCTCTATTTGGCGCAGCAACATGAATCGCTGGCCACTATCAGTCTGATCGCCGGACTCTATGGTGGCATCTGGGGGTTTGCGCAGTTTGGCACGGGACTACTCTCCGATCACACGGGCCGTAAACCCCTCATTATCGTGGGTCTAGTGCTCTTAGGCGGGGGGCTAGCCGCGATGGTCAGCCTGCACGGGACAGTGGCATGGAGTCTGGCCGCCGGGGTCATGGGGCTCGGAATGGCGTTGGTGTACCCGGTGCTGAATGCAGCGGTCGCCGATGTGGCCGCTCCGAAAGACCGGGGCGCCATTTTGGGGGTATACCGCCTCTGGCGAGACGGTGGCTACGCCGTGGGTGGCTTGGGCATCGGGCTCCTTATAGCCGCCGTGGGGATGCGGTGGAGTCTTGGAACCGTGAGCGGTCTTGTCCTGGTCGGTGCCCTGTTTCTCGGCATTAGGTTACCGGAAACGCATAGAAAGAAGAGTTTGCGGCAATAACAAGGCTTTTGCAATCCCACACGGGGGCTGAGGAGATATAGATCCCGTATCGAGACTAATGTATCGGTTCCTGGCCTCGCCTGGTACAACGAGCGGTGCCGGGTGTTGACGAACGACGATCGCGGCCATCCGCCAATGGTTCCCCGCGGCCTAATTTCTGAGCGCCAGAGCGTTTTCATTATGAATGCTTCGCTGCACGACCACTCGAAGGGCCACCAGATGGCGTTCCCCTCAGCCCATATTTTTGGGCCCACCACTACGCCAAAAACTTCCTGCCCCCAGGTAGAGGTATTGCGGTTCGCGGCCTCTAAGTTGTATTATACAACCATGTAGCGCCGGCAGGGGAAGGGGTATCTTTGCCTATTACGACTGTGGATGTAAGGAGGGCCTTTCGTGTTAAAACATTTTCCGCCGGCCGTTTGGGCCACCGCATTTGCCACCTTCGTCGCCTTCATGGGCATTGGCGTGGTCGATCCGATATTGCCGCTCATTGGACACGCCATGGGTGCGACGCCATCGCAAGTGGAGTGGCTATTTACGAGTTATATCGCCGTAATGGCATTGGCCATGTTGATTTCCGGGGTGCTCGGCACGCGGCTGGGCGGGAAGAAAACGATGCTGATAGGGCTGGGACTTGTGGTGGTCTTTGCTACCCTCTCCGGCCTTTCGCCGTCCATTGGCTTTCTCGCCGTCGTCCGAGGAGGCTGGGGTCTCGGCAATGCCTTTTTCACGTCCACGGCCCTTTCCATTATTGTGGGCCTCTCGACCAGCGGCATGGGGCCAGCCATCACGCTGTATGAAGCGGCGTTGGGCCTCGGGATTGCGTCGGGACCGTTGCTTGGGGGCGCCCTCGGGAGCATTCATTGGCGCGACCCGTTTTTTGGCACCGCCACCCTGATGGCGATTGCTTTCCTAGCTACCCTCCGCCTAGTCAAGGAGCCTCCCCGGAAAGAAGCGCCCCGCACGGCCCGAGACATTTTTCGGGCACTAGGCAACCGTGCCGTCCTGACCAACGCGCTAATTGGATTGACCTATAGCTATGGATTTTTTACTATTTTGGCCTACTCCCCGCTCACCCTCGGGCATTTGCGGGCGATTTCCCTTGGCATCACCTATTTCTTTTGGGGAATCTTAGTGGCAATCTCGTCGGTCATCGTGGTCAATTGGCTCTTAAAACGCATGCGGCCCATCGCCGTCCTGACCTGGAACCTACCCTTTATCGTCCTCTTGTTCGTTTTAGCGGGGCTAATGCCTGGCCATCGCCTGCTGTATATCATCGTCATTACCGGTTTCTTCTGCGGCATTGCCAATGCGCTCTTTACCACCTTGGCGATGGAGGTCTCGCCGTTCTCTCGGTCGATTTCCTCGGGCGCCTATAACTTCTTGCGTTGGGCGGGCGCAGCCCTAGCTCCTTTGCTGTCCGGTCTGATTGGTCAACGGTGGGGCATGACGGTGCCATTTTTTGTCTCCGGTGGAATTGTTCTGGTAGGATGTATTGCCCTATTAGTGTGGGGGCCGATGTTGACACGGGCCTTGGAAGCCAACGAATCCGGTGGTCACCAGAACGCGACCATCGCGGGGGAACCGCGAATCGATTAAGCCCATGCGGACATTCATGTCAGGGTCAAAGATGGTGCGCTCGGCACACCACGTCCGACAAACTGAGTAGAGCATCCAAAATTTCTCCTGATGTTGCTGTTCGCGAAATGGCGTGATCGTATCCGGCCTCTTGTCCCTGACACACCAGAGTGCCCGATCGGCCATAAATCACAGGGCCCCATCCGGTTATTTAATGGGCTAGAAGACGGAGGGCTGCCCCTCTAGGGCTTCGACCCTTTTGGGGGAGCCCTCCTATTCTCGAACGCCTAACGTGACTCTTGCCTATAACCAATGGCAAGCGCGACTAAGAATGGGGCGCTCCAAGCGCTGTTCACTAAAACTTTTCCGCGACCGCCTTCATCTGCATAAAGAGGAGAAGATAATCAGGGCTCCCCGTCTTCGAATCGGTCCCCGACATGTTGAACCCGCCGAACGGATGGGCACCAACGACTGCACCCGTACACTTTCGATTGATATAGAGGTTGCCAACCTCGAATTCTTCCGTCGCTTGCTCGATCCGATCGCGGCGCTTGGAGTAGATGGAACCTGTCAGGCCAAACTCCGTGTCGTTTGCGATGTCCAACGCTTGGTCAAAATCGCGAGCCCGAACGAAAGAGAGGACCGGTCCAAAAATTTCTTCTTGCTCCAACTTGGACCCTGGGGCCACCTCTGAGAAAATCGTCGGCTCAAGATAGTAGCCCTTCTCGAAAGGCATCCCGCCGCCGATGACCAGTTTCGCGTGTTCCCGACCCCAGTCAATATAGCTCTGAATCTTCTTAAACGCACGCTCGTCTATCACCGGACCCATTTGGTTTTGGTAATCTTCCGCGGGGCCTACCTTTAGCTCACCGGTGAGTTCCACCACGCGGTTTAGGACCTGATCGTAGACGCTATCCACAATAATGGCCCGCGAGCATGCGGAGCATTTCTGTCCTTGGAATCCAAAGGCGGATTGCACAATCCCCACGGCGGCGGCTTCGAGATCGGCGGTCTCATCCACCACGATGGCGTCCTTCCCGCCCATTTCAGCGACCACGCGCTTTATCCAACGCTGTCCATTCTGGTGTTCAGCCGCCAGGCGGTTAATCCTAAGCCCGACTTCTCGCGAACCGGTAAAGCTCACAAAACGCGTCAATGGATGAGTCACCAAGTGGTCGCCGATCACCCCACCATCTCCGGGCACGAAGTTCAAAACCCCTCGGGGAATCCCGGCTTCCTCCATGATTTCAACAAACTTGGCCGCAATGACCGGCGTGGGACTGGCCGGCTTAAGAAGGATGGGATTCCCTGCCGCCATGGCCGAACTACTCATGCCCGTCAAAATAGCCAACGGGAAATTCCATGGGGGGATAATGGCGCCGACTCCCAACGGCCGATAAAAGGCGGTATCCTCTTCACCAGGGAGCGGCGTAGTAGGAATGGGAGCCGATAGTCGCCCTATCTGCCGACCATAGTACTCGAGAAAGTCGATGGCCTCCGCGACGTCGCCGTCCGCCTCCGCCCATGTCTTACCTGCTTCATAGACCTCCCAAGCCGACAGTTCAAATTTGCGCCGACGCATAATAGCCGCCGCTTTAAATAAGTAACGCGCTCGTGCCGGCCCGGGAACCCGTTTCCACGCGTGAAACGCTTCCCATCCTGCCTTCAACGCTTCATCGATATGTTCTTTGGTAGCCTTGGCCACGCGGCCAATCACCTGGTCAGGATTGCTCGGGTTGATGGACACAATCTCGTCAGGCGTAGATTGGTGTACCCCACCGATTAGCAAGGGGTACGACTTCCCCCACTGAGCCTTAACAGCCTTAAGCGCCTGTTCCATGTGCTGGCGATTGGCCTCCTGGCTGAAATCGGTTAACGGTTCGCTTCGATAGGGATCAATGGACATTTCGTTGCCTCGCTTTCCTCAGTTCTGGGCCTAGCATGCCCCGACTTAGAGACTTCGTTGCCACCGGCGTAGAATGTCGGGAGCCAGCCGGTCAAGCCGCCGAGCTCGCCCACCAACAACGAAGGCATGCTCGGTGATGCCTTCTATCGCGGCCACATCCACGGACGCTGGCGCTGCCACACGATAGCGGAAAACGGCCCGCGTGGGGGTGATGGTGTCCAGGGCGATCGTCAGGTGCACGGGATCGCCAGGGCGCAAGGTGTGGTGAAAGGCGGCGTTGGCCGACTTGACTAGTAATTCAATGCCTTCGGGCCGTAAGACCTCGTAATAGTCGAGGTTGTGCTCCTTCATCCAGGTTATCCGCCCTTCAGAAAACCAATCGAAAACACGGGCATGATAAATGATTC
This sequence comes from Sulfobacillus sp., assembly GCA_027343765.1. Classification (GTDB taxonomy): domain Bacteria; phylum Bacillota; class Sulfobacillia; order Sulfobacillales; family Sulfobacillaceae; genus Sulfobacillus_B. Next base: position 6,324 of record DAHWKG010000021.1, read on the forward strand.
CCGCAGCGTCGCATTCGGCCCACCGAACAACACTGCGCCACTCCGATACGGCCATGATAGTCCTCCTCACGGCCCCTATGATAACAAAAAAACCGCCCCAAGCGGGCGGCTCAAACTTTATGGTAGCCCCAAGCGGATTCGAACCGCTGTTTCCGGAATGAGGGTCCGGCGTCCTAGGCCTCTAGACTATGGGGCCGTGGCTGGGGGACCAGGATTCGAACCTGGGCGAGATGATCCAGAGTCACCTATGCTACCGCTAC
>DAHWKG010000028.1:0-1929 GCA_027343765.1 Sulfobacillus sp.
GTGCCAGTCGCTCGCCCGGTCAAGAACATTAGGTTCATCCGTGGCGTGGTCACTGGCGACGCCAGTCTCACCCTCCGACGGCGAATCCTTGCCCAGCGAGAAGAATCGGTGCCGGCGAAAATACTGATACTGCGCGTGAAGATCGGGGGACTGCCCATCTATGGGCTGGGACTCTGTTGGAGCGTCCGCGCCGCTTGCATCTGGCACGAGCGGCGTCTCCTCCCAATCGGGGCGGAATTCCCTGTCCAGCCATGGTGCCACGACGTCCGCGGGGTCCAGCTGGTGCAATTGCTCGGACGTATCGTCGCCCTCAGGCGGGACGGTAAACAGATTCATGACGTACTCGTGCGCACGGACGTCGGGCTCCCGCGTCGCTCCATCGTACAGCCGATGAATATCGTGGCATCCGCGGTCACCCGTCACAGTCCACGCCAGCGCCGAGCGAGCGTCCCGAATCGTCACGCGACGGACGCGGCGCAGGTGTGAGATCAGAAAAAGAGTACTGATGCGGTGCCGGGTGTCTTGATCCCGGAGTGCCTCGGCCCCACGTCGAATGGGGCAGTGGGCCGCGCCAGCGCATGATGCACACACCTGCCAATGGGATTCCCGGCTCAGCTCCTGCATAATCTGGTCGAGAAAGTGTGTCTCCTCGCGACGGAAGCGGTGGACCGGGCCCACCAGACTACGGTGCTTCAAGTCGATCAGCAAGATATCCCCGGGTAATTTCACGGTCGATCCTGGAAGTGCCCCCTCGAGCCAGGGCCACTCGCCAAGAAACCGTTCGGCGAATGACTGGAGCCGCCCATCGTTAATGGCCACCAGCAGCGTGCGGCCGGAGTCGCCTTCCAACCAGTGTAGTGCCGCTAACATGCGCGCGTCCGGTTCTTCTCCGAGATGCGACTCCGATGCGTCCAAGACGGCCATAACTTCCCGCCCGGCCCAAGACACCATCCAGGCGTCTGCCCGACGAACCAAGGACCGCGCCCCGGACCCAATCAACTGTCTCTCCAGCGTTTCCAAATATGCTGTCTTGCCATCACCGGGGTTGCCGCAAATGAGCGCCACGCGCACGCCACCGCTCGTCACCCGAGGCGTCAGCTCGGTGTCAAGGACCGTGGGGACATAGGTGCTCTTCATAAAATCTGAGTCAAATCCGCGGTTGCCGCTGTTTCCCAATTTGCTGTTTCGATAGGAGCGCCGCAGTTCGTCCACCCACGGGTTGACCACCCAGGCCCCACCATTCGGGGATCCGTCCACATAACCCCACCTTTACCATGAAGCCATTGAGGCAATAGTCTCACTGGAAGCTTATTTCGTCAATCGATGCGTGTCGGAACCGGCCGTTTCTCATGCGCCGTCTCGCGAATCGCGCTTTCCCGGCAGTGACCACTATTTTCAGAAAACCTCCTCGCGCAAAATCTTTCCCGGGGACCTCCAGGCTCCCAATAGGAGGATGCTTGCGCCCGGACCGCGCTAGACCACAGGTCTCACTGGGCAATCCTCCGGTCGCTCGGCCGGCATGCAGGGGAACCCCCTTACCGGAGGGGGAGTTGGATGGGAGCTTCGTTGCCGCGTTGCGCAACCGCACCACACGTCGGACCCGGCCTTTCTTCAGGCAATGGCCCCCTTGCCTGGGTCCGACTTCACCGGCGCCGTGGCCAAGCCAGCGGCAGTGGGCTACGCGAGAGCCTTAGGCTGGCCGTGCAAACCACGAGGTGGGTCCGTCTCAGGAAACCCACGCGTCGCCAATGAACTACGTCTGGTGTAGTATAACGCTACGCGCCATGTAGTACGAGGAGGTGGACTGTGTCGACAGGCCCCTTGTTTCCGGTCGGCACGCTGGCCGGGCCCGATGATGTGGTGGACCGCGAAGCCTTCATCGCCGACGTGGCGGCGGAACTGGCCAGCGGGCAAAGCTTGGTCGTGGCG
>DAHWKG010000037.1:0-17452 GCA_027343765.1 Sulfobacillus sp.
CGCTCGATCAGCGTCACCTGACGTCCCAACTGCGCCGCCCGAATGGCGGCCACATCCCCCCCGGGGCCGCCGCCAATGACGACCAGATCCGCACTCTCCGTGAATTCTCCCACCACCATGCTAGTTCATCTCCAAAAATAATTCGGTTGGTTGGTGAAGATATCGCATCACCTGATTGGTAAAACGCCCCGCCGTCCCGCCATCGACCACCCGGTGGTCGAAAGTCAGGCACACGCTCATGACCGGCCGTGCGGCGATTTCATCCGTCTCCGGGTTGATGACAATGGCTTTCTTCTGAATGCGCCCGGTGCCGAAAATGGCGACTTCAGGATAATTGATGACTGGGGTGGCAAAGAGACCCCCGAAAGATCCGTAATTCGTGATGGTAAAGGTCGATCCAGACAATTCCTCGCGGCTCAATTTGTGGGCGTGTGCCCGCTCGGTCAGATCTTGAACTTCCCGGGCCAACTCGAGCAAGCTCTTCTTGTCCACGTCCCGAACAACCGGCACCACCAGGCCTTCCGGATCGTCCACGGCGATCCCTAAATGGTAATAGGGCTTCAAGATAATTTCCTGATGGTCGTCGTCCAAACTGGCATTCAAGTAGGGAAAACGCTTCAGACTGGCGACCAGTGCCTTCATGATGAAGGGAAGGTAGGTAAGCTTCACTCCCTCGTTCTCTGCGCGCACTTTCATCTGTGCTCGAAGATTTACCAGCGCCGAGACTTCCACCTCGTCCATGGTTGTCACATGGGGAGCGGTGAACTTGGAACGAACCATGTGTTCCGCAATGGTGCGGCGAAGGCCGCGAAGAGGCACACGGATGTCCTCCGCGGCGGGCGAACGAACCGGGGTCGCCGCCGATGGCAATGACGGCGCGGACGGTTCTCTTCGGGGTTGCGCATCAATGCCTTTTTGGAAGGCGTGCAAATCCTCCTTAAGGATGCGCCCATTCTCACCACTGCCCACCACCTGCCGAATATCCAGCCCCAGTTCCCGGGCCAACTTCCGCACCGCAGGGGTGGCAAGGACGCGCCCCGCGGACGGCGCCCCTTCCGACGCGCTACTCTCCTTTCGCGGTGCAGACACTGATTGTGGCGGAGCGCTGGGGGTCTGAATTGAGGATGCGCCGGCCTCAGTTTCGACCTGACTTGAGGATCCGCCGGTCGCCTCGGTTTCAAAATGAATGACCGGGGTTCCCACACGAACGACGGATCCCTCGTCCGCCAGCAAGGCCGATACGCGCCCAGCCACCGGGGAGGGAATATCCACTACCGCCTTATCTGTCTGAATTTCTAAAATCACCTGTTCGGCCTCAACCTTGTCGCCCGGATTGACATGCCACTTCATGATTTCCGCTTCGTGGATTCCCTCACCCACGTCTGGCAGCTTCCACTCGTATATGGCCATCTTTGCCCTCCTAATAGTGGATGGTTGTGCGAATCGCCCGGAGTACACGATCCGCATCCGGAAGCCAGAGATCCTCGACCGACGGGACGGGAAAGGGCGTGTCGTAGCCAGTCACTCGCTGAACCGGCGCTTCCAAGGACAAAAAGGCCCCCTCTTGAATCAGACTCACAATTTCTCCGCCCACGCCGCCCGTACGCACCGCTTCGTGCACGACCACGGCCCGGCCCGTCTTCTGAACACTTTGCACAATCCGGCCGGTGTCAATCGGGCTCAAGGTCCTCAGATCCAACACTTCGACCGAAATGCCCTCTTGTTCCGCCTTTTGCGCGGCCACCTCAGCCACCGGCACCATCGGACCCCATGCCACCACCGTGACATCAGATCCCTCGCGCACCAGGCGAGCTTCCCCTATCGGCACTTCGTACCAATCATCGGGCACCTCTTCCCGGAATGCGCGGTATAAGCGCATTGGCTCAATAAAGAGCACGGGATCCGGGTCTTGGATGGACGCCAGCAACAACCCCTTGGCGTCGTACGGTGTGCTTGGCGTGACCACCTTGATGCCCGGACTATGCACAAAAAATGCCTCAATGCTGTCCGAGTGAATCTCCGGCGTCCGCACTCCACCCCCGTAGGGTGCGCGGATAACAAGCGGCACATGGTAGCGGCCTTGCGAGCGAAAGCGAATGCGAGAGGCTTGAGTCCCGATCTGGTCCATGGTTTCGAAAATAAAACCAAAGAATTGGATTTCTGCCACCGGACGCATGCCCCCGACCGCAAGACCAACTGAACTGCCCACAATGGCCGATTCAGCTAGGGGAGTATCCACTACCCGAGCCTCCCCAAAATTCTCGAGGAGACCCTCTGTGGCCCGAAATACGCCGCCATTTTTTCCGACGTCTTCGCCAAGCACCATCACCCGCGAGTCCCGCTCCATGGCTAAACTCAACGCCTGGTTAATGGCTTGAATCATCGTGACTTTAGCCACGCGCCCCACCCCTTTCCGAGACCTCCACCTGAAACCTCTGGCGCTGATCGCGAAGACCCGGGGGCAATTCCTCGTACACATGATCAAACACGGTTTCGGGGGCCGCCTTGGGATACGCTTCGGCCTCTTGAACGGCCGCTTCCACCGCCGCCTTTGCCTCTTCTTCGATCTGGCGAATGCCATCGGCGTCAATGAGTTGCTGCTTTTCTAAAAAGCGTCTGAGTCGGGCGATCGGCTCTCCGTGGCTTAGCGCCCTTTCCTCCTCGCTAGGACGATAACGGGTGGGATCGTCCGCCGTGGTGTGAGCACCGAGGCGATAGGTAACCGCTTCCACCAGTGCGGGACCCGCGCCCTCGCGGATGCGTCCGGCCAGTGACTTCACCGTTTGATAGACCGCCACGATGTCGTTGCCGTCCACCCGTACCCCCTCGATGTTGTACGCTAAAGCCCTCTGAGCAATCGTGGGGGTGTTCATCTGCCGGCTAACCGGGACACTAATCGCCCAACGGTTATTTTGCGACACAAACAGCACCGGCACCTTGACCACCGAGGCCAAGTTCAAGGCCTCGTGAAAGTCTCCCTGCGAAGTCGCTCCATCTCCAAAGAAGGTAACGGCCAAACGTGGCTGGTTCTGAAGCTTCGCCGCCCAGGCGAGGCCCACTGCATGCAAAATTTGAGCGGCAATTACCACTTGCACGGGAAGTGCCGGAATATCCTCGGGAATGTGGCCAGATACCGGATGGCCCATACTGTTCAAGAGCGGATAGGACATGGGCACCCCCCGGTACACGAGTGCCGCCCAGTCGCGGTAACTGCCGCAAATCCAATCGTCTTGCTCCAATGCGGCCACCACCCCCACCTGCGTGGCTTCTTGACCACTAAAAGGAGGATAGGTGCCAATGCGGCCCTGCCGCTGGAGATTCCATGCCCGCTGATCCAACGTGCGCAAGGTCATCAAGGAACGGTAAAAGGACAGAAGTTGGTCGTCTGTGACTCCCCCCCGATCCCCTACTAAATTGCCCTCTTCATCGATGACCCGCTGAATGGGAAACTCCTTTTCGGGATTCATACAACGCCTCCTTAGTCCCGACTTTCGCCGAATATCTCCTGAAAGGGGCCCGATGTCAGGGTGAGACCCCCATCCACAGTAATAACTTGTCCGGTCACAAACCGACTGAGGTCGCTCGCCAAAAAAACAGCCACGTCGGCAATTTCTTCCGGGGTGCCGATCCGGCCGAGCGGCGTCGCGCGTCGACATGCCCGGTCGAAGGCTTCTAACTGATCGCCCATGTAAAATTGCTCCGATTCAGTTCCCACTACCCCTGGGGCGATCGCGTTGACCGTAATCTGATGGGGACCCAGCTCGCTCGCCAGGTAGCGGGTCAGACTCTCCACGGCAGCCTTAGCCGAGGCAATATTCCCGTAGCGCGGAAGGGTAAAGTTGACGCCATGGCCACTGACCGTGATAATGCGTCCCGGCCGTCCTTCCATAAGCGGCACGGCATGCTGAACGGAAAGGATAAAATTATCCACCAACAGTCGATAGGTGCGTTCTAAATGGTGCGGCTTCAACTCTAATACCGGCTTGAATGCCGAGGCAGCAGCATTGGCCATAAAAATGTCCAATCCCCCAAAGGCCTTGCCCACCTCATCAAACAGATGCCCAACTTCTTCAGGATCTTCCAGTTCCGCTTGTATAACCAGAGCCTCACGACCAAAACGCCGGATGGCCTCCGCAGTCGCTTCCGCCTGCTCGCGCTGCCGTCGAAAATGGACGGCCACGTCCGCCCCTTCCCGAGCCAAGGCAATAGCCGTCGCCTGCCCGATGCCGCGCGAACTCCCGGTGACCAAAGCTTTCTTTCCTTCTAATAACATGGTATTCCCTCCAAGTGCTCCCACTTCCAAGGATCACCCTACCCAAATCCCACCCGATTGGCAAGAAAGCCCCCAACAAAATTTTTTCGGAAAATGTTTGTGATAGTGTTCACATTCTCAAACTCTCCTGCTATACTATAATCAAATAGAAGAATTCCGAAAAAGAGGTGGTTTTCATGCGTCACGCATTGGCCTATGAATCTGTGGGGACTTGTCAAATTTGCGAGGAGCCGTTGACGTCCCGGGACGTGCTAGAGACGGGGCAAGCTCGGCTGTGTCCGGACTGCTGGGAGACCAGCACCAAGGGCGTTTGGAGCCGGCAGGAGTTTTCTCCTCTAGAAGCCCGCTAATCGCTAGCCCTGACCCCGGTCGGGGCTGGTTTTTTGCCCATTTTGCATCGAAGGTGAACATGATGTGGGAACAGTCATGGATTGTCGCGGCCAAGAGTGACCAGCAAGCGCGTCAACAAGTGGAGGATGCCCTTTACAGCTGGGCTCCCAAGGAAGCGGGGCCGCCCTCGGTAGGCCCTGTGCGCCTTTATCGCGGCCCTGACGACCTGGCCGTTGCCGACGCCATTGCCGAAGATTTAGCCGCCATCCGTCAAACCGTCGCTCAAAGCCACCGCCAAGAACTGTCGCGACGCTTACAACACCTCGCCCATCGGGCTCTCGGAATCCCACCTAAGCCCGGATTTGTGGTGCTCGACCAAGGCACCCCAAGGAGCCCCCGTCCGGGTGATCTCGGGGCAGGACCAGGCCTTCGCTGGCTCGTTGTGGTCACGTGGCCCGGCGACGTCCCCGATATCCACTAAGCCTTCTGCATCACCCCCCCCGAAATTTGGAACAATACCTCCGTATTCCTTTTGACAGAGGAGCCAACTGGGGCTAACCTTGAACGGACGCATTTACTACCTCTTGAGGCGAGGGACTCATGAAACCTTTTTACGCACTTTTAGGCAATGGCATGACCGCCCTCCTGGCCAGTCCCACCGGCGCCATCGACTGGCTTCCTGTGCCCCGTTTTGATGGTCCCACCGTTTTCGGGCGGTTACTGGACCGGCATTCCGGGGGATACTTGAGCCTGGAACCTGATTCGTATCGAAGTGTCCGTCAACGCTATTTACCTGATGGACTTTGCCTAGAAACCCAGTTCGATACCGAACTCGGAGAAGCGCGAGTGCACACCTGGATGAGCATCGGGCGCACCGCAGTATGGTTGACGTGTGACAGCGCTGTTCCCCTAAGACTCACCTGCCGACCCTCCTTCGGATACGGAGCGGTTCGGCCGGCCTATGCCCCCACGAACGGGGGCATGCGCTACCAAAACCCCCATGGGCCAGAGATCGCCCAGCTCTTAATGCACGGCCCGGTTACCCCCACGGATCGCATCGACCAATGGATTCTCGGGCCTGGCCAGGCAACCGTCGTGCTTCGCATTAGCACCGAGCAACCGGCCGACCTTCGTTGGCTGAATCGACCTATTCCTAGTGACCCGGACCATCAGTGGTCCCTCACCCGGGGATATTGGCTCGCCGCCCGGCAGCCCTATCATGGACCGCACCACGAGCTTTATATGCGAAGCTTGGAAGTGATGCGCGCCCTCATCTATCGGCCCAGCGGCGCCCCCATTGCCGCGGCCACCACATCGCTCCCCGAGGCCCCAGGCGACACACGCCAGTGGGACTATCGCTATTCTTGGGTGCGCGATAGCGCCTATGCCGCTGAGGCCCTATTGTTGGCGGGCGACCGCACCAGCGCGCGGCGGATTGCGGAATTTCTTCTCAGCACCGTGTCCCCCACCGAGCGCGTGTTCCCCGCCCCGTTCGTCCGCGTTGATGGCACGCTGCCGGATGGCGAACGGGACCTCCTGTGGCTGTCTGGGCACGCTGAATCTCGGCCCGCCCGAGCGGGAAATGGGGCCATCCACCAGTTGCAATTGGACCTGGCCGGTAGTGTGCTCTGGCTTGTCTACCATCTGGCCGCAGAGGAAGCAGATACTGGCTGGCTGCACCAACATTGGTGGGCCATCGAAGCACTAGCCGATTGGATGCGCCATACCTGGTCTCAACAAGACGCATCTCTTTGGGAATACCGCACCATCCGTGGGCATCATACCCATTCACGGCTCATGAACTGGGTCGGTCTAAAGTCTGCCCAGTATCTGGCGGAGTCGATGGGGATCCCGGACCGCGCTGAACGGTGGCGGCGGGCCGCTCTACGGATTCGCGAAGCCATATTTCACGACGCCCAGCGGGCCGGCCGATTCGAGCCCCGCCCGGGCTCCCCGTCGGCCGACGCTGCCTTGTTGACCTTACCGTTGTACGACTTCGTCTCCGTAGACGATCCGCTCTATTTAGCCACCCTGGACGACATCGCACGCAATTTGGTCGTGGACGAATTAGTCTATCGATATCGTGAAGATGACCTCGGCCAAGCCCGCCATCCCTTTTTGCTGGCCGGGTTTTGGTACGCCCGGGTGCTGCTCCGCCAAGGCCGCCTAGAGGAAGCCGATCGCATTATCCAACATCATGTCGATTTGGCTACCCCGCTCGGTCTTTATGGCGAGCATGTCGATTTAACAACCCGTGAGGTGCGCGGGAATTTCCCACAGCTGTTCTCACATACCGGTCTGGTGGCCACCTTAGCTGAACGCCAACGCTTATTGGACGGAGACGCATGGCTGTCCTTCCCCGAAAGGCCCAGCCGACGGGCCACCGAATATGAGCCACGCTAACGACAACGGCCCCTCTCTTTGGGGCCCTTGTCACGTGGTAGGTGATGGCAAGAATTGTGCATCATGCGAGGGCACCCACGGCCGGAGGACTGACCGCGGGGCGGACACGGTCCCCTCCTATGAGTTCTCCCCATAGACGGCTGTTACATAGTGCCGAAACTCCTCATCCTCACCCCGCACCAGATGGAAATACCGTTCCTGTAATTGAGCGGTAATGGGACCCGGGGCCCCATCGGCGATGGGGCGCCGATCGACTTCCACGATGCCCGCCAGCTGAACCCCAGTCCCACATAAGAAGAGCTCGTCCGCTTGATAGAGTTCGGTCCGGTCGACCGGTCGAATCTCGGTGGGAATGCCGGCGCTCTGCGCGAGATCAAAGACCACTTGACGCGTAATGCCCTCCAATATATCCGCCGTGACGGGCGTGGTGATTAGGGTACCCTGACGGACCATGAAAAGATTGGCCGAGCTCGCCTCCGACACTTGCCCATCATCCCCTAGCAATATGGCTTCATCATAACCGTCGCTTTTCGCCTGGTCGCTGGACAGGGCAGCGTTGACATAGGCTCCGGTCACCTTTGCCCGAGATGGGATCATGTTATCCGCAATACGCCGCCAACTGGAGACCTGCGCCTTGATGCCGTCCCGCGATACGTAATCTCCCATCGGCAGGGCAAACATGGCGAAGGCGCTCTGAAGGCCCGACAGCCCCACTTTAATGGCCGCATCCGCTTTATAAGCCAAAGGGCGTATGTAAACGTCCTGGCGAAAATGGTTCACCCGCATGAGCTCCCGGGTCCAGTCGACCAACTCCTCAACCGTATAGGGCACCTCGATATGTAGTAGCCGAGCAGAACGCAACAACCGCGCGTAATGGGGTGCTGCCTGCACGATGTATAAATCTTGGTTCTTCTCGCTCCAATAGGCCCTAAGTCCCTCAAACACGCCAGTCCCATAGTTAAAGGCATGGGTCGCAATATTCACGTTGGCGTCCTTAAGGGGCATGATCCGATTGTTGAAAAAAGCCATCGTTTCGCTCACGTCGTCCACTCTCCTTCTTCTGTCGGCAATATTTACGCGCATAGAAACGTCGATCGGTTGGAGACTATCGTAAGGAGGCGATGACGTGAAAATCCGCGACTTCCACATCACCGGCCAGTACCCGTCCCTCTCCGTAGAAACCGAGATCGAGGACGGGAGCCAAGAAAGCTCCAGTTCCCAACAGACGATGCGACTCAACTTAGGCCCGTGGAATTACGTTTCACTCTTAAATGAGTCGGAACTTAAAAGCCTGGTGCATCTTGTCTACGAAAGACAGAAGCAGGGCCAAAATCCCACCAAGGCCATGAATGCTCTCAAAAACGCATCCCTGGAAAACGCCTCTCAAGAGGAGTTGCCCTAAATAGTTAGCGTTGAAGGGGGAGAATTCCTCCCCGCCCACCATATCATTCCCAAGCCCATGCTGTCCCTCCCTAAAAATGGAACCGCACATCATGGGTAAAGGGAATGGTCTCCTGATGGTTCCCTTCCTTCACGGTGAGGGTTTGATGATTCACTCCGGGCTGTACCTGGACCGTCAGATCCTGGGGATCGACTCCTGCCGGTAGCCAATAGGTGACCGACACCGTATGCGTTGCCACCGGATCGGTTTTGGAATTCCTGGCCGGCAAGTCGACGTGACCGCCAAATACTGTTTTGTTGACTACGGTATTGTTATAGGTCTCGGGAGGAATGCCATCCACACCGCGGATGGCAATCAAGGTTGACCCTAAGGGTACATAAAACCGCACCCAAGATCGGTAAGGGACAAATAGCCACCCGTTATCGACTGCCGGGTCGCGATAGCTGATGGTGGCGGTTTCTTGCCAGCGACCCTGCACCCGCCGAATGTGGGTGCGGATATGATAGCTCATGACGTAGTTGTCCTTGTGACCTAAAAGATTTTCATCAACAACCGAAAGATAATCCCCCCTCACCGAGCGATCCATGATGCCCCCCCAGTTATATTGACGAACCATCTTCTCCGCCTTGGGGTTATTGAAGTTGAGCAAAATAAACTTCCGGTTGAGGCTTTGGTTCACAGTTTTCAACACGCGTGCGAGCTCTAAACCGTGGGAGTGCAGTACGTCATGGAACAACGCTTTCATCATCGTTCCGATAAATTTTTTTCGGACCGCGTTTGGAAGTCCTTGGCCTTCCGCCATGTATTCCATCTTCATATTGGCGTCTTTTTCGTTAAGCGTCACGGGACCTTTCGGCGTCGGCACAGTAATCCCTCCCACATCCCCAATGAGCCGGTCCACAAACCAAGTATCGATGAAAATTACCCCATTGATGTGCGGGACGTTGGGAATGGATCGGTAGAATTTTTTGATGTAGCCGACCGTGGTGGGCACATTGGGAGACGTATTGGCATCACGAAGATGCCAATAATAGACGGGCAGATAGGTGGCAATCACGGTCGACGCCGGCGGCCGGTAGGTAACCTGGGCATCAAGTAGGTACATGTTTTGTGCCTTGACTGAGCCAAGCTTGCCACGGTCCACGGTGACATATCCATACGCGGTCATAAACCCGCCTGTAGCCCGCAGTTCGCCGCTATTTTGAAAGATGAGCAAATAGCGCTTTTGATTCGGATATCCCAGGATGGACTGCAACGCGCTGGCCGAATGGTCGACAAGCGGCATGTTCGTCACGAGAGTGTTTAGAAGCGATTGGGCCGTCAACAGCTTACGGCCCACGGGCGCCAGAATGCCCTTGAAATCTGCAGGATGGGCAGCGCTTAAGTCGCGCGCGGCCGCTTGGAAATCCGGGTAGCTATGGCGTAGGTCGGGGACTAACACCGGCAATTCGGAGACAAACGCCTGAATCTTTTTCTGACCGCTGGTGGGAGTGCGAGCACCCGTTCGGTATCCGGCTAAGGGCGCTATGTGGGACAACGCCGGCATCAAGAGTCGAACGCCATCCAACCCTTGACTGACCGCCAATAATGCATTTTCTGCATCTCGGTACTTCTGTCCCACGCCCGCCGGCACAACCTGAAGATATCCAAGCCATCGTAGAGTTCCCCGAAGCTGATGAGTCTCGTCATCCAGAGCACTCAACTCCGCCTTGATGGTGGCGAAGTTGTGGGTACGGTTTCCCTCAGCTAACGCCTTCACCGTCTTTTTTACCCCGAGCAATTGGTGGGCCAATCGTAGCCCCGGGACCACAACAAAGACCACCAGAAGCGCCCCCAGGAGTCCCCACAGGCTCCGCCTGAGCCAACGACGTCCTTTCGACCGAGGCGGGGTCTGGGAATGTGCCAAACCAGTCAACTCCTCTTAAAAGACTCAATGACTCCATTCTAACGAATATTCGCATCGAGAAACAGTTTCTCAGCGACTTCGGCGACGATTATAGATCACTTGTCCCGTGGCCACCGGTCCCGTCTTGGGTGTTTCCACCTCGACCGCCACGATAACAATCCTCTGCCCAACTCGGACCAGCCGAGCATTAGCCCAGAGTTTCGCGCTGTCAACGGGGCTCAAGTACTGGACGGCTAGGTTTATGGTGCGAAGGCCCTCTCCGTATTGTTGAATGAAAGCCCACGCCCCGGCCGAATCAACCAAGGCACTAATTACCCCACCATGGACAAACCCTTGATGCTGAAAAAACTCCGGCTTGACCTCGACGTCGACCCGCCCCGGCTTATTCTCGTCAACCTGAAAGCCCATCCACTGCCAAAAAGGATTGTCCTGATAGAAACGCGTCGCAAGATCTTCCAACGGTCACAACCTCCTTCCTTAGCATGATATACTAAGGAACAATGGTCTCGCGTCCCCCGCGGGTAGGTTGCGTCGCAAGGTGGCGGCGCCAAAATATCTCGTCAAAGGAGACGAATTGGATGGCGTTGTGGTTCTCGGAAGTGGCCACCGATGGTCACCGTTTGGAATGGAAAATTAACAAAATGTTATATTCGGGACGTTCCCCGTACCAAACAATCGAAGTGCTGGACACGGACACATTCGGCTCCTCGCTGGTACTGGACGGGATTATGCAGACGACCACCGGAGACGAATTTATTTACCATGAAATGCTGGCCTGGGTCCCCCTTTCTGTCCATCCCCATCCCGAGCGCGTGCTGGTGATTGGCGGCGGCGATGGCGGTTTAGTGCGGGAGGTATTGGGGTCGTCCCGTGTCAAGCATCTGGATTTGGTCGAGATTGATCCAATGGTGGTGGAAGTCTCCAAGAAATACTTGCACCGCCATGTCACCGCCTTCGAGGATCCGCGGCTGTCGTTAATCATCCGAGACGGGATGGCCTATTTGCAGGAGCCCGATATCGAACCCTACGACCTCATTTTGGTGGACAGTACCGATCCGGAAGGTACAGGTCCCGGCGCCGTTCTCTATACTCCCGAATTCCATCAGCGGGTGTTTTCGGCCCTCAATCCGGATGGGATCTACGTCCAGCAAACCGGAACCCCCATCTACAATCCGGAAGTGCTGTCGGAAGCAAGCCACAGCGTCGCCCAAATTTTTCCTCTGTGCCGCGTGTACTGGTGCGCCGTGCCCACCTATCCCGGTGGCTTTTTCACATTTACCAGTGGCTCCAAAGCGATCGAATTAGCCGTGCCGAACCCCACTTTGCCCCGGCATCGGGGAGACTGGTACACACCGGAAATGCACGTTGCGTCCTTTCATCTGCCGCCCATGATCGCCCGCTTGCTGCCCAAGCCCGCGCGTCTCGACCAGGACTAACGGTGGGCGAATTCCACCGCATTCAAAAGCGTTGGCAGAACCCGCCGCAAGACTGGGCTCAGGGGGAAGTGACGCCAGGGGATGTCCCGAAGCATGGTCCAGAGGGGTTTTGGCGGCTCACCAGCAATCGCCGCCGCCAATAGGTAGCCCATTTCTGTGGAGAGAGCAGCCCCGTGTCCGGTGTACCCGGAGGCCGTCCAAATTCCCTCCGGGGTCTCACCAATATGGGGGATAAAGTCCCGGCTTAGGGCAATGCGGCCGTGCCATTGGTGGGTCACGGCGGCCTCACGAAGACCCGGAAACATCGAAATCAGCGCTTTATGAAGATCTCGGTAGTGACCGCTTGCCAAATCTTTTCGGGACGATCGGCCCCCAAACAAAAATGTTTCGCCACCCACCCGACGATAATAGTGCATGTCGATCTTGGTGTCCGATACGGTGGGCATGTTTTCCGGAAGGGCCCCGGCGCAAGGCAGGGTCACCGCGATCTGCGTACTGGTTACCGGCAAAACACGGCGTTTAAGCCAATGAGCAAAGCCGGGCACATAGGCATTGGTGGCCAGAACAAGCGCTTCGCCGGTAGCCTTAATGCCATCCTCGGTGGTGACTTGAAAGTCACCGCCCTTACGCGTGACCTCACGCACGGCCGAGCGCCCAAAAAGCAGCGCGCCTTGCCGCTGGGCGGCAATGGCAAGCCCACGCGCATAGTCCAGTGGGTGAAAGGCCATCGACCGCGGATCGTAGAGGCCTGCGAGATACCCAGACGTTCCGATCCGCCTTTGCACCTCGGGACCATTCCACCACTCGCACCGCCGATACCCCCACGATTCTAGGAGCAACAACTCGCGCTCCAAAAGTCGCGCCTTGGCGGGCGAAGCGGCCGCCTCAAGATGGCCCGGATGAACGAGTTGGCAATCAATGTGCTCGTCGCTCACCAGGGTCTCCACGCGCGCCAGCGCATCTTCTGACATTTCCCATAGGGCTCGCGCCGTCTCATCTCCAAGCCTCTCCCGAAGGCTGACCATTTCCAGTGGCCAACCCGAAAGGACCTGGCCCCCGTTTCGACCACTAGCCCCATATCCCGGCTCTTCGGCTTCGAGAACCGCCACCTCGATTCCCCGACGCCGCAGAAAATAGGCGGTCGCCAATCCGGTGAACCCCCCACCGACGACGAGCACGTTCGTTCTGAGAGAGCTCTTCAACGGTGGTGCCTCGACCGGCTTGACGCGACTGGTCGTGTACCAATAGGACTGCACCGTCCCATCCCTTCCTGTTTGTTTCTTCCTGATAGTCTCTCACCGCTCAGACGTCGCTACTCTTCACGCGGGCGAAGTTCCCAGGGTTCCACCGTGCCAATGACTACCGTGTCATCGCTCCCCTTACGCATCGCCTGATATATCCCGCCCGAAATTTCCTCGTGGGTAAGCCACCGGCTCCGCCCGTCGTCCACATGGAACCCTAAAATAATTCGGTGGTAGCGGCAGTTTGCATGGAGCAGGGGCAATGGGGGCTTGTCGACATACGCCCGACTGCCACGAATATCGTAAAGGTCCCAAGGGCTACGGCGGTATTGATAAATCTCCTCATTGACCACGGAAAGCACCGCCTCCCGATTGCCCCCCACCCACGCCACCACCTGATCAATCGGCCCGTGCATTAACTGCACATGGGCCACCCAACGGCCCAAACGATCCCGATCATGGTAATCGAGCGCGATGGTCGTCAAGTGCCGCGCATCATCTTGCGCCAACTCGGTCAGTGCTCTGAGACCTTCCGGATTACGGGCGAGCACAAACACATCCGATGGCTCCGCTAAAAGTCTTAAGACCACCCCTCTTAGCATGCCTGTCCCACCCAACACCAGTATGTTGGTCATCGCCATCGCCCCTTTGTCTCTTCTGATGCTATCATAGAACCAAAATACGGCCCATTGAGGATTCCTTCTGGCGCAACCCCACGCCCGCGGTCCGTCCTTCCTCCCTCGCAAACCCTGAATTTTCTCTTGCATCCACCCCTTAGGTGTGGTGTAATAGCATCACCTCTTATGGAGAGTGGCGGAGGGACTGGCCCGATGATGCCACGGCAACCGGTACGCATGCGTACGGCGGTGCCAAATCCTGCAGCTTTTCGCTGAGAAATGAGAGGCCGGAGCACAATTTTGAGGCCGGCCAAAGAGGTCGGCTTTTTTGATATCTCAAAAGCCCCTCCCTCCTCTCTCAGACACCACATTGGGAGGAATGATTTGATGACAGAGGCAATCAAATGGCGCCCCGATACTCTCGCAGTGCGCGGCGGTTACGCTGGCGATGGCACCAGCCACGCTATTTCTGTACCGATTTACCAGACGGTGGGATACCGATTCGACGACACCGGCCATGCGGCTCGTCTGTTCAATTTAGAGGAGCCAGGCAACATCTACACCCGCATCATGAATCCCACCACCGACGTTCTCGAGCAGCGTCTCGCTCTATTAGAAGGAGGCGTGGGGGCGGTGGCGTTCTCCAGCGGAATGGCCGCCATTACGGCCGCGATTTTGAACGTGGCCCGGGCCGGCGATGAGATTGTGGCTTCTACCTCCCTTTATGGCGGCACGTTTACGCTTTTTACCTCCACCTTAGAGGACTACGGTGTCTCGGTCCGCTTTGTCGCGGACAATGACATCGCTAAGGGCGATGCCGCCTTTAACGAGAAAACCCGCGCGGTATTCGTGGAATCGATCGGCAACCCCCGTCTGAACGTCTCCGATATTGCCGCCTGGGCTTCTTTGGCCCACCGCCATGGGGTTCCCTTAATTGTCGACAACACCTTTTCCACCCCATATCTCGAGCGACCCATAGAGCATGGTGCAGACATTGTCGTCCATTCGCTGACCAAGTGGATTGGAGGCCACGGCAACGCCATGGGCGGTATTGTGGTCGATGCGGGCCGCTTCAACTATGATTCTTCGCGATTTCGATACTATCAGGAGCCAGATGCCAGCTATCACGGCTTGGTGTTTGCAAGTCTCAACGAAGCGGCCTACATTACCCGGTTAAGGGTAAAGGTGCTGCGCGATACCGGCGCCGCGCTGTCGCCCACCAACGCGTACTATATTTTACAAGGGCTGGAAACACTCCCCGTACGCATCCGACGCCAATGCGAGAATGCCCGTATTTTAGCCGAGCGGCTTCTCCAACATCCGCGCGTATCCTGGGTCAATTACCCCGGTCTCCCTGACGATCCTGCGTATCCCTTGGCCACAACCTATTTGCACGATGGGTTATTCGGATCCATGCTCAATTTCGGAGTCAAAGGCGGGCACGACCATGCCCTTGCCACCATGAACCGACTGCGCTTGTGGCTTATCGTCGCCAATGTCGGCGATGCTCGCTCAATGGCCATTCACCCCGCTTCTACGACCCACCAACAGCTGAGCGAGGAAGAAAAAGTCCTAGCGGGTGCGGCCGGCGATCTCATCCGTTTATCCGTAGGATTAGAACATCCCGACGATTTGTGGGAAGACCTCGAGCAAGCTCTAGGCGACTAATCCAGGCAAGCAAAAAGAGCCTTCCGCCCCGGAAGGCTCTTTTTCCCTTCCCTTCTGTTTTAGGCGCCCGGATGCGATTCCGAAATAATGTCGATGCCTGCGCGGGTCAATGCCCGGCGGGCAATGTCGGCATGCAATTTGTCCACCCGAAGGGAGACGTGCACCCAATTCAAGACCTTGGGGTCTGACACCGTAAGCGCTGTAATATTAGCCCCGGCCCGTCCCACGACTTCTGCCACGCGCGCAAGCTGGCCAGGAATATCCAATAAGGCCAGGGAAAACCGCACCGATTGGGTCTCATTGATTCCGGTAATTTCCCGCAAGTATTGATTGACCTCGACCCACGAAATGACTCCGTAGGGTTCGCCTCGACGGTCTCGGACCACGACTAAAGGAGCGCCTTTCACCAAGTGATCAATGGCGTCCTCAACCGGGGCACCGTGTTCCAAAATGGGGACCGAGACGGCAAAATCCCCCACCGGTTTGGGCAAAATATCCTTGGACGGGGAGCCATCATTCATCCAATAGTCGGCGAAGAGGCTAAAGAGCGCCCCGCGCGAAATACCACCGACTACTGATCCGTCACTCGTGACCATGAGAGCCGGGTGCGCCTTCAGACGACCCAGCACATCCGATAGGCTGACCGAAGATTGTACCGCCCCGTGGCGATAGGCAATCGACTCAACGAACATAGCGAACCCCCTTCGTAAGATTTCTCATCAAAATCCTGAGTCCAGCAGATCTCCTGCCACATCCCGCTAAAAACTAAGATTCCGAAGCGTTGCCGCTTCGGAACAATCATTTCTCTGACGTTTCTTAAGCGCGACGACGCGTCAAATTAAATTCCAGCGCCTGCAACGACTGAATGTTGTTGGCGTTAACCCGAGCCTGTCCTTCGGGCAAGAGCTCGACCAATCCCATCGCCGCCAATTGGCGAAAGGCCTGTCTCACCAGCGTCGGTGGCACGTTCAACACCTTAGCCTCGGACTGAACCGACAACGCACTGCCGGGTAACAAGCGTCTTTTGACAATGGCTTCACGATAACGTTGAACCAATAAGTCCAGCCGATTGGCCAGCGGCGAATACATGGAGAATCCCCTCCCCAACTTCAATCGGTACGCTTCTATTGTACGGCAAAATCCACCCCAAGGGCGATCGTGCCGGAAAGATGGGTGGTATAGTGACTCGGGAGTCCTCAACGGAGGTTATCATGCAATCGCGATGGATGGCTATCACTCTGATGACGCTGGCCGGAGCGTGTTACGGTCTCGTCACTCCACTAGCCAAGGGAGCCGCACTCGCCGGGGTGCCGGTGCGCCTTTATACCCCCCTGCAATATGTCCTCCCATTGGTCCTTCTAGCCCTCATGGCCCTCCGCCAACGGCGTCTCATCCCACCATCCTCGAAAGAACGCATCAATGGAGCGGCGGTCGGGGCTCTCGGGGCGGCCACTGCCGTGACCTATTATGAGGCAGTCCGGCTTCTGCCCGCAGACGAAGCTGTCATGCTGCTATTTCAATTCTCGTGGATACTGCCACTGATTGGCTGGGCGCTCTCCGCCCGACGTCCCACGTACCCTCAAGCACTGGCGATTTTCATCATTTGGGTCGGCACGCTCATCAGCACCCGGGCCTTTTCCCCTAACGGATGGGGACTAGCCTTCGGCCTTCTGGCCGCACTATTTTACGCGCTCATGCTATACCTGCAAGGAAGGCTCCCGTCCGACACCTCCGTCTGGGAGTCGGCACGACTGAGTACCCTTACCGGTGCCGTTTTGGCCACCCTGCTCGATCGCCCCTGGCAAATGCCTCTGACCCACCCGATTACTAGTTGGGGGTGGGCTAGTGCCATTGGCCTAACCGGGCAAGCGCTTCCGCTGGTGCTCACCTATCAGGCCGCCCCGGTGCTCGGCGAAACACTCACCGCTGTGCTCGCCTCGGCCGAGCTTCCCGTGGCGGTCATTGTGTCGCAACTGGCGTTTCGTGAGCCGGCGCGATGGCCTGTGTGGGCGGGCGTCGTGCTCATAGTTTCCGGCATCATGCTGGGGGCTCTCTCTTAGCGTTCTAGTAACAGCAAATCATCCATCCAACCCTCATCGGAGGGCCCCATTGCAGAAAAAAATTGACCTTGGTGAAAAATTAGGGGCGAGGCGGAGGAGCTTCCTCCAAAATCATC
>DAHWKG010000041.1:0-1753 GCA_027343765.1 Sulfobacillus sp.
CAACAATCGGCCGACCGCAGCTCATGGCCTCGAGGCAAACCAAGGAGAATGGTTCCGGCCATACGCTTGGCGCCACGAATACATCCCCTGCGGAATAAACCGAGGGCATGCTTTCAGCCGCCACGCCCCCCAAAAAATGCGCCCGTCCCGCAGCCACTTCGCCTTTCAAGAGTTCTCTAACTTCCTCTTCGTAGTACGGCGTGGCTTTCACCAGTGCACCGCCCCAAAGGCGCCCACTACCCGCGATAATCAGGTGGACCAGTCCGCCGGCTGGCCGCAACCGGCGAAAGGCTTCGGCAAGCACTTTCAGCCCTTTTTCCTCGACAATCGCTCCCGCATAGGCAATTACAAAGTCTCCTTGGCGAATGCCCAACTTCCTCCGCATCTCGCTCGCACGGCAATCTAATTCATTGGTCGATGCTGCTTGCCGTACACCATTAGCGACCACCCCTATTGGCAGATCCGACGGAAGATTGTCCTTTAATTGCTGTTCGATATAACGGCTCACCGCCACGATGATATCGGCATTATGGTAGACCGAGTCAAAATCCGCTTTTGAAAATCCAGTTCCGTCCGCTCCGCCATACAGGGGGTCGACATGGAAATGGACCACCCGGATGCCCGCGCGAATTCCCCTCAAATACGCGTATAGGTGAGAGTGCACGACATCATAGGGACGTGAACGGGTCAGTTTCCACAGCGGCACATGTTGGCTAAAGTCCATGGTTCTGCCATAGAGTTTTTTCCGGGCCCACCGGGCAGGAGGCCTTCCTATCAGCTGAACTCCCTCCCACTCAGCTTCCCAGGCGTGAGTGCCGGCGCATCCGATCGTTACCGAATGCCCTCTTTGCCGTTGTGCGCGCCCAAGCTCCAAGGCTGCCCGCACGACACCGCTGACCGGAGTTTTATCGGGATCTTTGGGCAAGTTTCCCGAACCCAACCAATGAAGAATATTCACACGCTCCACCGTCCAATGCTATAGTCGGTCTTAGCTGGTTTTCCCGGGAAATAAGCAGTCCACATCCTTCACGATGGCCAAGCGCAAAACCGGTTCCCCTTGGCTACCAACTCACCTGTTTTCTCACAATCATGAAGCCTGCTTTTAATCCGGCCGCCTGATCGCCTAAGAAATGCAACAGCGTAGCCCTCAGGGGAATCATCATGCCGCAGCGCCGTTGATACCCAAGGCGGTTGAATATTGAAGTCATGACCAAGAGCCCGTCAATCATCCAAAATATTGGCCATGTTGTCCCTAGAGCTGCCAGCAACATCATGGCCACGGGCAGCAGGACCGTAATCGAAGCTTGTCGTACTTCATTGCGTTCTCCATAACGTCGGCCGATTTTCACGACGTTCGCAATCCACCTCGCCTGCTTGTGGACATAGGTGCCGAACGTCCGGGGAAACTCCGTCGGGATGACAGACGATGGCTCAAATCGAATATGGTATCCCCGGCGCAGCACCTCCTTGGCGAGGGTATAGTCCGTTCCAGTGGGGGCCGGCGTGGAGAACCTTCCCGTGGCTTCCACGACTTCACGGTGCAACGCGGCGTTCCGGCCGAGTAGCCCGCGGACTTCTGCCGGGAGTGCAGGATCGGTTGCCTGCTGCACGGCCCACTGAGCCTGCACAAAAGGAATATGCAATTGATTGTTTAAGGGCCTTGAGGAGCCAGTGATGACCAACCCGGGATTGCTCATTAGTAGTCCCAGAAGATTGTTAACCACGCTGTCGGTCAGCCGACAGTCGATGTCCG
>DAHWKG010000103.1:0-6372 GCA_027343765.1 Sulfobacillus sp.
AGTGTTCCTAATTTGAAGGGCATGGCACTGAGTGCCGCCGAGGCACGGGCGAAGCAACTCGGATTAACTCTGGATGTCACCGGTCATCGGCACTCCTCAAAAGTGGCCAAGAACCACATTCTCACCGAGACGCCTCGCCCAGGATCGCGGATCAAGTCCAGCCAACCGGTGTCGGTGCTGGTATCGTCGGGTCCGCATATGGAAACGGTTCCACCCGTTGTCAAGGAGACGGTTTACCAAGCGAAACAAGAGCTCGTATCCACCATGGGACTGAAAGTGGTCGTCCATCATGTCGCGTCTCATGAGGCTGAGGGGACGGTGCTGCGGCAGCGACCGCGGGCCGGGGCGGTGGTGCCCCAGGGCAGTCGCGTGACGCTTTGGGTATCCAAGGGTCCGAGTACCGCGGCCACGAAGATGCCGAACTTGGTTGGGCTTACCGTTCCCAAGGCGGCAAGCTTGTTGGCGGGTATGAATATTACCATTGGCACGCCCATTTCGCAGTACTCGACGGAGACGCCGAACACCATTATTGATCAAAGCCCGGCGCCCTTCTCGGGGTTAAGCGGGGTGACCAGCGTCAGTGTGACCATTTCCAGTGGGCCCGATCCGGTCAGTGCCCAGTTGCCAAAGAATCATAGTCTCGTGAGGTGGACTATTCCGACCAGCGCTCCTCCGAAGTCAATCTTGAAGGTCGTGGTCACGGACCAGGCAGGAAACGAGGAAGTGTATTACCAACAGGTCAATCCTGGCGAGTCTGTATCCTACCCGGTAATTTGGTACGGAAATTCCGGTGATTTAACAGCTTCGTTGAACGGTCAGGTCGTCCAGCCGATTAAGCGACTGGTGCCTAGTCAGAGTGCCAGTCCCTCATCGTCGTCGAGCCAGCCGCCGTCTGGAACTCAAAGTCCGTCTGCGGGTGGCGGAAACCCATGATGGAGGGTTTGGTGGTGTTGTTGGAAGCCAACCGGCCCACGGTGGTGCTCCCCGATGGCACCACCTACCTCTGTTACCTGAAAGGTCGAATAAAACGCGACGTGGGGCGGATTCTGGTGGGGGACCGGGTATGGATTGAGCCCACAGATCCTGGAGAGGCGCGCATTGAGGCCGTGCTGCCCCGAGAGAATCACCTCGTGCGGCCGCCGGTGGCTAATGTGGCAGGACTGTTCATGGTGTTTAGCCTTCAGTCGCCGGCGGGTAGCCTGGAACTCTTGGATAAACGGTTGGTCATGGCCCAATTGCAGGGGCTTCGGGCGGAATTGATTTTGTCCAAAGTGGATTTGGTCGAGGATCAGGATCGGTTGGAGGAAGTGTCCTCGGTGTATGCCCAGGCGGGATATCCGGTGTGGCGCATTGCCGTTCCCCCGGGGCTGGGACTCGAGGGAGTGATGCATCAACCCCGTCAGGGCGTATGGGTACTAAGCGGCGAGAGTGGCGCGGGGAAGTCTACCTTGTTGAAGGCGATGATCCCCACAGCAGAGGCCTCGGCCGGAGAGCTGAGTCGGATTGGCCGGGGGCAGCAGACCACGCGGTGGGTGCGGCTGTACGCCATCGACAACTATTGGCTCGCCGATAGCCCAGGGTACACCGCCATGGAGACCGCGGTGGATTCCCCTTACGCGATTGAGGAGAGTTTTCCAGAGTTCGACCAGTTTCGCTGTCGCTTTAGCGACTGCCTTCATCGCGAAGAACCCGGTTGTCAGGTGAAAGCTGCGAAAGACTCCGGTGAGGTGGCAGAATGGCGCTACCACCATTACCTGTTGTTGCTGTCGGAATGGGTCAAAAGTTACTAGGAGGAACCATGTTGCAAATTGCCCCGTCGATTCTCTCAGCAGACTTTGGTGCGTTGACGGCGTCCATTCGGCAAGTAGAAGCGGATGCCGATTTATTGCATGTTGATGTGATGGATGGCCAGTTTGTGCCGAATATTACCATGGGTCCACTGGTTGTCGAGGCGGTCCGAAACGCGACAGATTTACCGCTCGACGTGCATATGATGATTGTGGAACCCGATCGATACTTGTCCGATTTTCGCCAGGCGGGTGCCGATATGATTTCCGTGCATGTCGAGGCGTGTCCCCATCTCGAGCGGACTATCGACCATATTCATCAGCTGGGGGCCTTGGCCGGGGCGGCGATTAATCCGGCGACCCCCGTGGAAAGTTTGGTGGATATTCTTCCGGAGTTGGACTACGTCCTCGTGATGAGTGTCAATCCGGGTTTCGGGGGGCAAAAATTTTGGCCGCGGGCGCTTCAGAAGCTGGCACGTCTACGGCAAATGCGCCAAGATCGGGACCGTCCTTTGATTGAGGTGGATGGCGGCATTAACGCCGAAACCGCACCTCAGGTGCGAGCCGCCGGCGCAGAGATCTTGGTGGCAGGGTCTTATGTTTTTGGGGCTGACGACCCTCGGGCGCGGATTAAAATTCTTCGTTCCCGATGAGGCACCTTTCTCCTCCGCTGTTCGTAGCATGATGATTGCCGAATCATCACGAGCGGCGAAGGGGGTGGGGAGATGCGGTCATTCCGGTACGGTCTTCGTTTTCGTCGACGGGGTCCGAGTAAACTGTGGGGCGTAGGTATCGCCATCGCCGGAGCTCTCTTGATTTTGAAGGTGCTTCCGTTATGGATCTGGCCGTTTGGCGTGGGGTTATGGCTACTATGGGCAGGAATTGGGCCGTTGGTCATCGGGGGAGCGCTGATTTGGGCGGGCTGGCGGATCTTGTCAGCATCGTGAGGCAAACTTCGGGGACACCAGAAAGGATGACAAATATGCAGGTGCAAGTGGTGAAGGTGCCGCGTTTTGTCGGCAAAATTCTTCAAGTGGTGCTGGGATTGTGGAGCACCAAGTAGTTGACGAGGTGATGACAACGGATTATCGGATTCGGGCGACGGCAGCTGATGGGCTTCTTCGAGCCGTGGCGGTTTCGCTAACCGGCGCGGTTAAGGAAGCCCAACGGGCCCACCAAGCGTGGCCGGTGGCTGCCGCCGCCATGGGCCGGGTGATGACGACGGCGGCCATACTGGCGGCAGACATGAAAGATGACGAGGGGCGTCTCACGGTGGAGGTGCAGGGTGATGGCCCGCTAGGCCGGGTAGTGGCAGAGATTCGCCCTAACGGTGAACTGAGGGCCCGCGTCCAGCATCCCACCGTGGACTTGCCGGTGCGTGCCGATGGTAAATTAGCGGTGGGACAAGCTGTCGGGACGGACGGATATTTTCGCGTACTGCGCCAAGATGCTCAGGGGCAGTGGTACCAAGGGCAAGTGGAACTGAAGACGGGAGAGATCGGAGACGATTTCTTGCATTACCTGTGGCAATCAGAGCAGGTGCCCAGTGCGGCTTCGATCGGGGTGTTGGTCGGAACCGAAGGCGAGGTGATCGGGGCGGGCGGCATTTTGGTGCAGGCCATGCCTGGATGCCCGAGCGACCTGGTGGACCAGGTGGCAGACGACTTCAAGCAATTAACACAAATAAGCCGCCGGCTAGCCGACGGCGAAACTTTGGCATCCCTTATCCATCAAGTGTTACCCGAGCCGATTCATGAGTTTCCTCAGGAAGCCCTGGCATTTCATTGCTGGTGCGAGCGTGAACGGATTGTCGATGCCTTACGGACCCTGCCTGCCCCAGACTTAATGGACTTAATTAACGACGGCGGCGCTGAGGTTACCTGTCATTATTGCCGCCGCGCCTACCAATTTAGCCAAGAAGAATTGCAATCGCTCCGAGGGAACAGCGCCACTTAGATGGCGCGTTCCACCCGTCCCGAACGCAGACACCGTGTGCACACATAAATACGCTTGGTGCGACCGTCGATGCGTGCGCGCACCCGTTGGATGTTGGGTTTCCACACGCGCTTGGTCTTCTTGTGCGAGTGACTTACGTTGTTACCATGAACCGTGTGCTTATCGCAAATTTCGCAACGGTATGCCATTTTTCGGATCTCCCTTCGACGCCGTGACATGCGAGTCTATGGTAACATAGGTACCATCGATATGCAAGCGCAGGGAAGGGTGGCGATGGCGTGGAAAAGCGCACGGAATGGGGCCAAACGGTGATCCATGACGAAGTTTTGGCGGCCTTGGCATCGCGGGCGGCAATGGCCGTACCCGGGGTCGTTCAGATGAGCCATCATGGCTTGGCCGGGAATCTCAATAGTCTAGTTCGCCACGAGGTGCTCGGCCGTGGTGTTCGCGTGACGGAGGGTCCCGAGGGACATTACACCGTAGACCTGTACATCGTTGTGCAATACGGGACCAGAATCGCTCAGCTCGGACGGCAGGTGGCGGATTCTGTGCAAAATGCCCTAAAAGAGGCCGTGGACTTGTATCCTGATCATATTGCCGTGCATGTCGAAGGGGTTCGGACGATTGAAGGCTGAGCAGCGAAACCCGGCCGTCTGTCGGCTCGTGGGGGCTGGGTTGGTGGAGTGGATGGTTCAGGCGCAGTGTGAGCTCATTGGGTTACGCGAGGAGTTAAATCGGGCCAATGTGTTCCCGGTGGCCGATGGCGATACCGGATACAACATGGCGAGTACCTTGAGTGGGGCGGTGGAGGCCGTCAAAGCGCAGGGGCATGGGCCCCTAGGCCGGATGTGGCAAGTGTTGGCCGACGGTGCTTTGGTGAGCGCCCGGGGAAACTCTGGGGTGATTTTATCGCAGTTGTTGGCCGGGTTCGCCGAGGCGGCTTCCGGGCAGGCTACCTGGGAGGCCGAGGACTTAAAACGTGGCTTTCGACGAGCTGCAGAGCGAGCGCGGAAACAGGTGGCAGAGCCGGTGGAGGGAACTATGTTGACGGTGGCGGATGCCATGGCCGATGGGGCTCGAGGTGACGGGGATCTTGTTCTCTGTCTTGACTCGGCCCTTCGGGCCGGGGAAGCATCGCTGAAACAGACCACCGAACTACTTCCGGCTTTACGCGGGACTGGCTTGGTTGACGCCGGGGCTATGGGCTATGTCGGCATGGTGCGGGGATGGCTTCGAGCGGCTCGAGGCGAGCGGGCGGGAGAGATCCTGGTGGAGGCAGATCGCTCTTCTAAGCCTTCACCGGGCAAAATTCCCACGACCAATTTTTACGACGTTGAAGCCCTGCTCTGTCATTTCCGCCACCCAAATCCCGAGGAATGGCTCGCCCTCCAATTGCCCACCGTTGGCGACTCCATTGTGATTGCACCGGGCCTGGACCAGATAAAGGTCCATGTGCACGTTGAGGACCCGGTAGCCTTAATGAAGATTTTTACCGCCGTTGGAGACATTCGTCAGATGGAGTGGCTCGACATGCGCCAGCAGGTGGCCGAGCGGCGCGCCGAGGCGCTGGTGGTGGTAGCACCGCGGGAGGCGACGGCCCTGTTTGGGGATAGTGTGCGGGTGGTTTCCCCGGAGGAGGCCACCGACAGGCCCGGCCTTCTTTGGGTAAATCCAGGCCTGTCCTTGTCAGAGGCCGTGGCCGCGCCGTCGCTGGCGGCTGCCGCCGAGGCGCTACTCGAGTTTCAAGAAGGCGAACCCTGGGTTGAAAACCGCGCGCGGCTGGAAACTGTCCTGAAACAAATGCGTCGCCACTCAGTGGAACGGCGGGGAAGCCTTTGGCGTTGGGATGGTCGTACCTTTGAGACTCGTGAGGCCCTGGGCCGGGTGCTGAAGCAGGAACTTAGCCAGCCGGGGATCACGACCGTCTACTTAAGTCAGAAGGCCAGCGGGGAGGAGGCAGCATTTTGGCAGGAGGTTCTCGACGCCGAACTGGTGCAAGTACCACAGTCAAACCCTTGGATGGAGATTATCTGGCGGCGCTAGGTCTGGGAGACAGCGTTTCCCGTCTGCCGGGCGTGGGAGCCAAGCGCGCGGAAGACCTTGCGAAGCTCTCGGTTGAAACGATTCAAGACTTAGCCACGCTGTGGCCCCGACGACACGTTGACCGCACCAAGATTACCCCGATTCGCGAGTTAATGGACGGGATGTCGGCTACCGTGCGGGGGCAGGTAGAGGCCGCCGACGAGAAGTTTACCGGCCCCAAGAGAAGTGTTCTTCGGGTGCGGATTAGTGACGGGACGGGGCGCCTCGAGGTGGCGTTTTTCCACGCCACCTGGATAAAACGGCAACTGCAACCCGGGACCTTGGTGATGTTCTCAGGCCGCGTCGATCAATTCCGTGGACGGCTTGGGATGACCCACCCGGAACTGGAAATATTGAGTCCGGGCGAGTCCCCACGTTTGGGGCTGATTCCCATTTACCCGCTTGCCGGCGCATTAAAACAGCGCTTTCTTCAAGACCTCATGTTTCGGGTTATCCCCCGGATTGTCTACCGCATGGCCGATCCTTTGCCGGATCTCATCAAGACACGTGACCACCTGCAGGAACGGTCGTGGGCCATTTTGCACCA
>DAHWKG010000062.1:0-5058 GCA_027343765.1 Sulfobacillus sp.
TCTCCCCCCTTCCCCCCGGAAATTCTTGTGGGGGAAGGGCGTCATCCGGGGTGGAATACTGGGCTCTTTTCATGAATGCAGGATAAGGGGGCGGGACCACGCATGCGGCCGAGCCGCATGGGGTAACGCTTTGAGGCGGGACCACCAGGGGGGCGGTGATCCCTCAAGCGGGATCACCGATACTCGTTTTGTTGAAGGAGATGCGAAAGAAGGCGGGATCACATGCGGGATTTTCATATCCGACTAGAAGAATCAACATGGGAAGCGATTCTCGCCATGGCGACTCGGCGTGACGAGCCCATCGCGCTTCTCATTCGCCGTTTAGTTAAACAAGGGCTGGCCGGGGAAGCGGCTGCCGATGGGAGTGCGGTGGTGGCACGTACCGTACGGCCGGTTATTCGCACCGAACTAGAGGCTTTGCGAAAGCTCCTGTTTCGGGATGCGTTTGATACGGCCGTCACCGGCCAACTCATGGTCTGGTTGGTGCAAGACCACTTGGCCTCCCATCGTCGACTAGACGAATTGAAAGGGGTGATTGCCGATGCCCGTCAACGGGGTGCCGACCGGCTTCGGCGCAATGCCGAAAGCGAGTTGTTGGCACTCTGGGAGGAGGGCGAGGAGCCCAACCTTTCGGCCGATTCATAGGCGGTGGCGGAGCAGACTCCAGAGATGATCTCATGCAGAATCTGACATCATCAAGGACTGCTGTGGTTGGTTTAGCCGAATGAGCATTCGCCATCGTCCCCCATGAGGATGTCCAATCGCTTAGACGTATTGGCGCAAGCCATTGGCCAATGCGGTGGCATCACCGTGCTCTGCGCCAAATAGCGCTTCTTGGAGAGCGAAGGTGCTGCGATAGAAGGCCACCCGGTCGAGAAGAGGCGCAATGAAGGGGTGCGATGCAGACATGAGGTCCATCATGCGCGGATCGAGGGTGGAAGCTGCCGCATAATCGACCGCCGGATCGCCAATGGCAACACTTCCCCAATCGATCACGGCATGTACCGTAGGACTATCCGGGGCGAGTAGGATGTTTGAACCACCAAAGTCGCCATGGATGAGAGCTTTGGGAAAGGTTTGGCTTCGGGAGCCATCAAGAAACTGAATAAAGTTTCTCTCAACCTGATTACGGGCTTCAGCCCGCATGCGGGGAAAGAGGTGGTGCTGAATGCGGGCAAACATTTCCGACCACGCGTTAACCGGTTCAACTTCGAGTATGTCCAGCCATTCTTGGGGTAGGGCGAACGAATGCAAGGAATCGAGAATGTTCGCTAGTTGGCCAGCTATGGTTTGGAGACGTACGGTACTCATTCGCGCTACCTGAGACCGGGTTAAGGGTCTTCCGGGGATTAGACGATAGGCCATGAACGCTTCCGAATGGCGATCCATTGGGACATGGACTTCCGGGTGAGGCGTCACAATCGGGAGATAACCATGGAGACGCTGTAAGACAGTAGCCTCACGAATCAAAGACTGCGCTCCTGTCGCGGTGCGTGGGAAACGAAAGATCCAGGTATTATTCACCACCAACACGTCGTTGTTTTGGCCTTGGGTGATTCGGCGGATTCGATCCACCTTAAGGTTTGGCATAACTTCCACGATGCGTGTGATTAAGTCCGCACGGCGGTAGGAGCGAATTTTGTCGCTCATGAAGTGTTCCTTCCGATAAGCGTCTTTGACATTCCGACTTCAGAGTACCTCAACGGGGCGATTTAGTGAACTTCCGTGGTACCAGTCGAGGCAACGAGGGCTTGTAAAAGCTGTTGGCTACTCGCGTGGCATTAGCGCTCATGGAACAGACGAACCGGGAAATCCGTGTTTGCTGAGGTGAGGCCGACTTGCTTAGGTGAAACACCGATAGCATTGCTATGGGGCCCGTTTCATGGGCGATTTTTAGGGTGGTCGA
This sequence comes from Sulfobacillus sp., assembly GCA_027343765.1. GTDB lineage: Bacteria > Bacillota > Sulfobacillia > Sulfobacillales > Sulfobacillaceae > Sulfobacillus_B. The sequence continues at coordinate 1,907 of DAHWKG010000062.1, forward strand.
AAGTCCGTGACACCCTCAAGGTTGGGGATTTCGAACGTTCGCATAACACTGCTTTCTCGGGAGGGCGTGATATGCTGAAGAAACGACGGGAGGTGTGCGCTAATAAACCGTGAAGAGGTTCTCAAGGACTACGTCCAAAAATTGGTACGGGCTGGGAATCCGGATGCCATTATGCTGTTCGGGTCGGCAGTAGGCGACGGCGCGAATGAGGATAGTGACTTCGATTTTTTGATCATAGAACAGAATGCGGACACCCGTCGAAGGCGAGGAATTAAATATCAAATGGCGCTGAGACCACGCATTATCGCGACAGACATTTTGGTGCGTACGAGGGAAGAACTGGAACAGGCGGTAGCCGAAGGTCATCCCATCATTCGAGAAATCCTGCAGACGGGGCGATGGGTGTATGGAGAGTTTCCGACTTTCGGTCCTGCGTGGAGTTGGTTACCATAAGGAGGGACCGAAACGCCAATTGGCGTCTGTATGGGAGACATAAACACTGATGAGGTCTTGCGGGGTATTTCAACGATGTTGTCGAGTACTTTTAAGGGGGGATGTTTTGTGATTGCTATGTTTGGATCGCTGTCTTTCCTTGGTCGATTGTATCGTTTAGCTCCGTGTCTCCCGCTCCTTCGGGTACAAGCCTGCTGATGAGACGGTGAAACTCCGTCGAAAGGATCACGGCCGCTTAAGTATTCAGCGGCCTCTTTGTTTGTGGTTGATCTCCTTGAATTTCGATGGATATTTCACGGGTTGATCGCCGATCATTTAAGTATGAACGGCCGCCGGGATTGGTTCCCTTGATTGGACCGAATACCAGATACTGGTCCGCCCTTGTGGGGGCGCTTTTTTTATTGGGATGGAGGGAAGTGATGGCGCTGAGACCGCTCTATATGGGGTTGCACTTCTATTTGCCCCGGGGTTCCGCCTCGTCGTCCCACGTGGGCGCCGTAGCCCATGCGCGCTATATGGTGAGTCCCAAAAAGGAGGAATTGGTGCGGTCGTCCGATCCCGGTATTCATGCGCGGTATATGGCCGAGCGGCCGGGGAGTTCCGGGATGTTTGGACCAGACCCGGAGCAGGAGCCGGCGTTGTCGCAGATGGTCGACATCATTCAGCACCACCAAGGCCCGGTCTGGCGCCTCATTGTGTCTGTGACTGAAGAGGATGCGCGGGCCTTGGCGGAACATTCCTCGGATTCGTTGTTGCAGCGAAGCAGTTGGGAGCAAGCGTGCCGCCTGGTGATGCCCCAAATCGGAGCGGAACTGGGGTTGGCGGGCTTAGATTGGGCGGCTGCCATGCATCGCAAGGAAGGGCATCCCCACATTCACTTGTTGTTTTGGGAATCCACGCCCCGACGCGCAATCGGGCAGGTGTCGACTGGCGAGCGGCGACAAATGCGGCAGCTCTGGATGCGGGAACTCTATCGGCCGATTCGCGGTCCCCTGCAAGCGGAAAAGCATCAGCTGCGGGAGACCTTGCGCAATGCGGTCAAAGGATTGGGAGAGAGGTCCCTGGGATTTGGGGACGCGGTGATGCTCTCGCCCGCAGACCGTCGGGATTTGGCGGACCGTTTGATGACAGTAGCACCACATCTCCCCGAACAAGGTCGCCTGGCGTTGGCTTATATGCCGGCCGCTGTCAAACAAGAGGTGCGCCAAACTGCACTCTGGATTCTCCACACCATTCCAGAATTTCGGGATCTGGCGATGCGCTATCAGGATTTGGCGCAAGAGTTGGCGCAGCATCAGTCGGATAGCCAGACCTCGCATGCATCGGCTCGTGCCCATGCGCTAGAGGATTTGGTCGACCGTATCAGTCCGATTTTGCTCCGGCAGGCGGCCGAATGGGATCGGGCCCAAGGCCGGATGATCCGGGAAGCCCTGATGCATGGGGAGCCATCGCTAGTGGATCCTCAAGTGATTGCGATGCTTCATCAAGGAGTGCGGAAGATGGTCTATCAGAACCCGCGTCAACGACAAGAAACGGCGCATGGGGTGGTGCGAATGGCCACGGAGGCATCAGAGGGTCCCGTGAGTGCGCGAGAACAGGCTCGCATGGAGGAGGTTTTAATCACCCTGGCGTCTCGGGCTCGAGCCGAATTAGTGGATGGGGTGGCAGACATGGCCCAAGGGCTCTTTTACGGCTTGTTGAACGAGATGAGGGAGTGGGAACAGGTGGCCCGCTTTATTCGCGAAGACCGGCTGCGGCGACGGCAACGGGAGGTGATGGGACGATGAAAAGGCGGATTCTGAGAACATCGGTGTTGGCAGGATATGCGTTGATCATGAGTCTCGCGCTGCTGCCGGCGTTGGTGTCTCTCGTCGTGGAGCTACGAGGGGCCTCGGTCGTTCAATGGTCGCGGATTCTTTCGACATGGATGGGTCATGATGCGTATCTTCCCTGGAATGCCCTGGCCGTGGTGGCACACTATCCGGACACCCACCTGGGATTATGGCTTGCCATCGGGCTCATCATCGTGGGAATGGGGCTTCGGGGAGCATTTCCCGCCCGGGGGCATTGGGGGGGGCCTCCCGCATCGGGTCAAGGTCAACATGGCACCGCGCGTTGGCGCAGTCCCGGGGAACTTCACACCAGTGTAGCACGATGGAAGGTGGGCATGGCTCAGCCGCCGACAGGACTGGTCATTGGGCAAGCACGGCATCAATCGGCTTGGGTGGTAGACCAAGATGGCCATGCGTTGGTGATTGGGGCTACGCGCAGTGGCAAGGGGCGTCGCATCATCTTGCCGACTATTGGGGTGATTGGCATCAATCGGCGAGATAGCCTCTTGGTGACGGACCCCAAAGGGGAGTTATTTGCGCATAGTGCGGAATTTCTGGAACACCAAGGCTATCGCGTGCGCCGGATCGATTTTCGAGAACCCCGCTTGGGATTGCGGTTTAATCCTTTGGTTCCGGTATCTCAGGCGCTGCACAATTCCCGGGATTGGACCATCGCCAGTCAGGTCGCGTGGGATATGGCTCATGTGCTGTCCGACTCGGCGCCGGGTCGCGGTGACCCGTTTTGGTCGCAAGCGCAGGAGGCCCTCACGGCCGCCCTGATCTTGGGGATTGCGGAAAAAGCCCCCGAGGCTTGCCGCCATTTGGGATCGGTATATGCGGCCCTCATTGCCGCGGGACAGCATGAAG
>DAHWKG010000094.1:0-3375 GCA_027343765.1 Sulfobacillus sp.
GTGCCGTCGGTGCGGACGTGCAGCGCTTCGATCTGTCCTGCAACATTGCGAACCGGAATCGCGATGCCACTCGGCCCGTGAATCCGCCAACGACTCTCCGAACCGGTAAACCCGGGAATGCCAACGACCCCGGGATCGAAGACGGAACCCGGGACCACACTGGCGAATTGGGCCTGCGCGATCGTGGTGGCGGCCAAACGCCGCCGTTGGAGCGCTTGGCGATGCCCCGCTGACAACCCCCAGTGGTGCAAAAGACGCCGATAGACCCGATCCCGGTCCGCGATAGGCGCCAACGAGACGGCGTGTGTCGGAGAAACAGGAGGAGCGGTTCGCACGGGTTGCCGGGGCATCTTGACGTGCTCGGACTGGACCAGCCGCTCCGCCGCCTCCCCAACCGAACAGCGCTCAATTTGGGCGATAAACCCAATCACGTCATCTCGTTTCGGGGAACAGGTCATACACTTCCAGTGACCGGTCTTGGGCCAGACGATGAGACTTGGGTGGTGATCGTCATGAAACGGACAACGCCCCGCATACCAGGCGCCGTGCCGCTTTAAGGCCACATAGCGCCCCACAACCTCCTCAATGCGGACGTAATCTTTGACCACGGCACAATCGATCATCAAAAACACCTCACAATCCATAATGGCCGAGACACAGCCCCGGCAGAGCCGGGGCATTGGTCGAAGCACTAGCGTCGGGGCGACAGGATATCGATCGGAATCCCGAACCTGTACGTCACGTGCGCACACGCCCGGGCCAGGGCCTGCTCCCGGGTGGTACATCCCATCCCGACTACCGTGGGCACGGGATCGTCCGCTTCACAGAGAGCCCACTGCCAGGTCCGCGACGCTTCACTAAAGTGGACCGACACCGTGACGGACAAAGACTGAGGGCCCTCCGGCGGGGTGACCGGTAGCGTCCAGGACACCCCGGTGTCCTGGTAGTCCCCGACAATAGGCATGCTATCGCGCCATCCCAGTTTGAGTTGCAACTGCGTAAAGGGATTACCCATGGTGCATCACCACCAGCGTGGCATTGTCGGCAAACGAGCCCCGGGCTAATGCCGCCGCCACGGGATCAGGAGTCGCCACAATGTCCGGCCAATCGCCCACAGGGATGGGATTGAGGCCGTCGGTGGCCAACACCACCGTGTCGCCCGCCTGCCAGCTGACCGGAAACACCTCGACGGTGACGGGATCGATCCCGAGACATGAGATCAACTGATGGGCATCCGCCGCCGTGTTTTGGGTATCCCAGGGAGCCTCCTGCCGCCCCACGCGTTCGCCAGCGGGCGTCATATCGAGGGTTAACGGGGCTACTTGGGATCCCCGTACCAAAGTCGCTCGAGAGTCCCCGACGTGGGCGATCCAGAGTTGGTCCCCGTGGGCGACCGCCCATAGGAGCGTGGTCGCGGGCGGGCGCGGATCCGTCGTGTGGCCCAAGGCCCGAACCGCGCGATGCGCGGCGTGCACCCCCTCCCGCATCCACAGATCCAGCGGCCCATCCGGCAGGGGGCGGCTCGCGATAAAGGCCCGCAGTGCGCCCAAGGCCAACCGCGAAGCCTGATCGCCATGCGCGTGCCCACCGAGTCCGTCCGCAACGGCTGCCCACGGCCCTCCGGATTCCCAGGCGTCTTCCTGCCGAGTAGGACCCCCTAAGGCTTGTCCGCCGTGTATGACGTGCGTCTCCACCGACATGCGAATCGCCTCCTTGTAACAATGTATCCATCATAGAGCACCCCCGGCGGGGGTGCCGGATCGGGAGAAATACCTCGGCTCAGGCGCTCAACCAATCACGCAAAGCGGCTTCGGGATGGCGGTCCGACCAGGCCCGGCATTTTTTGAGGGCTTTGGCCTCGATCTGGCGAATGCGTTCACGGGTCAGCTTAAAGACCTCGCCCACATCTTGCAGCGTCATCGGCGCGCCAAGAAATCCGTACCGTAAGCGTAAGACATCCGCTTCGCGCGGCGTCAACGTGCTGAGGACCTGATCCACCACGTCTTTGCGCCCATGGCGGGTTAACACATCCCACACGGTTTCGGCGTAGTCATCCGGAATCTGGGATACCCATCCAGTCTGCGAGGTGTCTTCATCGTTCCGGCGCGGTGTATCTAAAGACAGCGGATGGGCTTGCGTGGCGGCCCAGTGCAGCCAAAACACGGCCTTAGGAAGCGACCAGCCGAGGAGATGCACCAGATCGTCGGCCGTGGCCTCTTGATGATGCGTGCGCTCCCATGCCTCCATGGCACGACGAAACGCACTCTGTTCGAGCGCAACATGGACAGGTAAGCGGATCTGCCAGAAAAACGTGGCGCGTTCCCGTTGCCAGGACTGGAAAATCCAGTGGGAGGCATAGGTCGTAAAGCGCGCAATATCCGGATTATAGCTCTGCGCGGCATGCCAGAGCCCGCTGTTGGCGGCTTGAACCGCGTCCGACAGGGACCACACGTGTTCGGTCGGGCTATAATACTCCCACTTGCGGGCGCATTGGGCCGCGTACCGGAGATTATGGACCGCCAGAGTAATCCTTGCGTCCGGATCCCCGGCCTGTGCTCGCCGTGCAACATCGCGTTCCTGGGCGAGGCTTAAGAGCGGGATTTCTCGGATCCGCGCAAAGTACGCGTCCAACGAGTCCATAGGGACCATCAAGACGTCGGGGAGATCCCACCGGTCGGATGCTTCGGGGGTATCGTAATCATATTCAACGGCGGTAGCCATGTCGATCACCTGATTTCTGTGGGATAGGGAACCAGCGACACACAAGAGGAAAACGCGCACACCTCTAGCACCCCCAGCGGGGGTGCAATAAGAAGGTGTATAAGCGATTAGAGAAACATCTTAGGAGAATGAGGTGATAATTTTGGCGCTCCGACGTTGTGTTTAGTTTTCCAAGGAACCTCAACAAATCATTCACCAATCGGGTGAGGCGATGCACGTCCCGGAGGAGCATGGTCGACCGCTCCGGCGTCGGCCGTAACGCACCGGTCGCCAACCCCTCCAGGTTCGCCCCTAACACCGTGAGCGGCGTTTTCAATTCGTGCGCGACACTAGCGAGAAACATCTCCCGCTCGGATTGGTCCGTGGCGAGCCTGCGGGCCATTTGATTCAAGGCATAGCTTAATTGCCCCCAAGGCCCGGTATCCGGGACCGGTAGCGGCTCTCATCGCCCTTCGTCCAACTGATTAATCCATGCCACGATATCCAGCCAATGGCGTTCGAGGACCTGGTCCACGCGTCGGACCAGAATCCAACCAATCCCGGCCACGGCGATCCAGACGAGTCCCGCCACTAGAAGATAAATTTCGGCCACGGCCACACTCCACCCCGTCCAGAGTGTTCCGATCCCCACAGTCAGTCCGAACGCGAGACCCA
>DAHWKG010000121.1:0-2436 GCA_027343765.1 Sulfobacillus sp.
ACTCATGGCGGACATTGCCATGGCGCTGGAACAATGGGAAAAGCGGGTCGTTGAGATTAATCAGGCCAACATGGAAATTCAGTTAGATAGAATGATGACACCAGTCGAGCTCCCGGATCCGTAGTGGGTACACTACGGGTATCTGGAAAACATTTCCGAAAGGACTGGTGTCTCATGGAACAGTATACCCGTTACATTGGGTTTGACGTCTCCGCCGAAACCATTGTCATCGCCGAAGCGCGTCCCGGGCGCGACCGCGCCCGTAATCTCGGGGCGATCCCCTACCGGCTGGACGCCGTGACCGAGTGGGTCCGGCGACAACCCGACGTAACCACGATCCTCGTGTGCTATGAAGCGGGTCCCACCGGTTTCGGCTTGGCTCGCCATCTTCAGCGATTGCAGGTGGCCTGTGACGTGATCGCTCCGGGGCTGATCCCCCAGAAGGCGGCAGACCGTGTCAAGACGGATCGGCGCGATGCGCGTAAGCTCGCCGAAGATTTGCGCGCGGGGAGCCTGACGCCGGTCCATTTACCCACGGCGGAGGAAGAAGCCTTCCGAGACCTCGTCCGGGCGCGCGAGGCAGCGGTGGAGGATCGTCGGCGTCTGCGCCATCGCATGAAGAGCGCCCTTTTGCGCTGGGATATTCATCGCCCGGAGGGGATGCTGGCGTGGCGGCCCCGTTATCGCCAATGGATCCGGACGTTGAATCCGGCTCCGGACCCCCGGACGACCGTGTGGGCGGAATGGTTGGCGCAATTGGAGGAGCTCGACACCCGCGTGCAGCGTCTCGACGGCGCCATTCAACAGACCATGGCGGAACACCCGCTGTACCCGTTCATGCAGGCTTTTCAGGTTTTGCGCGGGGTCGATTGGGTCACGGCCGCCACGCTCGTGGCGGAGGGCGGAGACTTTAGCCAATTTGTTCGTCCTACCGCGCTGATGGCGTTTGCCGGGCTCGTGCCCAGCGAATCGTCCAGTGGGGGCACGCAATGGCGCGGTCACATCACCAAAACCGGCAACGTCCACCTGCGGCGCGTATTGGTCGAGTCCGCCCATAGTTATCGATTTCGCCCGAGCTTACAAGGGGCTGTCAAACGCCGGTTGGCGGCGGTGCCAGACGCTTGGGCGCAGGACCTACGCTTAATCAGCTGGCGTGCCCAAAATCGGCTGTACGCTCGTCTCCGTCGTATCGGTGCCAAACGGGGCTATAACGCCGCCTATACCGCCGTGGGGCGGGAACTGTGTGGCTATATTTGGGAAGTGGCTGTCTGGGTCCGAGCGTGCCTTGCGGCCGCAGAATTCGGGGATCCGGCTACGGGACAGGCGGTGCCTATCGCCCAGTAATGCATCCCCAGCCTCCGCCCGGTTGACCCCTGATCTGTGCCCAGTGCATGCGGCGTATTTACGGAAGCGGGAGAGCCCTCGTCAACTTACTATGCGTTAAGACTGCGGTCGAGCACGCGCCTGTAGAGTGAGACAGCTCCCGTCGGATTCGCTAACTTGCGGTTACGCTTTCTTCATCGAGAGCCATCAGCCCGCGTATACGAGAATGATCCGCCGTCGCCTCAGAAAATCCGTCACAGGATTTCCCCGCATGCACTGGGCAGGGACCAGCGATCCCGTCCGGCCCTCGCCAGGATAGGCCAGCTGCGGTCCTCGTCAAGGTTTCCCTCCGGCGGCTACGCCGACCTTGACGACCGCCCTCGCATGGCCCAAACAGAAATTAGGCCGGCCGGGTTGACATGGTGTCATCATACGAGCAATGGAACGAAAAATGCAGTAGGACGGCTGCCGCGGCGTACCACGAGGGTTCACACGCGGCTGGGCTCTATTCCCCAAGCATGACGCGGCTTGCCGATTACTGACAGATTCGGGTGTTGCGGCGTAGATCCCTCTTATGGTAGCCGGGGTTTGGTCGACGCCATTCGTCATAGCGCGACAGAAAGTTTAAAAAAAAGGGGCCACGTGTCTTTAACGTTGGGGACGGCTCAAACACCAGACGCTTCCCGTGCCCCCGACACGCGCTACGGCCCCTACTGAAGCTGCGCGATGCCCCCCTCGCGTTGAGGGGTCTGGGCACACGAAAAAAGGGCCTCGTATTGGAGGCCCCCAACGGTGACATTACGCGAGTTTGTCCTTGAGTTGCTTCCCCGCTTTGAAGCCGGGCACCTTTTTCGCGGGAATGTGAAGTTCGGCACCCGTGGCTGGATTCCGGCCTATACGCGCCGCCTGTTCTTTGACGACGAAGCTTCCGAACCCGACGAGGGTGATGCCCTCCCCCTGCTGCAGGGTTTCCCCCACCGTGTCGATGAACCCATTCAACACCGTCTCGACATCTTTCTTCGCCACCTGGGTCTTCTCGGCGACAGCCGCAATCAGTTCTCCTTTATTCATACGTCAGCACGCTCCTTCTTAGGTTTGACAGTCGATGCGCTT